>CAZOCL010000152.1:0-14518 GCA_964578245.1 uncultured Klebsiella sp. | reverse complement strand
CAGGAGGCCGTCCACGACGCCGTCCTTGGCATAGCCGACGACGGTGGGGATGACGCGGTCAGCGGCCAGTTCATGGCTGCCGCCGTAAGCGCCCTTGAGGCACGACTTGTTGGTGCCCCAGTCGAAGCCGAGCAGGAGCACGGCACGGTCGGTGGCGACGCCATTGTTGGCGCAGATGTCGAAACGGCCTTTGCCGTTGACCTCCTGCGGCTTGAAGTAACGATGGTTGCTGGGAGTGAGGACTGAGTTTGCTGCGTTCATGTGTGTAGGACGGTTGATGTGTGTGGGACGGACAGGGTCAGGCGGCGAGCGGCCGGACAGGGGCTGATTGCTCGTCTGCCAAAATGAAATCGATGATCGAAGTGAGGTCGCCGGCCGGGACCCGGGCGGGGCGAGCGGCGGGCGCTGCCGCCGGGACAGGCCGCGATGGGGCGGGCTGCGGGGCGCGCGTAGGGGCGGGTGCCTGCGGACGGGCAGCCAGAGCAGGGGCCGCTGCTGGGCGGAGATTGGATTCTGTCACGGCCTTGCGCACCTCGGCGGTGATCTGGGCGGTCAGCGAGGGAAGCAGCTCGGCCCGGACCTGCTGCGCCATGAGTTCCTGCGCCAGCCAGGCCTCCGTCAGGCGGGTTTGTTCCACCTGGAACATCGCGTCGAGCCGGCGGGCCTTGGAGGCACCATCCGCAGAGTCCCGCTCGGACCATTCGAGGATGCTCACCGGCAGGTCGTTTTGCAGGAGGCGCAGCGATTCCTCATTCCGCGCCTGCCGTTGCAGGACGCAGAGCTGCCGGTAGTCCTGGACCACCTTCTGCCAGAGGGCATCTGCCGTGTTGCTGCTTGCGCTCATGAAACTTCGTTCGTTCGCCGTCGGCTGGTAGAGCAACGCCAATGCCAGCGATGCAAGTCGTTGAAATGGAGCGCTGTCCCCCAATTGGCGGCGGATTTTTCCCGGTCCAATGGCGTGCCTTCCTGCCGCCCCCGGCAACAACTTCCCGCTTAACCTTGCGAAGCCGCGCGCCCACACTGTCGTCAGCCATACAGCCAATCATCATGCCCGCCCCTCTACCTGCTCGGCTTCACCAGCCGGCTAATTCCGGCACCATCGTCAACCGGACGCGCATGCCGCTCCTCACGCTCCTTGTGCTGGTCGGCCTGAGGCTGGCCGTTCCCCTGCAAGCAGCCGAATGGTTCGTCCACTTGGAAACCGGTGCCGACAACCAGACCGGAGCAAAGGCCGCCCCGTTCAAGACCGCCCAGCTCGCCGTCACCCGCGCCAAGCCCGGCGACACCATCCACCTGCTGCCTGAGGGCGCGGTGTATCGCCAGATGATCACCCTCGCGGGCAAGACGAACCTCACCATCGAAGGCCACGGGGTGACGCTCACCGGTGCCGATCCGCTGCCGGTGGACGGCTGGGAAACCGTCGCGCCCGGCCTGCATCGACGGCTGTTGCCCCGCACGCGCTTCGACCGACACCTGCTCATCCGCGACGGCAAGGCGAACCGCATGGGCCGCAGCCCGTCCGTGAACGTCGCCTTCCCTGCGCCGGAGGCATTGCGCGACGGCGAGTTTGCGTGGGCACTGCAACCCGACGAAAAGACCGGCTGGCTCTACGTGCGCGGCTCGACGACGGGCTTGGAATGGAGCGTGCGCGACGCCGGCCTCGCCACCGGCGGCACCAACCGCGCCATCACCGTCCGCAATCTCCACACCCGCCACGCGCTCAACGACGGCTTCAACATCCACGGCGACTGCCGCGAGCTGCGCTGTTTCAACATCACCGGCTACGAAAACTTCGACGAGGGTTTCAGCGCGCACGACACCTGCCAGGTCTGGGTGACGGACGGGAAGTTCTGGGGCAACGACAACGCCGTGGCCGACGTGAACCTGTGCGACTCCTACTACACCCGCTGCGAGTTCCGCGACAGCGTGAGCGTGGAAGTGCTCTTCTCCGGCGGCGACCACCGGCTGGACGACTGCCGCATCATCGCCTCGGGCAAGGCGGCCTTCACGCTCTCCTCCGGGGGCAACCCACGGACCAAGGAACCGGGCCCCGGAAAATGCGCCGTGACCAACACCGAGATCTCCAGCGCCGACAAAACACCCCGCCCCCTGCGCGTTGCGGAATCCAGCGAGGCAACCTTCGCGAACTGCCGCCTGCGCGGGATCACCGTCTCGAATCGCGGGAAACTCACGACTGCCGGGTCCACCCTCGATGGCAGTCCGTGGCCGCCGCGCTGAACTGGAACTGCCATGAAACTGTCCGCCTTCAAGTTTCCCCGCCCGGCCATCGCCGCTGCCTTGCTAACTCTCGCCACGACAGCGCACGCCCAGATCCCTCCGCCCACGGATGCGCCGAAGCCGCGCGCCCCGGAGGAGAGCGCGGCCGCTTTCAAACTGCCCGCTGGGTTCCGCATGGAAGTTATCGCGAGCGAACCGCTCATCGCATCGCCGTCAGGCGTATGCTGGGACGAACGTGGGCGGATGTATGTCAGCGAACTGCACGGCTACAACCTCGCCGGCCAGCTCGATATCGAGGAGCTGAACAAGACCGGCCAGCTCGACACGCAGGTGCGCCGCGTGCAGGCCGACGCGAAGTTCAAGCAGGCCGCCGAGAAAGGCACGTTCGGCATGGTGAAGCTCCTCACCGACACGAACGGCGACGGTCGCATGGACCAGGCCACGGTCTTCGCCGAGGGCCTGCCGCCGATCTACGGGCTCGTGCCTGCCCGCGGTGGCATCATCGTGGCCTGCGCCCCGCACATCATCTTCCTCGCGGACCGCGATGGCGACGGCAAGGCCGAGGTGCGCGAGACGCTCTTCACCGGCTTCGGCACGGGCGAGCTTGAGCGCGGCATCAATGCACCGCAGTGGGGCGCGGACGGCTGGATTTACTTCGGTCGCGGCTGGCCGGGTGGTCCCATCACCGGCCCGAAGCTCGCCAAGCCTGTGACCCTTCCCGGCTCCAACTTCCGCATCCGCGCGGACGGCAGCGCAATCGAGCCCGTCACGGGCAATACGCACACGTTTGGCTTTGCGATGACTGAGAGCGGGGATCAGTTCACCGTGACCACCACCACGAGCTTCTTTGTGGCTCCGTTGCCGTGGCGCTACCTTGTCCGCAATCCCGATGCCGCCGTGGCCGATGTGCAGGGCGCGGTGGGTGACCGGCGGGCCTACTCCCTCTCCAAACCACACCCGTGGCGGCAGAAGCGCGCCGATGACCCGGCGTATTTCCAATACTACAAGAGCCGCTATGGCGCTGCGGAAAGCGAACCGGACGGGTGGTTCACCGCCGCGTGCGGCCCGCTCGTGTATCAGGACCGGGTGCTGCCGGGGCTGCACGGCCACTACTTCGTCTGCGAGCCGTCGGGCAACCTCATCCATCGCGCGCTCATTGAGCCGGAGGGTGCCGGGCTGAAGCTCCTCCGTGCCCCCGGGGAGGAGAAGTCCGAGTTCGCCGCCACCACCGACCAGTGGAGCCATCCGATGCACTTGCTGCACGGCCCGGAGGGCGGCATCTGGGTGGTGGACTACTACCGTGAGATCATCGAGGACTACTCGGCCATCCCCCGCCATCTCCAACAGCAATATGGGCTCTACGCCGGCCATGATCGGGGCCGCATCTACCGGCTCACGCATCGGGACGCGCCCGCTGCGCCGGCACCCGACCTGAGCCGGCTGGACGCACCGGCCCTCGCCCGTGAAGTCGCCAGCCCGCTGCTGTGGCGGCGGCAGACGGCGCAACGGCTGCTGGTGGAGCGGGGTGACCGGGCCGCCGCTCCGCGTCTGCGCGAGTTGCTGGCTTCCAATGCTGCCGAGCCCGCCGCGCTCATCACCGCTCTGCGCACGCTGGATGGTCTGGGCGCTCTCACCCCGGACGATGTCCGTCCCTTCGTCAGTCACAAGGCCGACTCCGTCCGCGTCCACGCGTTGCAGCTCAGCGACCGCTGGCTCGCCAAAGATGAAGGCCGCGCCCTGCTCGACACGACGCTCGCTGCCGCCACCGTCGAGCAAAGCCCGCGCGTCCAAATCCAGTTCGCCCTCAGCCTCGGTGAGTCCCGCGATCCCCGGGCGTTCGCCCTGCTCGCTCGCTTCGCCCGCGAACGGCTCGGCGTGCGCTGGATGGATGCGGCGTTGCTCTCCTCCCTCCACCGGCGCGGTGGCGAAATGCTGGCGGAACTGCTCCGCGAGCCCGGTGGTTCCGCCCCGTTGCTCAATGCGTTGACCAAGGCCATCGCCGCCAGCCGGGATGAAGCCGAGCTGGCTCGCACGCTCTCCCTGCTCGCACCGGCCCGTCCCGAAACGCAGGCCATCGTGCTTGATGGTCTCGCCAAGGGCCGCAAGAACGCCCCGCGCCAGCCCCTCACCGACAAGTCTGCCCGCGCCACCCTGGCCACCCTCGCCTCCAGCCCGATCGCGACCGTGCGCAACGCGACGCGCGCCCTGGAGGACACGTTCGTGCCCGCCGCGACCGATGGCGAGGCCTTCACCGGCCCGGCCGTCACCGCCACCACGGAGGTGAGCGACGCGACCTTCCGCAAGTTCATTGCCGCCCTCACCGCCACGCGCGACGCCAAGCGCGGGCACGAGGTTTTCAACGTCGCCTGCGCCACATGCCATCGCATCGGCACTGAAGGGCACGAGTTTGGCCCGGACTTGCTCGGTGAACTCGGCGTGGCCGAGGAGACCTTGGTGCGCCACATCCTGCTGCCCAACGAGCGTATCCGGCCCGGCTACGAGACCACCGTCGTGGCCACGCGCGACGGGGCCTCCGTGGTCGGGCTGCTCAAGGACGACGGCGCGACCAGCCTCACGCTCGCGCAGCCCAACGGCGTGGATCAGGTGCTATTGCGCAAGGACGTGACCGGCGTCCGGCGCGTGGCTGGCTCGCTCATGCCGTCCTTTGCCGAGGCGCTGACGCCCGCTGACCTCGCCAGCCTGCTGACCTGGCTGCGCAGCAACCTCCGGCCGGATGCCGGCGTTCGCGCGGTGTTGTTCGATGAGGAGCCGGGCTTCGCGGCGCTGCTCAAGGAAGAGTCCGGCACCGCCACCATCGAGAGCACGGGCGCGGCTTTCGGCAAACTCTGCCTGCGCATTTCGCCGCCGCAGCGCGCGGCGAAACAGCTTCCCGGCTGGAACTACCGCATCGTGGAAAAGCCCGCCGCGCCGAATGAGTTCCGTTACCTCCGCCTCTCCTGGCGCACGAGCGGGGCAGGCGTGATGGTGGAGCTGGCGCGCTCCGGCATCTGGCCCAAAGCGGAGGATCAGAACGGCCGCTACTTCGCCGGGCGCAACACCACCAACTGGCAGGCCCGCCAGACCAGCCCCACGGTCCCGAGCGACTGGGACACCGTCACGCTCGACCTGTGGAAGGACATGGGCGCCTTCACGCTCACCGGCCTCGCCCCGACCGCGATGGGCGGCGACGCGTGGTTCGACCGGATTGAACTGGTGCGTTGAAACCCTCTTGTTGGAAACTCACGCCATGCAACCAAACTACGACCCGGCCTCGTCGCCCACCCGCCGCCGTTTTCTGGGCAGCACACTGGTCGCCGCAGCCGGAGCCCCGTTCATTCTTCGCTCGGCCCGCGCCGCTGCGCCTGACTTCAAGTTGCTCGACACCAAGGTCGTTTCGCAGCAGCCGGAGTTTTACCACGGCTGGCCCACCGTCACGCGCCGGAGCAATGGCGAGCTGTGGCTCGTCTGGTCCGGCGGACGCGAGGCCCACGTGTGCCCGTTCGGCCAGGTCGTCGCCATGACCTCGCGCGACAATGGCGCGACGTGGACCTGGCCGCGCGTGCTGCTGGACTGCGCCATTGATGACCGCGACGCCGGCGTGTTGGAGACGGCGAAAGGCTCGCTGCTGGTCACGACTTTCAGTTCGCTCGCCTACGTGCCCGGTCTGGAGCAGGCCGAGAAGGACGGCAAATGGCCCGCCGCCAAGCTGGCCCGCTGGCAGGCCGCACACCGTCGCCTCAGCCCTGAGGCGCAGCAGAAGGAGCTTGGCCAGTGGATGCTCCGCTCGACGGATGGCGGCGTGACGTGGTCGGCACGTTATGGTTGCACGGTGAACAGCCCGCACGGGCCGGTGCAACTCCGCGATGGCCGCGTGCTTTACGCCGGCAAGGAACTCTGGACCGGTGCGAAGCGCACCGGCGTGTGCGTGTCGGATGACGACGGACAAAACTGGCGCTGGCTCGCGGAAATTCCCACGAGGAAGGGCGATGCCGCCACGGAGTATCATGAACTGCACGCCGTCGAGTGCGCCAACGGCACGCTGCTGGTCCACATCCGCAACCACAACAAGCTGAATGCCGGCGAGACCTTGCAGACCGAGTCCACGGACGGCGGGAAGGTGTGGAGCGAGCCGCATTCCATCGGTGTCTGGGGCCTGCCTGCGCACTTGCTGCGGTTGCGCGACGGCCGCCTCCTGATGAGCTACGGCCACCGCCGCGCCCCGCTCGGCAACCAGGCCCGGATCAGCGCCGACCACGGCAAGACCTGGAGCGAGCCGATGATCATTTCCGGCGACGGCACCTCCGGCGACCTTGGCTATCCCAGCACCGTCCAAGTCGACGATGGGTCGCTGCTCACGGTATGGTATGAGAAGTTGAAGGACCGCCCCCAGGCCGCCCTCCGCCAGGCCCGCTGGACGTTGGGCAATGGTTGAACCGCATCTTCCTATGAACTGTCTTGCTCCAGATGCGCTGGTTAGCTGGTTGAACCGCCCGGGTAAATGGACGTTTCGTTCCCCCTCACCCCGGCCCTTTCCCTCTGGGAGAGGGGGGCGCGCTGCCTCCTCTGAGGTCTTTGGCGCACCTTCGCACCATAGGCTGGCGACGTCTCTCCCTCTCCCCAGGGGAGAGGGCCGGGGTGAGGGGAAAGCGCGCATTCGAGCAAGTCGCCGGTCCGCTCTGACTCCATCGCTCGTTGGCCTGATTCTCTTAGCCCTCCTCGCGTGTTCCCTCCGCGCAGCCGAACCGCTGGACTTCACCGTGAAGCTCGAGACCGTGCTCAAGCACGACGACGGCAAATTCCTCTGGTTCCACCCACGCGCCGCCGCCATCCCCGGCACCAGCCCGTCCGAGCCGGCCGCGGTGATGACCATCCAGAAGCACCTCAAGGTCTCGGACTACTACTCGGGCCTGCATGTGATGACCCGCGCCACGCCCACCGCGCCGTGGGTCGGCCCGGTGCTTCCCCCGGAACTCGACTGGAAGCAGCAGCCCGACGGCGTGACCATCAGCGTGGCGGACGTGACGCCCGGCTGGCACGCACCGACGGGCCGGCTCCTCGCCATCGGCTGCCAGGTCCGCTACAGCGAGAAGGGCAAGCAGCTCGACGACGTGAAGCGCGCCCACCAGACCGTCTATGCCGTGCTTGATCCGAAGACCAGCAAGTGGACGCCGTGGCAGGTGCTCGAAATGCCGGCGGACGAGGAATTCAACTTCGCCCGGAATGCCTGTGCGCAATGGCTGGTGCGCCCGGACGGCTCCCTGCTCGTGCCCCTCTATATTGGCAAAAACTCGAAGGATCGGTTCAGCACGACCGTGGCGGAATGCCGTTTCGATGGCACCAAGCTCACCTTCGTGCGCCACGGCACCGTGCTGCGGCTGCCGGTCGCGCGCGGGCTTTACGAGCCGTCGCTCGCCACCTTTCAGGGACGCTATTTTCTCACCTTGCGCAACGACCTGCGCGGCTACGTCAGCGTGAGCGACGACGGCCAGAACTTCTCGGAGCCCAAGCCGTGGCTGTTCGACGACGGCCCCGAACTGGGCAGTTACAACACGCAGGCCCACTGGCTTGCGCATAGCGATGGATTGTTCCTCATCTACACCCGGCGCGGTGCGAACAACGACCACATCATGCGCCACCGCGCACCGCTCTTCATGGCCCGGGTGGATCCCACCACGCTCCGTGTCCTGCGCGCGACTGAGAAGGTCGTCGTGCCCGAGCGTGGCGCAGAACTCGGCAACTTCGGTTGCAATCCGTTCAGCGCGGCGGAGTCCTGGGTGACCGTGTCCGAAGGCTTGTTCATGAAGGACTCGAAGCAGCGCGGCGCCGAGGGCGCGACCTTCGTGGCTCGCATTCTCTGGTCGAAACCCAACCGGCTTGTCGGCAACACCCCATGAAATCAATCAGACTCCTTATTGGCTTGCTGCTGGTTTGTCTCGGCAGCCACGCCGCCTTCGCCGCTGGCACAACCTACGATCTCGTCATCTACGGCGGCACCTCGGCGGGCGTCGCCGCAGCCGTGCAGGCCAAGCGCATGGGCAAGTCCGTCGTGCTCATTGAGCCGACCCGCCGGCTCGGCGGGCTGACCACGGGCGGCCTGGGCCAGACCGACATCGGCAACAAGGCCGCCATCGGTGGCATCGCCCGGGAGTTCTATCAGGGCATCAAACGCCATTACGACGCCCCCGCCGCCTGGAAATGGCAGCCCCAGACGCTTTACCGCGACAGCGGTCAGACCCGCACGGACACCGGCGAGGAAACCCGCTGGACCTTCGAGCCCAGCGCTGCGCTGCGCGTCTTCTCCGACTGGGTCAGGACCAACCAGATCGAAGTCATCTACGGCGAACGCCTCGAACGCGCCACCGGCGTCACCCTCTCCAAGACCGCCCCGCCCCGCATCGAAGCCATCCGCATGGAATCTGGAAAAACCTTTCAGGGCCGCATGTTCATGGACGCCACCTACGAGGGCGACCTGATGGCCTCCGCCAAGGTCAGCTATACCGTCGGTCGCGAAGCCAACGCCCGCTATGGTGAAACCCTCAATGGCATCCAGCCCGCCCAGGCGCGTTTCCATCAGCTCGTCAAGGGTGTGAGCCCTTACGTGAAGCCTGGCGATCCTGCCAGCGGCCTCCTGCCCCACATCAATCCCACCGGCCCCGGCCAGGAAGGCGATGGCGACCACCGCGTGCAGGCCTACTGCTTCCGCATGTGTCTCACTGACCATCCGGACAACCGTATTCCCTTCCACAAGCCCGAAGGTTACGTCGCGCTCTGGTATGAACTGCTGCTCCGCAACTACGAGGCCGGCGAGAAAGCTCCGCCGTGGATCAATTCCTCCATGCCCAATCGCAAGACCGACACGAACAACCGCCTCGGCGCCTCCACTGACTTCATCGGTCAGAACTACGACTACCCCGAGGCTTCCTATGTCGCACGGGAGAAGATCGTCGCCCAGCATCGCCTCTACCAGCAGGGCTTGATGTGGACGCTCGCCAACCACCCCCGCATCCCCGAAGCCGTCCGGAACGAAGTGGCGCGCTGGGGCATGTGCAAGGATGAGTTCACCGAAGGCAACGGCTGGCAGGAGCAGCTCTACATCCGCGAAGCCCGCCGCATGGTCGCCGACCTGGTCATGACCCAGCAGCATTGCCAGGGCCGTGAAGTCGCGCCGCATCCGGTCGGCCTCGCCGCCTACACCATGGATTCGCACCACCAGCAGCGCTACATCGACGCCGACGGTCATGTCCGCAACGAAGGGGATGTTGAAGTCGGCGGCTTCCCGCCTTACCCGATTGGCTTCCGCGCTATCGTCCCAAAGGCTACGGAGTGCGCCAACCTGCTCGTTCCCACCTGCCTCTCCGCCTCGCACATCGCGTTTGGCAGCATCCGCATGGAACCCGTCTTCATGGTTCTCGCCCAGTCCGCCGCCACTGCCGCCGCCCACGCGATTGATGAGCAGGTTCCGGTGCAGCAAATCAATCAGCCCAAGTTCCGCGCCCGGCTAGAAGCCGACCGCCAGGTGCTGGTCTGGGCCGCCCCGGCCAAGCCCGCTTCTGCGCCAAAGGCTGCGCAGAACAGCATTCGCATCGTCACGCTGGGTGACTCCATCACGAAGGGCGTGCGGCCCGGGGTGAAGGCGGAGGAGACGTTCGCCGCTCGCTTGGAGGCAGCTTTGCGCGCGGACGGCGGGAACGCCTCCGTGACGAACGTCGGCATCGGCGGCGAGCGCACCGATCAAGCACTGAAGCGTCTCGCCAAAGACGTCCTCGCGCAGAAGCCGTCCCTCGTCACCATCATGTATGGCACGAACGACAGCTACGTGGACCAGGGCAAGAACGCCTCGCGCATCACGGTGGAGGAGTATCGCACGAACCTCGCCAAGCTCGTGGAAGAACTGCGTGTCGCCGGGACCACGCCCGTGCTGATGACCGAACCGCGCTGGGGCAAGACGGCGAAGCTTAACGGCGTCGGCGAGCACCCGAATGTGCAGCTCGAAAAGTATGTCGCAGCCTGCCGCGCCGTTGCGAAGGAGAAGCAGGTGCCCCTCGTGGACCACTACCTGCACTGGACCAACGCCGAGGCGAAGGGCACGGACATCGGGGCCTGGACCACTGACCAGTGCCACCCGAACCCCGAAGGTCACCGCGTGCTCACGGAAGTCATGCTGCCGGTCGTTCGCGCTGCGCTGCCGAAGTCACATTGAACTCAGCGATGCGTTTTGTGTCTCAATACCACCGTTCCTGGCTGCTGCTGAGCTGGCTGTTGGGCGCGCTGCTGCTTCCCTCCGCCTCGGCCGCGCATTTGAAACTCTTCGTCCTCACCGGCCAGTCCAACTCGCTCGGCACGACGGATGGCGACGGAGCGGACCCCGGACCGGGCCCGGACCCGGCCGACCAGGAGGTGCGGTTCTTCTGGCACAATCTGGCTAACGCCACCAAGTCGCTCGGCGATTCGGGGGGCGAGTTCACCACGCTTCGTGAACAGCAGGGTGGTTTTTACAAGGGCAGCGCCACACACTGGGGGCCGGAGATTGGTTTCGGTCGCCGCCTGCATCGCGCGGGTGTGCGGGACTTCGGCATCATCAAGGCCAGCCGGGGTGGTGGCGGTAATTCGTTCTGGTCCAAGTCCGCGCCTGACCACCACATGTATGACCACGTCCTCAAGACCGTCACCACCGCCACGTCCAGCCTGACCCGTGCAGGGCACACCTTTGAGATCGTCGGCCTGCTGTATCTCCAAGGGGAGAGCGATTCAGCCACCGAGGCTGCCGTCGCGGACACGCGGATCAAGGAACTCGCCGACCACCTGCGACTTGATCTCCCGAACGCAAAGGCGTTGCACGTAGTCATCGCCGGCATCGCGGCCACCGGTGCCACCCGCGACGTGGTGCGGGCCAAACACGCGGCCCTCGCCACGGAAAACGGGCGCTTCAGCTACTTCGCCACCACCGACCTGCGGCAGCACCTGCCCGATCAGCTTCACTTCAACAAAACGGCCAAGCTCGTCGTTGGTGAACGCTTCGCTTACGCATGGTTGAACCGGTCCGGCCCGCGCCCTGCGCCATGATGCCCCGCCTTCTCATCGCCTGCTGGTTTGCCCTGATTGCGGCGTGCGCCTCAGCCGCCACGAAGACCAGCGACACCGCGCCTCACTGGTCTTACCAGCCCATCGTCCGCCCCGCGCTGCCGTCGGTGAAAAACTCCGCCTGGGTTCGCAATGACCTCGACCGCTTCATCCTCGCGAAGCTGGAGGCCAAGGGCCTCCAGCCCTCGCCCGAAGCCGATCCACGCACCTTGATCCGCCGCCTCTACTTCGACCTCCTCGGTCTGCCCCCCGCGCCCGAGGAAGTTGCGGAGTTCGAGCGCGCCTTCATCCAGAATCGAGAATTCAGCATCCAGCATCTGGTTGATCGCCTCCTCGCCAGCCCCCATTATGGCGAGCGCTGGGCCCGCCACTGGCTCGATATCGCGCACTACGCGGACACCCACGGGTTTGAGCGCGACCAGCTGCGCCCGAACGCCTGGCGCTACCGCGACTACGTCATCGCCGCCCTCAACGCCGACAAGCCCTACGACCAGTTCCTGCGCGAGCAAATCGCCGGAGACGTCCTCGCCCGTGAGGGGGACACTCCTGTCCCCCGTGCAACTCCCGCAAAACTAACAGCGGACAAGAGTGTCCGCCCCACGGAACTCATCTCGGCGACCGGCTTTCTCGCCGCCGGCCCGTGGGACTTCGTCGGCCAGGTCGAGACCAAGAGCGATGTGCTCAAGCGCGCCGCCCGCGCGGACGACCTCGACGACATGGTCACGCAGGTCCTCACCGCCTCGATGGGCGTCACCATCAACTGCGCCCGCTGCCACGACCACAAGCTCGACCCCATTTCGCAGCGCGAATACTACAGCCTCTGGTCGGTCTTCGCCGGCGTGAAGCGCGGTGACCGCGAACTGGACCCCGCCGCCACCGCGCGTCGTGAATCGGAACGCCAGCAGCTCCAGACCCGGCTCCGCGAAGTCACCACCGAACTCGGCCGGCTCACCGGCGAGGGCCTCGACCTCGCGGACATGGTCGCCGGTGGCAATGGTCGCGGCACGGGTGTGAAAGGCGCGGGCCTCGACCTTCGCACTGGCAACGTGGTGAAGGACAAGCTTGGCTACCACCGGGACATCCAGGTGAACCGCCGGCAAAAGCCCGAGTGGCCGGATGCGAATACGCCGAAGTTCGTGCAGTGGATTTTCCTGCCCAACGGCAAATCGCCCGTGCAACTCGCCAGTCAGGTGACCGTCAGCAATCTCCCGCCCACTTCCGGTCACGCGTGGGACGCCATTCGCAACGGCCCGCTAAACGCACAAGTCTCCACCAAGCTCGAAGGGGTGGACTTCGCCACCACCGGCCATTCGATTCTTGGTCTGCACGCCAATGCCGGCATCACGTTCGACCTCGCGGAGATTCGCAAGGCCAGCGGCTTTGCAAAACTGCGCTTCACGGCAGTGCTCGGCTTTGGGGCCGCCGCGAACACCGCGGCAAGCCGCGCGGACTTCAGCGTGTTTGCCGGCAAGGAACTGGTCTTTCAAAAGCTCAAGCTGCGCAAGGATGAGTCCGCCCGCGTGGACGTGTTGGTTTCCGCGACCGCCGAGACGCTCACGCTGGTCGCCACGGACGGCGGCGATGGCATTGGCAGCGACCTGCTTTTTCTCGGGGATGCACGACTGTCGCTCGATGCGGACTTGCAACAGCTCGCCGCAGCCGACCGTGCCCGCATCGAGACCTTGCGGGCCGAAGAGAAGCAGTTGACCACCACGCTCAACGCGAAGGCCGATCCTGAGAAAGTCTATGCCATCACGAACACCGAGCCTGCCGTGGTGAAAGTGCTCCGGCGTGGCAATCCCGAGGACGCGCAGGAAGAAGTGGCCCCTGGCGTCCTCGCCTGCGTGAAGCTCGCTGCCCCTGACTTCTCCCGCGCCAAGACCGAAGGCGACCGCCGCCTCGCGCTTGCGGAATGGATCACCCATCCCGCCAACCCACTCACGCGGCGCGTGCTGGTAAACCGCCTCTGGCACCACCACTTCGGCATGGGCATCGTGGACACGCCCAGCGACTTCGGCAAAGGCGGCGGAGTCCCGTCACATCCCGAGCTGCTCGACTGGCTGGCAGAGGAGTTTCTCGCGCGTGGCTGGTCGCTGAAGGCGATGCATCGGCTCATATGCACGAGCGCGGCGTATCGGCAGGGTTCAGTGTTCAGTAATCAGTATTCAGCAACCAGTGGGGGAAGTGCCAGCGTGTCACGAAGCGTCGGTTCCCCACTGAACACTGAACACTGGATACTGAATACTGCCTTCGCCCAACGCCTCGACGCTTCGAACCGTTTGCTCTGGCGTCAAAACCCCCGCCGCCTCGATGCCGAATCTGTCCGCGATGCCGTGCTCGCCGTCAGTGGCAAGCTGAACCTCGCCGCCGGTGGCCCGGGCTATCGTGACTTCAAATACACCGAAGCCTACGCGCCCATTTACCAATACGTCACGGCCGACACGCCGGACTTGTGGCGGCGCAGCATCTACCGCTTCGTGGTGCGCACCACGCCGCAGCAGTTCCTGACCACGCTGGACTGTCCGAACCCGGCGAACTTCACGCCCGCCCGCACCGCCACCACCACCGCGCTGCAGGCCCTCGCCCTCTCGAACAACGAGTTCATGCTCCAGCAGGCGCGTCACCTCGCCGCGCGCGTCGAACGTGAGGCCGGCACCGTGCTCGCCGACCAGGTCACCCGCGTCTTCCAGCTCGCCTTCGCCCGCCCACCTACCCCGGCCGAGCTGGCGGCTGCCAAGGAGTTGACGCGGACCGAGAGCCTCTTCGCCCTCTGCCGCATGCTGCTTAATGCGAACGAATTTGTTTATGTGGACTAACCGCGCCGATCTGGACGCAAGCATCAACCCATCATGAAGACACGAACCCTGCTGGCACTGCTTATCACTCTGCTTCCTTTGGCAGCACCAGCGCAAAGCACCGCCGCCCTGAAACAGGCCCTCACCTTCCACGCCTCGTTCGACAAAGGCTTCGACGCGGATTTCTCGCGGGGCGACAACGCCGCTTTGTCGCGCACCAAGCAGGGCACCGCACCGCTGCTGGCAAATGAGGAACTGAAGCTCGTGCCCGACGGACGCTTCGGTGGCGGGCTGCACTTCACGAAGAAAGGCGCCACGCAGCCGCGCTTCAAGGGCTTGGGCGTGCTCGGCTACAACGCGACGAACTGGAGCGCCACCGTCTCCGTCTGGCTGCGGCTCGACCC
>CAZOCL010000151.1:0-14562 GCA_964578245.1 uncultured Klebsiella sp. | reverse complement strand
TCTGTGTTCATCGCGTCTCTGTGGTCAACTTGGGTTGCGGCTCCGCCGCGCTGCGCCTTTGCGTCAAAAAACGCACCGGCCTCACAAGGACGCCAGGATCGCCTCCGCTGCCGCGCGCGGATCCGGCGCAGCGCAGATGGGCCGGCCGATGACCAGCCAGCTTGCGCCAGCGGTGATGGCTTCCTTCGGCGTGAGCGTGCGCTTCTGGTCGTCGGCCTTGCTGTCGGCGGGGCGGATGCCCGGGGTGACGAGTTGGACGTGGTGCGGCAGAAATTGGCGCAGGCCGCTGATCTCCAGCGGCGAGCAGACCAGCCCGCCCAGGCCGGCCTTTACCGCAAGGTTCGCGAGCCGCTCGACCTGATTGCCCACATCATGCGGCACGCCAACCTCGGCGAGATCGTTCGTGTTCAGGCTCGTCAGAACAGTGACGCCGAGCACCAAGGGCTGGGTCTTGCCCGTGCGGAGCGCGGCTTCCTCGGCGGACTTCTGCGCGGCCTGCATCATCGCCAGCCCGCCGCTGGTGTGGATGGTGAGCATCTGCACATCCAGGCGCACAGCGGCCTCGACGGCCTTCGCCACGGTGTTCGGAATGTCGTGGAACTTGAGATCGAGGAACACGGACGCGCCGGTGTCGCGGATGCGGCGCACGATGTCCGGGCCGGTGGCTACGAAGAGTTCCTTGCCCACCTTGAACGCGCCCACCACGGGCGCAAGCTGCTGCACGAGGGCGAGCGCGGATTCGAGATGGGGGACGTCGAGGGCGACGATGATGGGATTGCGCGACTGGCTCATAGTTCAGCCTCCACACTACCGCAGGTATCCGCGTCAGCTACCAGAGAAACGACTTTTGCTCCGCGAGCATCGTGTCGCCATCCCAGAGCGTGACGCGCCAGGCGGTCACGCCACCAAGCTGCTTGTAAACATCCTTGTCCAGCGTCAGGCCGGCCCAGGCACTGCCCGTCCAGCCAGGTTTGACGGCCGTCTCCAGCGTCTTGGGCTGGGCGGCGGCCTTGCCCCCGCGCGCCTCGACACGAAGACGGAGATTCCCCGATTTCGCATCGCTGGCCGACCAGTTTACATCGAAGCGCAGGCCGCTGATTTCCTCCGGGTTCTTGCGCAAGTGCGCCTGATACGCATCGCGCTCGAAGAGGCTGGGCGAAAGCGCGTGGCGGCCTTCGCTGTCGAGGAAATGGGGCAGCACCTTGAGCACCTTGCCGCCGCCGGCGTGGGCGAAGGCGGCGCTGAGGAAAAGCAGAACGGCAACCAGGCCAGACGCGCTACGCATGGGCGCAGCATAATGCGCCGGGCGATGAAGACAACGGGGATTTCGTGAGTGATCCGGAACGGGCCGGAACAGGTTTGTAGAAAACCTTCACGAATACTCGGTGGCCTTCGGCTTCGACCGAACCGCGCACGGAGTCCCGGCTTTAGCCGGCGCGGCGTTCGACCGGCCATGACGCTGCGCACGAAGCGTTCCGAGAGCAGTTGCGTTCCACCGGCTGAAGCCGGGACTCCGTGCGTGGGGCATGCGGTGCGCGGCGGCGGCAAGCCGCCGGCACAAGGCCGGGCGGACAGGAGTGTCCGCCGCACGGGGATCACGCCAGCAAGCCCTTCAACACTTCCCCATGCACATCCGTCAGGCGGAATTCGCGGCCTTGGTATTTGAAGGTAAGCCGCTCGTGGTCGAGGCCGAGGAGGTGCAGCACCGTCGCGTTCAGATCGTGGACGTGGACCGGATTCTCGGCCGGGCTGAAGCCGAAGTCATCGGTGCGGCCGTAGGTGGTGCCGCCCTTGATGCCACCGCCGGCGAGCCACATCGTATAGGCGTCCTTGTGGTGGTCGCGTCCGGCGTTCGTGGCCTTGCCATCGCCGTCAATCCCTTGCCGTAGCGGGGTGCGGCCAAACTCCGCGCCCCAGATGACCAGCGTGTCGTCGAGCAGGCCGCGTAACTTGAGGTCGGTGATGAGGCCGGCCATGCCTTGGTCCACATCGCGGCACTTGGCCGGCAGGCGCGTGGCGATGCCGGAGTGATGGTCCCAGTCGGCGTCGTAAAGCTCCACCACGCGCACGCCGCGCTCGATGAGCCGGCGCGCGAGCAGGCAGTTGTTCGCGAAGGACGCCGCGCCCGGCTTCGCGCCGTAGAGGTCGAGGACGGACTTTGGTTCGTGGGAAATATCCATCAGCTCCGGCACGCTGGTCTGCATCTTGAAGGCCATCTCGTATTGGCTGATGCGCGTGGCGATCTCGGGATCGCCCACATCGGCGAGCTGGCGTTCGTTGAGCGACTTCACGGCGTCGAAGACGCGCCGCCGATCATCCTGCGACTGGCCCTTGGGATTGCTGAGGAAGAGCACCGGATCACCGCTGGAGCGGAACTGAATGCCTTGATAGACACTGGGCAGAAAACCATTCGCCCAGAGTGACGTGCCTGCGCCGCCGAGCGGCCCGGAGAGGAGCACGGTGTAGGCGGGCAGATCCTGATTCTCTGTGCCGAGGCCATAGGTTACCCACGAACCGAAGCTCGGCCGGCCGCCGCGCCCGAAGCCGGTGTGCAGGAACATCTGTGCGGGCGCGTGATTGATCTCCTCCGTGTGCAGCGTCCTCACGATGGCGATGTCATCCGCGACCTTCGCCAGATGCGGCAGCAGCTCCGACAGCTCCTGCCCGCTGCGCCCGTGTCGCGTGAACTTAAACTTCGTCCCCGCGAGCTGCATCTTGCCGCCGATGAACGCGAAGCGCCGGCCTTTCAGCAGCGACTCCGGGCAGTCCTGGCCATCGAGCTTGACCAGCTCCGGCTTGTGATCGAACAAGTCAAGCTGCGAGGGCGCGCCGATCATGTGCAGGAAGATCACGCGCTTGGCGCGCGGGGCAAACATCGGATGCTTGGAAACCAATGGGCTGGCCGGGGCGGCGCTCCCCTGCCCTCGCAGCAACGACGCCAGCGCGAGTGACCCAACGGTAAAGCCGGCACGCTGGAAGAACTGGCGGCGCTGGAAGAGATCGAGATGGGTGACGGGTGGCGGCATAAGGAGGTTCAGTTGGGCGCGATGGCCGGCAGTTCCCCGCACAAAGCCAGCGCCTTCAGCGCCTGCACGGTGGCGATGTAGGTGATGTAGTGGTAATTGCCGCGGTAGAGCGAGTGCATCCACCAGCGGCCGCTCACGCGCTGCTCGCCCTTCAGCCAGGCCAGCGCGCGCTGGATGCGCGGGTCGGACGCAGGCACATTGCTCTGGCGCAGGAGCACGACGGCGAGCGCGGTCATGTAGGCATCGCTCTCGGGCTTCGCAGCGTCGGGGAGATTGGTGATGAGGTTCACGACGAACGGGCTCATCTCGAAATGCCACGCCTCCAGCGGCGACATGTCGCGCACGCTCCAGCCGCCGTCGGTGTGCTGCTTGTCAGACAGCAGCGCGAGCGCGGCGTCACGCTCCTTCGCCGAAACGAGTTCGGGCAGGTAGTGCGCGAGCTGGAGTTTCAGAATGCGGTCAAAGTCGCTCTTCGGCGTGGAGGTGCGGAGCCAGGTCTTCAGCTTGGCCACGCGGGCCAGAAGCGCCTCGTCCTTGAGCCCGGCCAGCCAGCCCGGCGCGGCGGTGATGGCGCGGGCGGCCTGCAGGCTCAGTTCGAAGTCGGTGGTGATGTGCGGGATCTCCACCTCGCCATGGCTGACAAATGCGCCGCTCTCGGACTGCCGCTCAAACATGTCGCGCAGCGAGCGCTCGGTGACCTCGGAGAGCTTGCCGTTGAGGTGCCGGTCCCATTCAGCCAGACCGAGGCTGCGCCACACGCTGTAAAAGGTGCTGGGGTAATGCTTGTGGCCGGTCTTGGTCGTCGTCTCTTTGATCGCCTTGACCTCCTTCGGCACGGAATTGGCAAAGTCTGCGAGCACCTCCTCGCTCGGCTTGCCGAACTGGCGCGTCCACGCCGTGCGCTCGCTCAGGTAGGGACCGGTGGTGTGGCAGTTGACGCAGGACTTCTCGCGCACCCAGCTCACTGCGCCGTCCTCCAGATACTGCACCGCCGCCTTCACCGACTCTGGACCGTAGACCTTCACGCGCGGCTCGTCCGCCGTGGGGAGGCTCACGCGGATGTCGCCGGAAAGATATTGGTGGGTCGGCTTGGGTTTTGGCTGGGCGCTGGCGGTGGTAGTCAGTGCGAAGCAGGCGCCGACGATCAGGGCGAGGGTGAGATGAGTGACGGGGTTCATGGTAAGCTTTGCACGCGAAGTTTTTCGACGGCGGCCAACGGCACACGGAGCAGCTCGGTGACGTTCTTCTTGTTCGAGAACGCGATGAAGAGGTGGCCATCATGCTCGAGAACGTGCGGATACTGGAAGGTCGTGGCTTTCGGCGAGGGGATGTCGAGCCGCGCCAGGCGGGTGAAGGTGAGCCCGTCCTCCGACACGCCGAGGTGCAGTTCACGCCGACCCAGGACGGGATTTGCGTTCGACACCAGCACCCGGAATCCCCGGCTGGTGCGCAGGGTGAAGAGCTTGCTGGTGGCGTTCGGGTAGTCCGTCTTCTCCGGGGCGCTCCAGGTCAGTCCGTGGTCCCGCGAGACGCTGCGATACAACCGGCCGGAGCCGCCGTTGTCGCGGATGGCGGCAAGCAGCAGCCCGTCAGGCTGCTCCCACCACACGGGTTCGTCCGGGCTGAACTTGCTGCTCCGCACCGCGGCCAGCCGGTCCACGACAGGCACCACCCGCCACTGGTCGAGCGCCTTCACGCCGCCGATCAGCATGGAGACGTTGAAGCGCGGGTCGCGGCGCGTCATCATCCATTCACCGGTGGACAGCTTCTGCGGCGCGAAATTGTTGATGGCGTTCTCAAACACCAGCCCCCGGGGCTTCCACGCCGCGGCGGCCTGGTCCCAAACGAAGGCGACCAGCTTGAGGTCCTTGTCCACGCCAAAAGCGCCCTTGCCCTGGTAACTGGCGGCCAGGGCGAGCAGTTCGCCATCGCGCAGCCAGAAGCCGCGCGCAATGTAGGCGCGGCCCTCGGCCGGCGGACCGGAGAGCGTTTTCGCTTCGCTCCACTTCAACCCGTCCGTGCTCGTGGCGTAGCGGAGGTGTTGCGTGGGCAAATCCTCGACCTCGGGGCCGTGGCTCCACATGCACCAGAACTTGCCGTCGTAGTGCACCAGGTAGTTGTGGAGCTGGAATTTCCATTGCTCATCAAACGGACAGACCACCGCATGCGTGCCCGGAAGCACGGGCAGCCGCGCATAGTCAATCTTCGCGGCATCACCGCCGGTGCCGGGAAGATTCAGCAACGGCGGCAGGTCCTCCGCGGCAAGCGACCGCGTGCAGGCGAGCGCCAACCAGGCGGCTGACAGGATGGCTTTCACGGTGGAATGTCGGGGCAGCATCTGGGGGAAAGTTCAGCCTTTGGAAATTGTTTCATCCAGATTCAGCAGCGCCGCTGCCACGGCATACCAGGCGGCGAATTCCTCCGCGCTGATTCCGGCAGGCAGTTCGAACTTGCCGACGAACTCCTTCGCGGCCTTCGCATCGGCCCCGCGTGCCTGGCGCTCGGCGGCGAGCAGGTTCGCGAGCGTTGCGACTTCCTCCGCGCGCGGGGCGCGACCCGTGGCGAGTCGAAAGGCATGCGTGAGGCGCGCGTCGGGCTGGGCCGCTGGCTGCTCGGTCAGCACACGCTTCGCGAAGGCCATCGCGGCTTCCACATAGACGGGGTCGTTCATCAGCGTGAGCGCCTGAAGCGGGGTGTTCGAGCGCGGGCGCTTCACCCGGCAGGCCATGCGGCTGTTCGCGTCGAAGTTCACAAAGCTCGGATACGGCGCGCCGCGCTTCCAGATGACGTAGAGGCCGCGCCGGTATTTCTCGTCACCGGGGCTGACCACGTAGTCGTAACGCTGGCCGCCGACCTTCACCCAGAGGCCGTCCGGCTGATACGGGTGGATGGGCGAACCGCCCAGCTTGGGATTGAGCAGCCCGGCGATGGCGAGCGCGTTGTCACGGATGGACTCGGCGTCGAGGCGATGGCGCGGGCCGCGCGCATACAGGAGGTTTTGATCGTCGCGGTTGAACAGCTCCGGCGTGACGCGCGAGGATTGCTGGTAGGCCTGGCTCAACACGATGGTCCTGAGCAACTTCTTCATGCTCCAGCCGTTGTCCATGAACTCGACGGCGAGCCAGTCGAGCAGCTCCGGGTGCGTGGGCGACTCGCCCTTGATGCCGAAGTCTTCAGGCGTGGCGACCAGGCCGTGGCCAAAGAGTTCGGCCCACCAGCGGTTGACAACCACACGAGCGACGAGCGGGTTGTCGCGGCTGACAAGCCAATGGGCGAGGTCGAGGCGGGTAGGAGCCGACGTGAGGAGGCTCTGACTTGGCTCTGAGTTTAGCGTGAGCCTCCTCACGTCGGCTGCTACAGGTTGGAGGGGATGCAGCACCGCCGGCACATGTGGCTCCACTTTTTCACCCGGGGTGCGGAACTCGCCGCGCTGGAAGAGGGTGCTCATCCGGGGCGGCACCGCGCTCATGACCAGCGTCGTTGGGGCCTTGAGCTTGCGCAGTTCAGCTTCCAAACGCGTCTTCTCTTGGGTGAGCCGCGCGTGCTCAGGATGGTCCTTGAGCCGGTGGTCAGTAATTGTTTGCTGCTGCTTGGCCGTTCGCTTTGCGGCCGGAGTGCCCAGCGCGTCGCTCAACTCCGCCGGCAGCGACTGGCCACCGGCATTGCCGGTGAGGGCGCTCAATCGCAGCCGGCCAATGGTGCGGCTCGCGCCGAAGTTTTGCTCCAGCTTGAACCGCAGCACGGTGCCCTCCGCAAAGCCCAGCGGCTCGCGCGTCTCGAGCATCGCCCAATGTGATTCGTGGAACCTGGGGTTGATGGCCCAGCCGCCTTTCGCGTTGTTGTCGGTGGCGAGCAGGTTGGCCACGGGGAAATTCGCCTGCGAGAAGGACGCGCGGGCGGCGCTGAATTTCACCGGTCTGGCCTGCTCCGCCTTGCTCGTGGAGGCGACGGTCACGGCGAGATTGTTCAGCACGAAGTTCGGTCGCTGAGCGTCGCCCCGACCCGGGCCCTTGCCGGGCAGCGAGTCGTCCGTGAGCGTCTCGAGCTTGAGCGCGCGGATGCCAGTCAGCTTGGTGCGGACTTCGATGACGTAGGTGTCCTTGTCCGGTGCCGGCTCGCCACTGATGAGCACGGATTTGTCCGGCAGCACCTCGTGAGTCGCCCCGCCGGTGGATTCGAAGGCGGCGATTTCCAGCACGCTTTCCTGCGGCGCGGTGGCAAGCATTTTGGCCAGTGTGGCCTCCCATTCCAACTGTCCGGCACCAGCGCTTTTCTCGAGCGCAGCGAGTTGCTGGTCCACTGCCGCGAGCTGCGACTGAATGCGTGCCCGTTCTCCGGAGGCGGGTGCGTCCGCGAGTTCCAGGGTCGGGCCTTTGAACTGGATCGATCCGGGAACCTTGGGATTGGTGCGGTCAGCCTCAAGCGCGGTGCTGTTGAAGAAGGCGAAGAGGCCGTAGTAATCGCGCTGCGAGAAGGGATCGTATTTGTGATCGTGGCACTGTGCGCATTCGAGCGTGGAGCCGAGCCAGATCATCCCCAGGGTGTTCACGCGGTCATGGATCTGGTTCACGCGTGTCTCCTCGGGGTCGGTGCCGGCCTCGACATTGGTGGGCGCGCTGCGATTGAAACCGGTGGCGATCTTCTGTGACTCGGTGGCGTTGGGCAGCAGATCACCGGCAAGCTGCTCAATGGTGAACTGGGTGAATGGCAGGTCGGCGTTGAGCGCGTTCACCACCCAGTCGCGATACGGCCAGAGGTCGCGGAAGTCATCCCGCTGGAAGCCGTGCGAATCGGCGTAGCGGGCGTAGTCGAGCCATGGGCGCGCCCAGCGGACGCCAAACTGGTCGGAGGCAAGGAGCTGGTCCACGAGCTTTGCGATCGCCGATTGCCGATTGCCGATTGCCGATTGGAAGTCGCGGATGAAGGCGTCCACCTGCTGCGGGGTGGGCGGGAGGCCAATGAGGTCGAGGTAGAGACGACGGACGAGGATTTCGGCCGGGGCGGCGGCGGATGGTGACAGGCCTTCCTTCTGGAGACGGGCGAGGATAAAGGCGTCGATGGGGCTCCCAGTTTTCAGTGTCCAGTTTTCAGTAATCAGTGAAGCGGTCTTCGGTTGAGTAGCAGAGGGAGTGGCCTTGGCACTGATGACTGAAGGATTATTGAACACTGGCACCGCCGGGCGCACAGGCTTTACGTAGGCCCAGTGTTTCGCGGCTTGCAGATTGTCCGGCCAATCCGCGCCGGCTTCGATCCAGGCCTTGATCAGGTCCGTCTGCGCTTTGGAGAGCGGCTCGCCGCGGCTGGGCATTACCTCATCGTGTCCCTTGGGCAAGGTGATGCGGCGGTAGAGTTCGCTCTTCGCAGGGGCACCCTTGACGATGATGTTTGGGTTCTTGAAGGCGAGTTCGCGCGTGTCCAGGCGGAGCTTGCCCTTCTGCAGCTTGGCATCGTGGCATTCCAAGCAGGCGCGTTGGAGCACGGGGAGCACCTCGCTCGAGAAGTCCACCGCACCAGCCGGCAACGCCGCGAGCGTAAGCAGCGCCCAGAGCGACAGGAAGGGCGAGACAATTCGGGCAGCAGGCATCGTGGTGATTTGGACGTCTGAAAGGGGAGCGGAGTTGCAGAAGAATTCCCAGCCCAATCTCGCCCCGGAAAATACGAAGGCCGCCTTGCGGCGGCCTTCGTCGAATCAGGATTGCTGCCCGCTGAACTTAGTCCACGAAGGACATCTCATTCGCGAGGAGAAGCATCTGGGCATATTTCTCCCAGGTGTCGAGCGGCTTTTGCTGGCCGGCGTTCGGGCCACCGAAGCCGCCCGTAGCGGTCCAGCGGGTGGCGTTTTGCCCCATCCCACCCATGCCCATGCCTTTCATGGCGGGCGCGGCCGCCGGAGCGGCGGCCCCACCGAAGGGTGTCATCGCAGGCATGGCGGCACCAGCGGCCATCGTTCCGCCGGCGACGGCACCGGTCCCGACTTTCAATTCAGGATTCCAGACGAAGGTGTCGCCGATGGCATTGCCACGGCCACCGTTGTCCACGATGAAGTCGATCGTGTCGCCCTTCTTCACGTCCACTTTGGCGACCTTCGTCTCAAGGCTGCGGCCGGTGGCAGTGTTGTAGGAGCCAAGCTGGCCGGTGCGGCTGTGGACGATGTAGCCACCCACGCCGTCACCGGTCTTGTCAGCCTGCCGGAGCGTGCCGTCGATGGTGAGCGTCGCGTCGGCCGGCGCGGTGAAGCGGCGGATGACCGCCACGGTTCCAGCTGTGCCACCATCGCTGGTGAGGCGGATGCCGGCCAGCCGGCTGTTCGTGCCACCGTCGTAGTGTCCCGCCGCAGCCGCCATGTTGTTCATGCGCATGCCACCGGCACCAGAGACGTAGTTCGGCATCCGGAAGAAGGACACCTGACGGGTCTTGGAATTGTATTGACCGTAACCATACTGCCAGATGGGCTTGGCATCGCTGCCCTTCACGCCGGACTGTTCTTCGAGGAACTTCATGCCGATCTTGGTTTCCAAGGCCGTGGGCATGCGCTGGAAGCAGATCTCGTAGAGCATCTCGATGCGCTGTTCCTCGTCCACCTTGTTCTTCACGTCTTCACGGTGGACGATGCCACGCGCGAGTTCCGCGACGAACGGGCTGTTCATGAGGTAGAGCGCCTGCTGCGGCACGGTCGAACTGAAGCGCATGCCGGTGGTCGCATCCGGGTTGGCGAAGTCAAACGTGCGATAGAGCGAGGAGAGGTTGCCACGGTCAATGTAGCCGTAGAGCGTGCGGCGGTAGGGGTTCTCAGAATAGCCGAGCGGATTGCCCCCTTCCGGCGTGATCTTCACCGGGCGGCCACCCATCGTCGGGTCCATCTTGCCGCTGACGGCCAGCAAGGAATCGCGGAAGCCTTCGAAGTCGAGGCGGCGGCGGTTCATCTTCCAGACGTAGAGGTTCGCAGGATCGTTGATGAGCGGCTTGGCGCGGTCTTCGCTGCTCTGCATGTAGGTGGCCGACATCATGATGTATTTGTGCAGGGCCTTCACCGACCAGTTGTTCTCCATCACCCAGGCGGAGAGGTAGTTGAGCAGTTCCGGGTGCGTCGGGTCATCCGCGCGGACGCCGAAGTCCGTCGGAGTGCGGACCAGCGCGCCACCGAAGTGGTTCATCCACGCACGGTTGATGAGCACGCGGGCGGTGAGCGGGTTGTTCTTGCTGGCGATTTCCTCGGCCAGTTCAGCCCGGCCGCTGGTCTTCGCGTTGAAGGGCTTGCGGTTGGGGTTCAGCACCTCGATGAACTGACGCGGCACTTCGGGACCGGGATTGTTGGGCATGCCCTTGAGCAGCACCTTCGCGTTGCGCGGGGTGCCATCGCCGACCGCCATCGCGCGGGCCGGAGCACCCGCGTGGGTCACTTCGAGCTGATCCATTCGCAAGCCAAACTGGGCCTGTTCCTGATTGCGAATGGCTCCATTGTTGAAGCCAGCCAGACGGTCATAAGTAAGGTTCACCGGTGAACCATTGCCGTAGAACACTTGACGAAGCTGCTCCTGGGCCGGATCGGCGAGCTTCTTGAGCACGGGATCGGATTCTTCCTTTTTCTTCTTGGCATCCAGCGTGACGACGCTGACCCACGCCTTTTCGGCGTCGAAGAACAGCTTGGCATACCGCTCGGCCACGACGCGCATGCTCGAGATCGGAGTAGAGAAGGCCCGGGCGACCAGGGGATTGAGGCCCTTCATCGGTTCGCCGTCCTTGCTCATGTATTTCGCGGCCAGTTCCTTGCTCTTGGCGGCGAACTCCTTGTCGGAGACCTTGTCGTCTTCGAGGAGCTTGGTGTAATCGTGCCACGGCCCAAAGATCGGGTCAGTGGCCTTGTTGTGCTGGCTCAGGTAGCGCTTCCAGGGCCCGGCAACTTCAAACTGAAGCTTCGTGGTGGCCTCGAACCGCTGCTGACCGGCGCGGCCATCGAACATGTAATTGGTGTTGCCGAGGTTCCCGTAATGAACCGCCAGCATATACTCCATGGTCTTGTTCTTGGCCTCGCTCACGAATGAACCAAGCTGGGACTGACGGAAGCCTTCCTGATCGGCCTCGATTTTGGCCTTCTTGGCGACGTAGTCACGATACTCCGCCGTGTCCTCGACCTTCACGATCAACGGCTTGGCCACCGCGTCCACGCTGCTGTCGAATACGCCGTAGAGCGAGTAATAATCCTTCGTCGGGATAGGGTCGAACTTGTGGTCGTGGCAACGGGCGCAATACACAGAAAGCGACATCGTGCCGCGGGTCACCACGTCAATGCGGTCGTCAATGCGCTCCTGCTGGTTGTTCACCGCCCGGTTGAGCGTGATGAAGCCCAGGGCAGCGAGGTTCTTGGCCTCCGCTCCCGGCATGCAGTCGGCGGCAATCTGATACTTGAGGAACTTGTCATAGGGCATGTCCTCGTTGATCGCGTTCACGACCCAGTCGCGATAGGTGTAGGCGTGCAGAAGGCGGTTGTCGCCCATCCGGCCAGCGTTGCCGCCGCCGCCGCGCGTGTCAGCATAGCGGGCGATGTCGAGCCAGTAGCGGCCCCAGCGCTCACCGTAGTGAGGGGAGGCGAGCAATTTATCGATCAGCTTGGGCCAGGCGTCCTTGGACTCGTCGTTGACGAAGTCTTCAGCTTCCTTGACGGAAGGCGGGATCCCGAGCAGGTCAAAATACGCGCGGCGAACCAGCGTCCACTTGTCCGCGTTCGGGGACGGGAACATGCCCTTCTCCTCCAGCTTGGCCAGCACGAACTGGTCGATCTCGTTCTGAATCCAGCTCTTCAAGTGCGCCTTGGGCGTCGGCGGCACCGGCTTGACGATGGGCTGGAAGGCCCAGTGCTTGCGGGCCTTGGCGAGGTCTTCTTCCGTCTTGAGCATGGCGGCCGCCTTGCCGCTGCGCGGATCGGGGGCACCCATGCGCACCCAGTTCTCGAAGTCGGCGATCACCGAGTCCGGCAGCTTGTCCTTCGGGGGCATCTGCAGGTTCGGGTCGGTAAACCGGATGGCCTTGATAATCAGCGAGCGGTCCGGCTGGCCAGCGACCAGGCCCGGCCCGGTGGAGCCGCCCTTGAGCAGGCCCGCCTTGGAGTCGAGCTGCAGGCCGCCCTTGATCTTGGCGTCCTTGTCGCCGCTGTGGCACTTATGGCAGTGCTCAATCAGCGCGGGACGAATCTTCGCTTCGAAGAATTCGTTCTCCTCCGGCGTAAGCGGCTTCTCCTGCGCGAAGAGCGGCGCGGTGAACGAAGCTGCGGTCAAAACCGCGGCAAATTTCAGCATGGATTTCATAGGCATCTCGGACTGTGCTCGCTGACCAATTCCAACTTAACCCGGCTGCAAACTAAAGGCCGGGCGCGTGGTGAAACACGCGCCCGGCTTGGTTTCACCAAAAAGAGCTTAGGCGAAGATGGACTTCACCGGCTGGGCACCCGACACGTCGGTCAGGCGGAAGTCGCGACCGCCGGAGCGGAACGTGAGCTTCTCGGAGTCGAAGCCGAGCGCGTGCAGGATGGTCGAGTGGAACTCGTGCACATGCACCTTGTTCTCGACTGCGGCGCTGCCGAGTTCATCGGTGCTGCCGTAGGCCTGACCACCCTTGACGCCGCCGCCAGCGAGCCAGGACGCGAACGCCTTGGCGTTGTGCGTGCGGCCACCAGGACCGTCTTCCGTGGAGCTGCGACCGAACTCGGTGCTGGAGGCCACGAGCGTGTCCTTGAGCAGACCGCGTTGCTTGAGATCCTGCAGGAAGCCGGCGATCGGCTTGTCAATCGCACCGGCGCGGGCCTTACCAGCGGTGGCAATGCCGGCGTGCATGTCCCAGCCGCCGTTCCAGCACTGCACGAACTTCACACCTCGCTCCAGGAGGCGACGAGCGATGATGAACTGGCGGGCCTGCGTGGCCATGCCGCGATCCATCGAGTCCGCACCGTAAAGCTTCAGGACGTGCTCGGGCTCCTTGCTCATGTCGAAGGCCTCGGTCGCATCAGTCTGCATGCGATAGGCGAGTTCGAACGACTGGATGCGCGCGTCGAGCTGGCCGTCGGACTGGCGCTTTTGCTTGTGAATCTCGTTGAGCTTGCTCAGGAGGTCGAGCTGCTGGCGCTGCTCGGCGCTGGAGCCGATGAACTGGCTCTTGATGTTCTCGATGATCTGCTCAATCCGAGTGTTGGTCGGATCAACATACGTGCCCTGATACGCACCCGGCATGAAGGCCGACTGCCAGTTCACGTTGCCCGCGCTGGGGAACCCGCCGGGGTTCATCGCGACGAAGGCCGGGAGGTTCTGGTTATCCGAGCCAAGGCCGTAGGTGACCCACGCGCCAATGGAGGGTTTCGGCAGGCGGAAGTCGCCCGTGGTCATGATCTTCGTGGCTTCCTCGTGCGCCGGCACGTCGGTCCACATGGAGCGGATGACGCAGAGGTCATCGGCGCACTTGGCGGCCAGCTCTGGCCAGATCGAGGACATTTCCAAGCCGCTCTGGCCCGACTTGGTGAATTCGAACTGCGTCGGCAGGAGCCGGCCACGGCCCATGCCACCGCCACCACCCGCAGTCTTGCCCTCGTTCTTGTTCAGCTCGGGCTTCGGATCCCAAGTGTCGATGTGCGGCTGGGCACCGCTCTGATAAATATGGCACACGCGCTTGGCCGTGCCGGGGAAATGGGAGGTCTTGGGGGCGAGCAGGCCGCCGGAGGCCTGGCCCTTCGCTTCGTCCGCGATGAGCGAGGCCAGCGCGAGCGCGCCGAAACCAGTGCCCACACGGTTCAAGAAGTCACGCCGGGTGGCGTAAAGGTTGGGGTTTAACTCTTGCCCGGGGTGTTTGCCACAGTTCCAGAACATATGCTCGTTTAGTTTAATCGTTTCGTCGTTCGTCAGGTCAGACGGTGGCCGCTGGCGCCTTGTTCACTGCCCGTCTCACCCATACTTTTGCCGGCTCCCGGAGATTCTAACAACTTTTTTCTCCCTCATTTTGCTCGAAGCTTGTCTTTTGGGTCTTCCGGGTGATTATGCCCCTGTTGCGATGAAATCCGCCCTGCTGATTGATGACGACCCCATCGTCCGCAAGGTCCTTTCCAAGACCCTCAGCTCCGCTGGCTGGACCGTCCACGAGGCCAAGGACGGCGAAGAGGGCATCCAAGCCGCCCTCCAGCACCGTCCCGACGCCGTCATCTGCGACCTCCTGATGCCCCGGTGCAACGGTTTTCAGGTCTGCCGCGCACTGCGCGAGAAGGCCACCGAGCTCCCCGGCGTCAAGATTATCGTTACCAGCCACCGGGATTTCGCCACCGACCGGCTCAATGCCTTCGAATCCGGGGCGGATCACTATCTGGTCAAGCCCATCCTCGCCGAGGACATCCTCCGGCTCCTGAAGGGCAAGACCGCCATCCGGGCTGATCCCGCCGGACCGGTCGGTGCCCCGGTGCCCGTCGCCGAGCTGCCCGCTGGCAACCTCCTCCGGTTCTGGGGCGTCCGCGGCTCCATCCCCACCCCCGGGCCGGGCACCGTCTTCTACGGCGGCAACACCA
>CAZOCL010000150.1:0-14707 GCA_964578245.1 uncultured Klebsiella sp. | reverse complement strand
CGGCGGACAAGCTCGCCGTGAGCGTGGACCCGCGCAGCAACTCGCTCTTCGTCAGTGCCAGCCCCGAGACGATGGCCGTGGTGCGTGAGGTGGTGAAGCGCCTCGATACGAAGGACCAGGGCGTGAACAGCGACGTGCGGCTCTTCCAGCTCAAGCGCGCGCGGGCCACCACGCTGGCGACCATGCTGACCCAGTTCTTCGTCGCCAAGCAGGCGGCGGACAACCTGACCGCGAACGCCAACGCCCGCCGCGTGCCCGCCACGGTCATCGCCGATGACCGCATCAACACGCTGCTCGTGACGGGTGGCAAGGAAGCGTTCGATTTTGTCGAGCGCATCCTGCCGCAGCTTGATGCGGAAGGGACTTTCACCCGGCTGAACTTCCGAGTGTTCCCCCTGAAGAAGGCCACCGCCGCGAAGCTGCAGAGCACCTTGCAGCCCATCTTCGCCAACCGCCCGCCGCGCGTGCGGGGCGAGCCGAACGACCCGGTCACCATCATCGCCGACGCCTGGGTGAACGCGCTGCTCGTCGGGGCGAACGTCGAGGACCTCGGCACCGTCGAGGGATTGATCAACCAGCTCGACACGGAGCCGGCCGTGAATGGCCTTGCCATCCACGTCTTCCCCCTCGCCAAGGCGGACGTGCGCAAGGTGGCGCTCATCGTTCAGGGACTCTTCCGCGACGGACCCACGGGGACGGCCGCCCTGCCCGGCCAGCAGATGCCGGTGCAGGTCACCGCGGACGAGCGGGTCAATGCGCTCGTCGTGTCCTGCGGCGAGGTGGACGCCAAGCGCATCGCCGAGCTGGTGAAGCGCCTGGACACCGAGCAGGTCGCGCGCGTCGCGGAGATCAAGGTCTTCCCGCTGAAGAACGCGCGGGCCGAGGCGCTCTCCACGATCCTGAACACCGCGCTGAACACCAAGCCCGCGCCGCTCACCGATCAGCAGAACCCGAACGCACAGTCCGTGCTCCAGTTCATCACGCGCACCGAGGCGGGCCGCGACCTGATCACGGCGGCCTTGAAGGAGTCCGTGCTCATCACACCGGACGCGCGGATGAACTCGCTGATCGTGAGCGGCCCGGTGGACTACATGGGCTTGCTGGAGCAGATCATCACGCGGCTGGATGCCAGCTCGCCGCAGGAGGCGAAGATCAAGGTCTTCGCGCTCAAGAACGCCTCCGCCCGGCAGATGGCCGACATCCTCACGCAGATGTTCCGCATGACGGCGACGGCGACCACCACCAGCCAGCGCACGATCCAATACACGCTCATCCGCCCCGGCGGCACCAATGACGCGGCCAGCGCCACGCTTGGCACCGCGGAGCAGTCCGCGCTCACCGTCACCGTGGACCCGCGCACGAACAGCCTCCTGGTGGGTGGCACGGATCATTACGTGGAGATGGTCGAGCAGATCATCGAGTCGCTCGATGCGGGCAACGCGAACGACCGGCGCACGGAAGTGGTCCGGCTCAAAAACACCCAGGCCATTGACGTGGCCCTGGCGATCCGCACGTTCCTCGATCAGGAGCGGCTGCGCGTGACGACGGCCCTGGGGCCGGATGCGGTGGGAGCCGCGCAGCAGTTGCTCGAGCGCGAGGTGGCCGTGGTCGCCGAGACCAACAGCAACACGCTGCTGCTGTCCGCCAGCCCCCGCTACTTCATCCAGATCCAGCAGCTCATCGTGGAATTGGACAAGTCCCAGCCGCAGGTGATGATCCAGGTGCTGCTCGCGGAGGTGGCGCTGACCGGCGACAGGCAGATCGGGCTGGAGTGGTCGCACAAGGGGAACTTCAACAACGGCACGCCGTATTCCGTCGGCGCGGATCTCGGCCTGGCCACCGCGCTCAAGAGCCTGGGCGGCTACTCGGCGGCGGTCACGGGCGGCGATTTCAACTTCCTGCTGCGTGCGCTGGATGACGAGGGCAAGCTCGAGGTGCTGAGCCGGCCGCAGATTGTCACGGCGGACAACAAGCCGGCCACGATCAACATCGGCCAGCGCGTGCCGCTCATCACCGACAGCCGCGTGACCGTGCAGGGCGACACGATCAACTCCTTCCGCTACGAGGACATCGGCGTGAACCTGACCGTCACGCCGAAGATCAGCCCGGACGGCTTTGTGAAGCTGGAGCTGGGCACGACCAACTCCTCCATCAGCAGCGGCACGGTCGAGATCAACAAGTCCGCCACCGTGCCGATCATCAACCAGCGCCGCGCGAACACGACCGTCAGCGTGCAGAACGGCCAGACCATCATCATCGGCGGGCTCATCGGCACGCAGGAGGACCGGCGCGTGAAGAAGCTGCCGTTCCTCGGCGACATTCCGTATCTCGGCGCTGCCTTCCGCAGCACCAAGATCACGAAGGAGAAGCGCGAACTGCTCATCTTCCTCACCCCGACCATCATGGCCAGCAGCCAGGTGATCGTGCCGTTGACGGATCCGAACGCGCCCACGCGTGAGCTGCTTGAACGTTCGCGGCTCAAGGAGGAGCTCAAGCGCAACGAGTTCAACAAGCCGTTGCTGGATCAGATCTTCCCTCCAGGTCCGCCGCCGGTTATCAATCCCGTCACGCCGAAGCCCACCGGCTCGTGAGACGGTTGTCAGTGCGGCATCCTATATTCATGTCTGAACCAGCGCCTCGTTTAACTCCGAACACCGAAGTGGGCGGACGCCGATGTGGAGGCGCGCGGCCTTCAGGCCGCCGAAACGGGAGCAGGTCAACAATGATTCGAGCGCACTCTTCCCGTCGCAGCCTTCTGCGGCGTGAACGCCGCGCTCCTCGTCTTTCGGAAGCGAAGGGGCGTTTCCTGGGCGCACTTCCCTGGCTCACGCTCATCTGCCTGTGCTGCTTGTGCGGTTGTGCTTCTTCGTCGGGCGGTGGCGGCTCTTCCGCCGGCAGCGGCGACATTCAGGAACTGCACCTGTTTGTGCTGCCGGTGGGGCTGAAGTCCAGCCAGCCGGGCGCACAGGACGGCCTGGCGGTGCGGGTGTTCGCCAGCAGCCGGAGCCGGGCCAAGGGGGTCACCATCCGCCGGGGCACGCTGGAAATCCTGGCCTTCGACGGCGCGGTGAACCCGGCACCGGCTCAGGTCTGGTCGTTTCCGGCAGCCAGCCTGCCCGGCTACGCGGCCACCAGCTCGCTCGGCATCGGCTACGAACTGGTCCTGCCTTGGAAAGGCGCCCGGCCAACGGCCAGCACGCTGACCATCATGGCGCGCTATGCCCCGGCCTCTGGCGGGCCGCTGATGGCCGCCCCCAGCGTGATTCCCAACTCGTTGAAATAGGCGCGCAGCGCGCACTCCCCCGGAGCGCGGCCCCCCGAGCCGCTTTGCGCGTGTCTGCCTAAACATATAATGCCTTTCAGGAATACCCATGAGCGAGGCAGCGTGAACGGCCAATCAGGGCTGAAAGCCCGCCCGGTGACAGCCCGGGGTGAGGCCCCGGGTAGCCTGGTCAGCGAAGCCTGCCCGCCCTGAAAGGGCCGAACTCTGTTCCACCCCGTGCGGCGTCCCACCCCTTCAGGGCGGTGACGAAGGGGGACTCCGAACCCGGGCCTCCGCCTCGCGGGGCTCGGCTCCAGCCCGGGCTGTCACCGGACGGGCTTTCCGCCCTGAAGCCGGCGGCCTTCGAAGCGGTTCCCGGCGAAGTTGTTGCGTCACACGCCGCGAGTTCGCAAGCTCGCGCCGGTATTACATGAGCAGTCCAGTGCCACTCGAAGTCCTGTCCACGCACACGCCCGCGCTCTTCGCGGCGGCGGTGCAGCGGGCGGCGGCGTTGCTGCGCGCGGGCGAGGTGGTGGCGCTGCCCACGGAGACCGTCTATGGCCTCGCGGCCAACGCGCTCGACCCGCGGGCCGTGGCGAAGATCTACGCGCTCAAGGGCCGGCCCGCGCACAATCCCATCATTGTCCATGTGGACGGCCTGGACATGGCGCGCGCCTGCGTGCGCGCGTGGCCGGACGCCGCGCAGCGGCTGGCCGGCGCGTTCTGGCCCGGCCCGCTGACCATCGTGCTGCCCCGCGCGGCGGCCATGCCGGACATCGTCACGGCGGGCGGCGACACCGTGGGCGTTCGCTGGCCGCAGCATCCCTTCATGCGCGAGGTCATCCGCACGTGCGGTTTCCCGCTGGCGGCCCCGAGCGCCAATCTTTCCAACCAGCTTTCCCCCACGAACTCGGAGCACGTCCGCAAGCAGCTCGGTGACCGGCTGCGGCTCATCGTGGACGGCGGCCAGGCAAACGTGGGCATCGAATCCACTGTGGTGGACGTGACCACGACCCCGCCGCGCGTGCTCCGCCCGGGAATGATCCACGCGGAGTCGCTGGCGGCGGCCTTGGGAAATGCGGAATGCGGAATGTGGAATGCGGAATCCGCCGAGGCCGGTGCGCTCCGCAGCCCCGGACAGTTGCCGAAACACTATTCGCCCAAGGCGCGGCTGTTGATTCTGGAGTGGCGGGACGAGGCGGATTTGAAGGCGCAGCTTGCTCGGCTCGGTGTGCCCGCCGACACCGCTTCCGTGCTGGCCCACACGCACATCCCGCTCGGCGGCGGCTTCGGCACCGTGTCCGTGATTCCGCACGATGCGGAGGCCTACGCCCGTGCGCTCTACGCCGAGCTGCACCACTGCGATGAGCAGGCAGCCGTGTGCATCGTGGTGGAAGCCCCGCCCGCCACGCCGGAATGGCGGGCCATCACCGACCGCCTGCGCCGAGCGGCCGCCTGAGGAGCGCGGCCCGCTTGGCCGCAGCGGCTGGCAGCAGGGAACAACGCAGGAATGTCCGGGGCAGTGTGTGGATGCACTTTACGGTGGCCGGGCTGCTCCCCCGTGCTTGCGCCGCTGGCATCGGGCTGCAACATTCTGACCGACCCATGAAACGTCCGCCCCTCGCTGACCCGCTCACCCGCCGGGACTTTGTGCGCGCCGGCTCCGCGCTCGCCGCGTCCGCCTTCGCCAGCGGACTTTCTCCGGCCCACGCTGCGGACGCGCCCGCGCCGATTTTCCCCCGGCCCGCTCCTCCGCTGCTCACGCCCGCCGACAAGTTCCGGGACGTCTCCCGCGGCACCCCCAAGCCGCACTCGCTCAAAGGCGACGCGCTCACGCAGGCCCGCCTCACCCCCGAGACCTGGCGGCTGGAGATCACCGCCGACACCACGCCGAATCCCGCGATCAAAGACCAGCCCGGCCTGGGCACGCCGCTCACGCTCGCCGATGGCACCGCGCTGGACCTCCCCGCGCTGCTGAAGCTCGGTGAAAAGCACGAGGTGAAATTCCTCAAGGCCATGCAATGCCTCAACATCCCCACGCCGCTCGGCCAGGGCCTGTGGGAAGGCGTCCCGTTGCGCGAGGTGCTGCGGCTCTGCGGTTCGTTGCGCAACGCCCGCCGCATCTACTACTGGGGCTTCCACAACAACGACCCCAAGCAGCTCTTCCAGTCCTCGCTCAGCTATTCGCAGGCGATGGAGACCGCGCCGGGCGAACTGCCCGCCTTCCTCGCCTACCGGCTCAATGGCGAACCCATCCCGCTCCTGCGCGGCGGTCCGGTGCGCATGGTCATCCCCTGGGCGCACGGCTTCAAATCCATCAAGTGGCTCCAGCAAATCGTCGTCACCAACGACTACAAGGCCAACGACACTTATGCCGAGCAGAACAACGACCCGGAAGCGCCGCTCAAGACCGCCGCGTATCTCGACACCCTTCCGGCCAGGCTGCCCGCCGGCCAGCCGGTGCCGATCGGCGGACTGGTAATCTCCGGGCTCTCGGGCTTGAAGCGCGTCGAGTATTCGCTGAGCCGCAACGATGCGAAGGCCGACGACGTCGAGCAATGGGCCGAGGCCCAGCTCGAAGCCGCGCCCGCCGACTGGCGCAGCGTGCTCCCCGCCGGCGTGTCCGCGCGGCAGGTTCTTGGCTTCAACCCCCAGACCGGCCAGCCCACGGCCTGGCCGCTCCGTTACAGCATGATCTCCTGGTCCGCCGCGCTCAAAGGGCTGGCCCCCGGCAAGTATGCCCTGCGCGCGCGCGCCGTGGACCTCAACGGCTTTGCCCAGCCGGAGCCGCGGCCCATCCAGAAATCCGGCCGGAACTCGCTCGAAGCGCGGGAGTTTGAGGTGGTGTAGAGGGGTCCAACTTCATGTTAGGCGGCATCACCATGCGCTCACTCATTCTCACACTCTGCATTCTCGCCACTACAGTTGTTGGAGCACGGTCAGCCCCGGCCACGATTGACGGCGCTTGGGTCTTGTCCGACAAGTGGACGGGCTTCATGGGCATCGCACTCGTCTTTAAGAGCAACGAGTTCAGGTATTGGTTTTACTCCGACGTGAGAGGCCCGCGTGAGCCGAAGTATCCCATCACCGGCAAAGTCGAGTTCGACGGAGATACGATTCGCTTACGCCCCAGCGGTGACGCACACCTCTACGATACCAATTGGCACTTGGTTGTTTTTCAGGGAGAGATTTGCCTGCTGGCCGACTTGCATATGCGCCGGTATCTTGACAGCCAGAAGCTTGAGGATGACCGCCTCCTTCACAAACTCGACGCCTTTGACGAGAAGAAGCCGGTCATGAACAGACCCCGAAAGCGTGAGTGACATGCCGCCAACCATGCGTTGTAGCCCGGCCATCGCGTCCAGGTTGCAATCCACGCCTCCTGCGGGCCGGGTCGCTGAGCTTGAATCGAGGCGACTTTATACTCACGATAGATTGACACTGTCATCGTCATGGTAGTTGCAGGATACATCTTGGCTGTCATTGGTGTCATCGCCTGTCTCCTCGGCGAGATTCGGATGCTAGCAATTGCATACCGGCGTGGATTCGGCTGGCTGTTGATCTGTTTGCTGCTTGCCCCCCTGTGTTGGCTGGTGCTGTTGGCGGTGGATTTCAAAACAACGGCGAGACCATTTGCCTTAGCGGTCCTGGGTTTGCTCGTCGCTGGAGTTGGCGGCAGGATGGCTGGGATCGATTATTGAGTCTATAAACATGTCGCCTGACCATGCCATCAAACCCAGCGTGAGCGTCGCGATTGCAATCCACGCGTTCCGCGGGCCGGGTCACTCAGCTTGAGTCATTACGCCGCCGACGCCACTGACAATATGGACACCATAACTCCACCACCGATTGTCTCGCCGCCACCACCGCCGGAGCAGCCTTATCAATGTGGTGTTCTTTGGCGTCAGCATCCCTCAATGGATGGGTGGAGCGTTATTCATGGCCATCATCATGGGCATTGGCGGAGGAATTTCGTATGTTTTCAAGAAAGACCCAAAGCCGTCGGCATAGCCATGCGCGAAGTCCGCTTCACCACCACCGAGGTTGACCTGGCTGAAGGCCGGTTGCTCCTCGGCACGCGCACGAGTCATACCGCCAGTTTCCTTGAGTTCTTCTTCGGTCGAGTTGGGCAGTATCTGTTCGGCGACTTCCCGCCACGGGAATATCTCAACGACTTCGCGCGGCTCGGCAGCCTAGATGGCCAGTTAGAAGGGCGGCACGTTCTCTTTGAGTGGCAGCCTTGCGAACTTTCAGAGGCCGATTACGTGCTCGTTGCGGAAGCGGTTCGTCAGTTGCCCGGACAGCCATTCGAAGTTGTTGAGCCTCCAGACACCGTGAAGACCAAGGCGGAATTCGAGCACTGGGCCTTTGTTCGAGCGCTCGACCGTCAGCATACAGGGTTTACAGGGTGACTACCGCACGGCCTAGCCAAACGCGCCAGCGAACTCGGCCCTCGCGCTCCGGTTGCAATCCACGCGTCTCGCGGTTCGGTGATCTTGGGCAACGACAATTTTGCATATTCCCATGAACTCATTTCCCCCAAACCCGCTCTGGCTGAAGCGCGTCCTCTTGGTCGGCATCCTCGGCATCGCACTGCTCAGCATCGCCGCAGAGAAGAAGGTCGGTGGCAAAAACGCAGCCAAGCAGGCTGCGACGGCCACCACCAACCAGACTGCCTCACCACTGGGCCAGCACTGGGAACTCGCCGACACCACCCTGCACCGCGACTTCCCGGCGATGGCGGTGGATGTGAAGGGCACGGCGTGGATCGCCTACATCGAGCATGACGGCAAGGCCGACGTGTTGAAGCTCGGACGCAAGGGTGCGGCGGGAATTGAAACCGTGGCCACGCTCTCGGAGCCCGGCGTGGTGCATCAGCCGGCGATCACCCTCGGTGCGGACGGTGCGGCATGGGTTTTCTGGGGCCAGGTGGATGGCCGCAACCTCGTGACACTGCGCGCCCGCCGCTTTGCCGGGGGCAAACTCGACTCAGCCACCACCCTCGCCGAATCATCCGGCAGCGACACCTTCGCCGACGCCGGCACCGACCACACGGGCCGCGTTTGGGTGGTGTGGCAGTCCATGCGACGCGGGCAGGGGGATGTCTTCGCGCGCTGGCTGGAGCCGAAGTCCAGCCAGTGGTCGAAGGAGATTGCCGTGAGCCAGCCCGTGGGCGGCAACTGGGAGCCGCGCCTGGCGTTCGACGGCCAGGATGGTGCGTGGGTCGCCTTCGATTCCTCGCGCGGTGGCGAGTTCAACCTCTGGCTTGCCCGCGTCGGCCTGGACGGCCAGGTGAAGGAACGCCAGCTCACCGCTTCGCCGGACTACGAGGCCCGCGCGAGCATCGCCGCAGCGGCGGACGGCCAGGGGCTGTGGATCGCCGCGGAACGCGGCCGTCAGCTCTGGGGCAGGCCTGTGCGCGGTCACGAGGGTGACACCGGCCTGAACGGCCAGAAGCGGATGCTCCTGGGCTGGTTCGACCTGCGCACGGAGAAGTTTACCGAGGTGCCCGTGCCCACCCACGGCAAGCCCGCCCCGCGCCCGGCCAATGCGGTCAACCTGCCCACGGTCGCCACCGATGCGGAGGGGAATCCCTGGCTCGCGTGGCGCTTCTACTTCACCAACCGCTGGATGATCGCGGTCACGAAATACGACGCGGTGGCCAAGATGTGGTCGCAGCCGGTCGAAGTGCCGGACAGTTCCTTCGGCCAGGACCGGCGCTGCACCCTCGCACGGCAAGGCGGGAACATGCTGCTGTGCTGGGCGAGCGACAAACGGGAGACCAAGCTGGTGCTCACCGCCGGGGTCCATCTGGCGGAGCTGAGTGGCAAATTCGCCGCCTTCAAGGAGCCCGCCGTGCAGGCGAAGGCCGTGGTGGAACCGGGGCCCTATCTCAACGCACCCACGCCCGACCGTCCCCGTGAGCAGCACCACACCTGGACCATCGGCGGCAAGAAATACACCCTGCAATACGGCGACCTGCACCGGCACACGGACTTCTCCAACTGCCGCACGGGTTTCGATGGCTGCGTGCTCGAGCATTTCCGCTACGCCTGCGACATGGCCGCGCTCGATTTCATGGGCACTTCCGACCACACGGACATCGCGAAGAAATACGATCCCTATGAATGGTGGCAGACCCAGCGGCTCGTGGATGTTTTCTACGTGCCCGGGAAGTTCAACTCGCTCTATGCCTATGAGCGTGAGCAGAAGTATCCGTGGGGCCACCGCAACGTGGTCTTCCCGCAGCGCGGCGGGCCGGTCATCTACATCAATCGCAAGCTCTACGAGGCCTCGCAGTGGAACGCCCTCTTTCCGGTGCATCCCGGTGTGGGCGAGATCACGCCGGTGGAACTGTGGGAGGTGCTTGGCAAATACGGGCAGCCGGTTGCGCTCATCAGCCACACCGGCGCGACCGGCATGGGCACCGACTGGGACCGCTACGAGCACATTGACGGCCGGCTCGAAAACACCGTGGAGATTTTCCAGGGCGCGCGCGTGAGCTACGAAGGCCTGGGCGCGCCTCAGCCGACCGTCGGGTTGCGCGCCGGCCAGAAATACACGGCGGACACGGCGTCGAAGGCGGTGATCCCGCTGCCGCCCGCGCCCATCAGCGACTTTGGCGAGCTGCGCAATCCTGGGCTCTATCAGCACGCGCTTGCCCGGGGGCACAAGCTCGGCGTGTTCGCCAGTTCCGACCACATCTCCCAGCACACCTCGTTCGGCGGGGTATATGTGGAGGAAAACTCGCGCCTGGGCCTGATCGAGGGGTTCAAAGCACGGCGGACCATCGCGGCGACGGACAAGATTTTTGTCGAGTTCAGTTGTGACGGGCAGCCGATGGGCTCGGTCTTTCAAACGGGCGGCAAGCCGGAGTTGAAGCTTGCCGTGAACGGGACCGCCCTGATCCAGCGCGTCACCCTCGTGCGCAACGAGACGAACTACCAGACTTGGGAGCCGGGCAAGCGCGAGTTCGAAAAGTCCTTCACCGACGCCGCTCCCCTGATGGGCGAGAACCGCTACTACCTCCGCGTCGAGCAGGCCGATGGCAACATGGCCTGGTCCTCGCCCGTGTGGGTGACGGTGAAACCGTGATCTGCGCGCGCGGCCGCTTTGACGCGAAGACGCAAAGGAAGGGGACAACGAGAGGGCTCAATCGGTGAGTCCTTGGCATGACCGGGTAGCTATCTCAGGCGCAACTTTTGCGTCTTTGCGCCTTCGCGTCAAAAACGGGCCGCCCTCACCGCTGCCGCGCCGACTGCACCACTTCATGCACAAACTGCAGCTTCTCAATGGCCGGGCCGGAGAGCACGAAGGGATACAGGTCCGGCAGGCCCATGCCCCGGTTCAGCGAGTTCAGCGCGCAGATCAGCGGTAGCCAGTGTTGCAGGACCTTGTCGAAGCTCGCGGGGTCCGACTCGGCCACCTGCTGCGGATCGGCGGTCATGGCCCGTGCGTCGGGATGCGTGGGATGCAGGGTGATGCCGAAGCTCGCCGCCGTCTCGACCGTGTCCACGATGTGCAGGTAGTGCGCCCAGGTCTCCGCCCAGTCCTCCCACGGGTGTGCGCTCGCATAGGCGCTGATGTGCCGCGTCTGCCAGTCGTCGGGCGGGCCGTGCTGGTAATACGCCCAGAGCGCCGCGTCATAGTGCCATTGCTCGTTACCGAAGAGCCGGCGGAAGCGGTCCAACTGCGGCGTGCCAGCGATGAGCTGGTCCCAATAATAGTGCGCCACCTCATGCCGCAGATGCCCGAGCAGCGTCCGGTAAGGCTCGTGCAGGTAGATGCGCAACTGCTCCCGCTCCGCGTCATCGGCCTCGGCGATGTTCACCGTGATCGTGCCCTGGCTGTGCCCGGTGAGTGGCAGCGGGCCATAGTAAGGCGTGCCGAGAAAGCGGAAGCTTAACGGCGGCCGGTTCTCCATCGGCACTCCGGTAACGGACAGGCCAAGGTGCGTGAGCGTGTAAAGGATGCGACGCTTGGCCGCCTCCAGCTTGCACCAGCGTTCCAGGTTGCCCCAGACGGCCAGATCCGGGATGACCTCATTGAGCCGGCAGGCGACACAGAACGGATTCGGATCCTCCACGCGCACCAGCCAGTTGCAGACCTGATGCTGCGTGCCGTTGCGGCACTGGCGATACAGCACGCCCTGCGCCGCCGGCGTGATGGCCCGCCAGGTTCCCTCCGCCGCCGGTTCAAGCGTGCTGAGGTCGTTCACCTCTGGCAGGAACCCGAGCGCGTGCCCGCACTTGAGGCACTGCACGTTCTCGAAGAACACCAGTCCCCCGCAGTGATCGCAATGGAACGCTTTCATGCAGGTGGGTGGATGAGACCGTGAAGGGGGCGCTCCCGGTTGAATGCTGGCGAGCGGTTCCGCTTCACGCACCAGTCTTGGCCGGATTCGGCTTCAGAGCCAGCCGTTAGTGCGGACAAATGCGTCTCCGTTCGGAGTTCCGGCTTCAGCCGGTGTGGCGTTTGGTCCATCAGGACGCCACGCGCGCAGCGTCTGGAACTGGGCGGCTTTCCGCCGGCTGAAGCCGGGACTCCGAACGCGTCTCACCAGGGCCGTGTCATCTTCGAGCCCTTCCCGTGGATGTCCCGTGCGCGCGCGCCAGCGGTAGCAGGGCGCGGCGCTTCCTCCGTCAGTTCCGCATCCGGCGCAGCCGCTTCCAGCTCCGCCGGGGCCTGCGCCTTGAACTCGGCAATCGCCAGTTCGATCACCTTGAGCAGGTCGGTCCGCCCGCGCCGCTCCGTCGCGGAACACGTATAGACCTCCGGCAACTGCTCGCACCATCCGGCGATGCGCTCTTTGAACGCCTCGATGTTCGCCTCCATTTTCACCTTGGAGATCTTGTCGATCTTGGTGAAGACGAGCACGAAGGGGACGGCGCTGTCCGCGAGCCACTCGACAAATTCGAGGTCGAGCTTCTGCGGCGGCAGGCTCGAGTCAATGAGCGCGAAGACGCAGCAGAGATTCGGCCGCTCCTGTAGGTAGTCCGCCACGGCCTGGTTGAACTTGGCCTTGTCCTTCCGCGCCACCTGCGCAAACCCGTAGCCGGGCAGGTCCACCAGCCGCCACGTCTTGTTCATGGTGAACAGGTTGATCATCTTGGTGAAACCGGGCATGGCGGACACCCGGGCCAGCCCCTCCTTCCCAGAGAGCATGTTCAACAACGAGGACTTGCCCACGTTGGACCGGCCGATGAAGGCAAACTCGGGCAGCGATTCGTCGGGACACGCGCTCAGGTCCGGCGCGCTGCGGTCAAAAATGGCGGATGAAATGTTCACAATCGGATTCGATCACCTGAGTGTCGCAGCAAACCGGCCTCGCTGAAACATCCAATTTCAGGCGGCGGATGCGGAGGTCCCGGGGCGCGGCTGTGTCCCGCCCGGCGCGGGATCAGCCGCAGCAACTTTCTGCCAGCCGATGGCGGCGAAACAACTTGAGCTCTCCGGCGACACCGCCGCACTCCCCTCGATAGTGCCCGAAGCACGAAAATCGTCCACGCCTTCCGAATCTTTGAAAGAAACGGTCACTGTCCACGAACTACTCCCAATGGTGACAAACCTTTCACCCACTGAAGCCAGCCGTCCGCTCCGTCCGCGCTGGATGCTCGTGGACGACGACATCCTCAATCTGGCGTTGCTGGGCAAGCTGCTCCGGGACAGCGAAGTGGCCGAAATCGACTGTTTCCAGAGTGGTCGCGCGGCGCTGGCCACCCTTGCAGCTTCCCCGGATGCCTTTGATCTCATCGTCACCGACCTGGACATGCCGGGCATGGACGGCATGGAACTCTGCCGCCGGATGCTGGCCCTCTCACCCCGCCTGCGCATCCTGCTCGCCACCGCCAGCGGCGACCTCACCACCGAGGACGCGACTCGGGCGGGCTTCTGTGGCCTGCTGCGCAAGCCTTTCCTCCCCGGAGCGCTGCTGCTCGCCGCGCAGCCGCCGGGGCGGCCGGTCAATCCGCCATCCGGGCCGGGGCGTCCGCTCGTCTGAACGCGCGGGTGACGGGGAGAAGCAGGCTCACAATTCGGTTTGCTCCCAATTGCGTGCGCTATACGAGACATTGATTGACTTTATGTCCCGTATGCAGGACATAAAGTGCATGTCGTTGGCTGCCTCACTTCCCCTGCCGGTGACCCATGCGCTCCGCAAGCTGGGCCGTGATCTGGCCCTCGCGCGGCGCAAGCGCGGCATTTCCACGGCGGACATGGCGGCCCGGCTGTTCGTCGGCCGCAACACGCTCTGGCGTCTGGAGCGCGGGGACCCGACCATTGCCGTGGGCACGCTCGCCACCGCCGCCTTCATCCTGCAACTGCACGACCGGCTCGCCAATCTCGCCGCCCCGGGCACGGATGCGCTGGCGCTCCAGCTCGATGAAAGCCGCGTGCCCAAGCGCATCCGGCGGCCTCGCTCATGAGCATCTATACGGAACGATGCAGTTGAAAGCGGTCTTCGCTTTAGTGCGGAGGACGCAGAGAAACGCGAAGTTGGGCCACGCGAACCACGCTCAATCCTCAATGGCTGCATCGTTCCTTGCTCCGTGTAGTTTTGCGTCCTCTGTAGTGCTAGCCCACTGATTCGTTGCGTCCGGAGAATATTTTTCAAACTCCATTTGACCACAGAGACAAGATGAAAGGAGACAACCAAGGAACTTCTCTGTGTTCATCGTGTCTCTGGTCAATTCGGTTTGCGGCTCTGCCGCGCTGCGTTTCTGCGTTGAAATGAAACGCCCGATTTCAACTGTGAGTTCCGTATAGGCTTGGGTCCACCCAAGCCACCTCACCCCCGGCTGAGTTCCAACCCCGTCAGCGTGCCCGTGCTCGTGCCGAACTTTTCGGTCTCCACGCCGAGGCGCTGGAGCATGTTCACGTAGAGATTGCACAGGGGCGGCGGGTTCTTCGGGTCGAAGTGGAGATGCTGGCCGTGTTTGAAGCCGCCGCCCGCGAGGAAGACGGGCAGGTTGGAAGTGGAATGGCTGCTGCCGTCGCCGAGATTGCTGCCGAGGAAGACCGTTGTCCGGTCAAGCAGGTTGCTGCCGCCCTCCTGCGACTGCTTGAGCCTGGCCAGCAGGTCGCGCACGGTTTTCATCGTTTCCACCTCCACGATCTTGAGCTGCTCGAGCTTGCCCGGGTCCTTGCCGTGGTGGGAGAGGTCGTGATGGCCCAGGGTCACGCCCTTGATCGGCGGGGCGTAGGACGAGCCGGCCAGCATGATGGTGATGAGCCGCGTGGAATCGGTCTGGAGCGCGAGGTGGCTGAGGTCGAAGAGCAGGCGGGTGCGGCCGATGAGGTCAGAGGCGTTGGGGATGTCCTTGGGCGGCTCGACGTTCACCTTGGGCTTCGGGGTCTTGGCCCAGCTCTCGTCGTTCACCATCCGCTGCTCCAGTTCGCGGACGCTGGTGAGGTATTCGTCGAGCTTGTCGCGGTCCTCGCTGCCCA
>CAZOCL010000149.1:0-14710 GCA_964578245.1 uncultured Klebsiella sp. | reverse complement strand
CAGGGTTTGCAATCCATGCGTCTCGTGCGCCGGGTCGCTGAGCTTGGGTCGTTAGACGGCTTCGCACACATCACATGTTGCCACCCCAACAAGACCTTAAACGCAGGCGTCCAGTTTGGGAGGCATTGTCCGACCTGTTCCTCGACACCGAGTTGACTGACGAGGAGTATCGTTCCATCGCGGAGCGCATTGTTTCTTCCGGTTATTCACCCTCAGAGATTCACACGATTCTATGGGATGAGGTTTATCCCGCAGCCGAGTGCAATATCAGACTGCCAGCCGGTGAGTGGAGTTCGTTTGATGGCGATTGGTTGCAGGAGCGCATTCTGAGCCGGCAGCATGGAAGGACAGTCTTGGAGCGGATTACTGCGGCGTTGCCAGTCATCGGCCCTGCGTCTATTGTCCGCAAGGAGTGGGCAGATTTGTTGCGATATTTACCGGAGAGTTTTAGAGATGAGAACCACGCCGTCTAACCGTGCGCTGCAGCGAACCCGGCGGGAGCGTCGCGGTTGCCATCGTTGCGTCCCGTGCGCCGGGTCGTTGAGCTTGGGTCGTTAGGTGGCATCGCACGCTTTGAGATTATGACTGCTTCATCAAAGACGAAGATCAGAGTCTGGCAGTTGTTGCTCGCGATTTTTGCACTGTGCTTTGGTTTAGTGTTCTTCACGAGCGAGCGTTTCACGATTGCTGCGGTTTTGGTGATTGAGGCTGTGTTGCTCATTGCACTCGGAGGGTTGTATTTGGGAGATTTTTTGAGATGGTTGAGGAGACGATGATTTTGCCACCTAACCATGCGCTGCAGCGAACAGCCGGATCGCGTCCAGGTTGGCAATCGGCGCGTCTGGCCCGGCTGTCGCTGAGCTTGGGTCGTTAGGCATCATCGCACGCATGAAAAGTTTCGCACGTTTTTTTCCAGCGGTTGCCGCGCTGTTGCTTTGCGGATGTTCTGGCTTTACTCCCAGCATCACAAAAGGTCGGGTGGTTTCACCGTCTTACCTCGCGCAGTATCGCGGTGGCGGCAGCTTGAGCACTTTGTGGTATCGAGGCAGCGACCAGAAGTATCATTACTTTGCTCACTACGTGAAGGTCAGCACACTTTACCGTGTTCCACGGTCCGAGCTTCAGATGCCTGATGAGTTTCCATACAAATCGAAAGACCCGGTTTTCATTGGCGCTTCACCCATTTGGAAAGATTTATGATGCCTAACCATGCGCTGCAGCGAACCCGGCATGAGCGTCGCGGTTGCAATCGGTGCGTCCCGTGCGCCGGGTCGCTGAGCTTGGGTCGTTAGGCATGAAGACGCTCGAAGAACTTGCCGCATGGAAGACCAAGAAGTGGATGCCTTGGACATGTGCCTGGTATCCGAGTAAGCCCGCCACCGAGGAGTCAGTTGCATTCATTGAGAGCGCCCTGAAGGTTTCGCTTCCACGCGACTTCGTTGAGTTCTCGCAGTTGGTTCACAATTACGGCGTGTGGTTTGGGAGTATCGGAGATGACTACGATTCTCACAATCATTTGCTCCGGCTCAATGAGGCGTTTCATCAGCCCGGGGATGGGGACATTGCCCTACCTGAGCGATGGGTGTTGATCAATCACGGACACGATGGCGACTGTGATTGCCTGAACGTTAGTGGTGGTAGTGGTCCTGAGTATCCAATCTATTACATCAACGTGGAGTGCCCGCGAGAGCCGGTGCTCATGGGCAGCACATTCAGAGAGTATTTGGAGAGACACGCATGAGCATGCCTAACCATGCGCTGCAGCGAACCGCCCACACGCTTTGCGCTCGACACGTCGCAATAACTCGCACATCAATTTTACGTCCCACGCTCGCTTCCCGGCGGTCGCTGAGCTTGGGTCGTTAGCCCACATTCCATGCGCATCGGCCAAGACGACAATTTCCTGTGTATTGAGTCCAGTCCGCTTGAGGGTGGTTATTCTGCTTTTCGCGCTGAGGCTGTCGCCACTGCTTCAGGCCGGAGATTCACCGCATCACACGACAGATTGATGATGGACACAGATGAGGCGACACTCAGACGGTTTGCAGATTTCGAGTCATTCAAGAGCGAGCAGATTGAGATACCATTCACGGAAGGTGGTTGGCTGCGTTTGCAGCGAGACTCACACGGACAGATCGCAATTCGGTATCGCATCGGCGGTTGGAAGGCGTCGGCTGCGATAGAGGGAGAGGTTGTCGTGGAGGGTGAGTTTGCGGGTAGCTTTTGCAGGGAGTTTGGAGCACTATTGCGACACAAATGAGTGCTTTAACCATGTGGGCTAACCATGCGCTGGAGCCAACCGCCGTTGGCTGTCACAGATCCGCTGTCGCGGGCTGCGTCACACATCGGCGGCGGCTCAGCTTGATTCGTTAGGCCGCTTCACACGCTATGGGTTTAGACACTGTTGAGCTTGTCATGGCGATTGAGGAAGAGTTCAGCATCCAGATTGCAGACGCCGATGCTGAGGGGTTGGCGGTTCTCGGCGACATGCACGCCTACGTTGTGCGTGCGTTACGGCTGCGAGGTGACACGACGGACGAGGGAGAGGTGTGGCAGAGATTGAGCGCAGTTGTGGTTGAGCAACTTGGCGTGCGTCCCGATCAGGTGACGCGCACAGCACACATCATTCATGATTTACGAGCAGATTGACACAACGCGGCCTAACCATGCGCTGCAGCGAACGGCGGCGGGACGTCGCGGTTGCAATCGGCGCGCCTCGTGGCCGCCGTCGCTGAGCTTGGGTCGTTAGGCGGAGAAAGGTAAAATGCCGCTGGTCATTTCACACAAAGCAAAGCGGACGTTCTACGTCAACAGCGAGGAGACTCTCGGGGAGATTCTCGGTCACAGCAATTTCGACGGCGAGGATTGGGCAGTCGGTGATGCCATCATCTTTGAAGATGGGACTAAGTCCGGAATTCAGAAGCACGAACAGTTTCACATTTGGTCAAGTCCAGAGCGAGCCGAGGTGGGAGAGGTTTTATCTTTGATTCGAGGCTACGGCGATCAACGCGTTGCGCCCGACGTTGAGATTGATTCGTGGGCGACGCTTTTTCAGAGGCTTTCAGTGCCGCTGCCGAAGGCGGGTTGGTGGCGAGGGATCTTCGCGAAATGAATCCGCCTAACCATGCGCTGCAGCGAACCCGGCGGGGGCGTCGCGGTTGCAATCGTTGCGTCCCGTGCGCCGGGTCGCTGAGCTTGGGTCGTTAGGCCACTTCGGACGCCATGCCACATTTGAGCCATTCGTTCAGCGGAGCGTTGAGGACATTTGCTTACTTCATGTCCAGCGGGACGCACTACATGCTGGAGGGCATTGATTACTTGCCACTGTATGGCAGCGAGCCTAGTGCGATTGAGCAGGCTTACGCGATCTTCGCGAACGTCGTGGAGGTGGATGACAGCGGCCAGGTGCTGAATGCGCAGCATGCTCAGAAGAGAGCCACTGATTACCTCCGGGCATATTGCGACCGTAGCTTCAAGGTTGCCCCACCATTCGAGGATTGGGAGCTTGAGCTGCACGAGCCGCCACCGAAGCAGGATTTGAGATGACGATGTTGTGGCCTAACCAGAGCGCTGCAGCGAACCGCCGCCCCGCTGGGCAGTTGGACGGTTCAGATAATTTGGCAGCGATTGTTGCAGCCGACCGGGCGTTTCCGGCGGCGGTCGCTGAGCTTGGTCGTTAGGCGGCACTCGCGCACATGTCACAGATGCGACGCATCACAATCTTTGCAGACGACGCTGGCGATGAGCCGTCCGCGGATGTTCAGTGGGTTCGTGCGTGGCTTGAGCGGTGGCAGCCGCGGGTGCGTATTGCCGACTATAGCTGTGGAGGGTGGGAGCATCTGTGGGATGTTGAAGGTCCACCGGAAGCGATAGCAGAAGTGCCGACACACTTGCTTTGCGACAGCGCGTGGTCGAATCCCGGATTATTTGGTCGTAGTTGAGTTTGATATGAGAGTTTCGCCGCCTAACCATGCGCTGCAGCGAACCCGGCGAGAGCGTCGCGGTTGCAATCCATGCGTCCCGAGCGCCGGGTCGCTGAGCTTGGGTCGTTAGGCGGCTTCACACCATCAACCCCACCAGCACATGCCAGAAGATTGTCTGTATCTTGTTTCAATTGCACCAGGCACCCCAACAGCAGTTCGACTTGCTGCGATAGGGCTTCAACCTGACCTGCGATGCTTGAAATTCGACGCCTCACATCCTCACTATCTGATGATTGAGGTTGAGTGGACAGGATCAGATGGGTCGCATGGACCGATGAGCGTATGGATACCGCACCACGTTGTAACTCTTGCTTCTGTTCGTGAGCCTTCACGGGAAGCTGGATTTCATGCGGGAACACAACTCTCATAAGCAGCCTAACCATGCGCTCCAGCGAACGCGGCCCCGCTGCGGGTTTGGATTTTCTGGGGCTTTCATTTGGGCCGCGTCGCTGAGCTTGGGTCGTTAGGCCACTCGCGCACGCCATGAGCAAACTTCCGCCCGACACGATTGCGATGCGGCGAGGTATCATTGGAGCGCTCATCGCGTTTGTCGTTGGCTCTGTTGTCATGCTTGCGACGCTGGCGTGGGTGATCGTGAGATTTGTGACACCGGAGGAGCGGTGGTGGGATGTGCTCCACACCAGCATCAACGCCATCATGATTTCAGTTGTATTCGGTGGCTTGGGATCGGCGGCTCTGGTCAGTTGGTTGTTGAGTCGCTATCACTATCGTCGGGGATTTTATCGCTGTCGCTTTTGCCACAGACCATTCACCCAGCCCGGACGCATCTGCGATTGCGCTGAGGCACAGAAGATTGGGATTATTTTGTATGACCATGACGTGGCCTAACCAGTCACTGCAGCGAACGCGGCGAAGCGCTTCTGATAGTTCGCTTCGATCACGGGTTGTTTCACATTTTCTCAGCGCGTCGCTGAGTTTTGGTCGTTAGGTGTCATGGAAACGCCAGCACCATCGCTCGAAGAGTTCACTAGCCTGCTTCGCGCCGAGATTTCGCGAGTCGGTTCTCCCAATCGACGCGCCTTCATCGAGCGAATCCTCATCAAACCCTATCAGTCGCAGCTTCGTTGGGAATATGGTGCAGACGAACCATTTCACGCATGGACATTCGGGGATCTTGGGGAGCGGGATGTTGTGGCTCAGCATTGCCTCGGTGGCTTCGGGGCGCTCGGATCGCCTTGGGGAATCAATTTTCGGACGGCCTCACACTTTGGGATGGACTCTGGTTGGTATCCCAGCCTTGATGCACTCGCTGAAGATTGGGGAGTGGCAGAATGACACCTAACCAATCGCTGCAGCCAACGCCGGTTGGCGTTGTGAGTTCCGCATTCGCGGACCGCGTCACTGGCCCGGCGTGGCTGAGCTTGGGTCGTTAGCCGTCTCCGCATGTCTCGACGTTTTCAAGTCACATTGCATGGCTCAGGTCTTTCAGTTTCAGTCGAAGGCGATAAGCCGATACGCGGCTTTTTCACCATTCGTCGCGTGTTGGCCGATACTCCCGAGGACGCGGAGCGGAGAGCGGTTGCCACATTGGAGCAGGAGGAGCGGTATCGTGGATTGCTGGAGACTACCGAGCGGGAGTTGGGCAGTCGGGTTGGATACAGGCTGCGTTTGGAGAGCATCGGCGAGCTATCGTGGATTCGTTGGCACTTCTCCAAACACTCGCCGTCGTTTATCTTTTACTCAGATGACGAGAACGACGGCTAACCATGCGCTGCAGCGAACCCGGCCATCGCGTCCAGGTTGCAATCCAACGTCCTCGTGGGCCGGGTCGCTGAGCTTGAGTCGTTAGACCACTTCGCCCCAACCACACCATGAGCGTCGGCAAGATGACATTGCACCGATTCAACGGAGACGAGATTTACAGTGTGGAGTCGGCCACCATTGAGCATTACAAAGATGAGGACGGCTCGTTTTCAGTTACGTTTCGGGCTGAGGCTGGCGACACACCCATTCAGACCCTACCCGACACCGAGCCATTGCGCGCACAGCCTTTTGCTGAGTGGACTTTGACATTGCCGAAGATCCCGGCTTTGGCGCTTCGTGCTGGGAGCAGCTTCGCCATCCCGCAGGGTTACAGTGACCAGGCAGAGGATTACGTCACGAATCTCTACTATTGCGAGCACGAGCCGATGGACGAGAATGAGATTGCGGTGCTTGAGAGAGATGGTTTGCGAGTGCGTGCTCGCATCACTGGCATGGCGACCGACGTGAATCATTACGACGGCTCGAAGCCACGCACGAAGGTTGTAGTTGAGGCAGATTTTACTTTGAGTATATGACGTGGTCTAACCATGCGCTGCAGCGAACCCGGCCATCGCGCTACTGTTGCAATTGGTGCGCCTCGCGGGCCGGCTCGCTGAGCTTGGGTCGTTAGGTGTCTCTGCCACACGCTATGATTACTCGTTCACTAACCAAGCAGAAAGTAGAGGCAGCGCCTTACGAGGTTTGGAATGCGTTCGTGGATATACTCGCGATGGAGGATTACCGCGCATTGTCGGCAGAGCAGCGTCCGGCTCATCTGGTTTTCTGGTATGAGAGTGAGGTTCAGAACGGCGGCCATTTCCAGTATTTCGAGAATCGCGGCACAGAGCATTTGTCGGCGACGATTGAAGCACTCGGTTTGCTCGGAGCAGTTTGCCAGCAGCAAGTTCTTCGAGCGGCTGGCGAGTTGTGGTTAAGTCGTTCCCGTCGGCGAGTCGAGACATCGCAGGAGTTTTGCGACACGGCACTTGAGGGCGAGTTCGCTGCTTTTGATTCACGCTTTCACAAGTGTTCGCCTTCACTTCAGGAGAGTCTTGAGGCATACTTGAGCCGTCACCAGTCATTATTTGTCAGTGTCACATGATCGAGACACCTAACAAGTCGCCGGAGCCAACCGCCGTTGGCGCTTGCAGTTCCGCTGTCGCGGTTCACGCCGCGAGTCGGCGGTGGCTCAGCTTTTTTCGTTAGGCTGCATCGAACGCCATGAAAGTTCTTACCTTAGCTCTGATATTGATGACTCTTGGTGGATGTGCAGGTGATAGGTCCAGAAGCCTCAACGCGCAGGGGCGGTATGCACGCATGAAGAGCACCCTCGAAAAGATTGAGGCTAGTCGTCCGGATCTCACATTTGAGCAATTCGCACAGCACCTCGGTATCGGTCGCGCAGCATTTGATGAGATTTATACGAACAAACCCTACGGGGTTCGTCGAGTCTATCACTTTGACGGCTTTGCCTTGGACATCAATCTTGAGGATCGTAATGGCAAGCTGTTCGTGGATTGGTTTATGTTGCCGGCGCTTTATTGGGATGGATTGACACGCGAAGAGCGGATGAAGAAATATGACCAGTCGCTCTCGGATTATTTCCGTGAAAAACAACGAGCTTTGGATGAGATTCGAAAGACAAACACAGCGAAATAACAATTGAAAATACGGCCTAACAAATCGCTGCAGGCAACGCGGGATGACGCTCTCAGTTCCGCTTCGCGGTTCACGCTGGTTGGTCCCGCGTGCCTGAGCTCTGGACGTTAGGCGTCATCCACGCGCTATGCAAAACACACAGTCACAAGCCAAGATTTTGGCGCAGGGGATTTACGAGATACGCCTTTTGCTGTCGGGCTATCTCGGCAGCCAGAACGCAGGCGACCCTGTTGTTCGTCGAGCAGCACATTTGGCTTACGCACTTCACAATGAGGCGCTCGCCGTCATTGAGGGCGGCACGTTTGACGGCACGAAGGCCGTGGACAAAGTGAGAGCGGTGGACAGGATGTTTGAGGAGACTTTTACACCACGATTTGAGACTCATGTATCCAATGACGCCTAACCATGCGCTGCAGCGAACCCGGCGGGAGCGTCGCGGTTGCAATCCAAGCGTCCCGTGCGCCGGGTCGCTGAGCTTGGGTCGTTAGACCACATGCGCTGCGTCCTTCCAGTTCTCGCATTGATAGCGTTGCTGACAGCGTGCAGACCAACTTACGAGGATTGGAGTCGGGAGTGGCGGCCCATCTTCCAAGGCTACATGACAGGAGACGTGCATACCGCGAAGGCCGCGCTGTTGCAGGAGGAGAAGCTGATCGCAGACCATGAGGCCAGAGGAAATCGCGGCTTGGATGTTCGAGCCACACGGCGAGTCTTGTATGGTCATTTGTGTGGCATTACCGACTATCTGGGGCAGACGAACGAATCGCAGATGTATTACCACAGGTATCTTGAGAACCTCGAAAGCGGGACGATGCCATACGACGAGTTAGTCACCAGAGCCAAGAAGCACGACGAGCTTTTGAAGCCAAAATGGAGAGAGCAGAAATGACGTGGTCTAACCATGCGCTGCAGCGAACCCGGCATGGCGTCGTGGTTTGCAATCGTTGCGTCCCGTGCGCCGGGTCGCTGAGCTTGGGTCGTTAGGCCACTTCGCGCGCTATGACACACGACGAGTTGATCACGAAAGCCCGAGGGCACATGAAAGCGCTCGACCACCGCGATGCGTTTGGCGTTTCTTCTGATGTGTTCACTGAGGCCCGTGTTCGTGAAGCGGCCATAGTCATTCTCGGCAGCCAAGAGCGCGACGACTATATTGAGGTTTACGTGGACCGCCAGACTGGTGAGTTGATTACAGCTTCCTACCATCCGGGATTGGGAGGACGCAAATGATTTTGTGGCCTAACCAGTCGCTGCAGCGAACCCGGCATGGCGTCGCGGTTGGCAATCGTTGCGTCCCGTGCGCCGGGTCGCTGAGCTTGGGTCGTTAGGCCACTTCCGCGCGTTTGAGGTTTTGCGGAGAGTTTTTTGCTGGCGAGAGTCGCGGGCAGTTCGGTTTTCGATGAGCGAGACTTGGGAGAGTTCGAGCGGCGCACGGCTTCGCACTGCGAGCGCGACAGCCCAGTGCGGACGCTTGAGTCGGCACCGATTGTTTGAGAGAGTTTGTTGACATGAAAACACCGTGGCCTAACAAGGCGCTGCAGCCAACCGCCGATAGCGCCTTGAGTTCCGCTATCGCGGGCCACATCCCGAGTCGGCGGTGGCTGAGCTTGGGTCGTTAGGCCACATGAGCACACCACGACAATTTCTTGAGTCCTTCTTGCAGGAGAAGACAGCGGCGTGGGCAGTGGCACGTCCGCATCTGAGTGCCGTTCACAGCAAGTATTTCGGAGAGCCGTTGTCTCAGCACGCGGAGCGCTTCATGCCGAGAGCAGCAGTCCACGCCGAGGTTGAGGATGCGAAGCAGTCAGACGGCACTGCGAGCGCAGTGACACGAGAGCACTTTCCCACCGGATACCTTCGCACGCGTTATCGTCTTGCAGCGTCTGGGGAGAGTTGGAGGATTATCGGCATTGACCGCGAGTGCTTCTTTTGCAAAGGCACGGGGCAGTCCGGTCGTTCACCGTGTCAGCATTGCGGAGGAGAGGGATGGCATGACAGCACGACGAATGTGGCCTAACCATGCGCTCCAGCGAACCCGGCGGGAGCGTCGCGGTTGCAATCGTTGCGTCCCGCGCGCCGGGTCGCTGAGCTTGGGTCGTTAGGCGCACTCGCATGACTTCACCGCAGCCCATCCGATTGACGCGACGCGGAGAGTTGCTTCGAGCCGTGTCACACGCGGTTCGCTGCCTGCATCAGGTGCGTTCGGACGATTCGGTAGCGTGGCGACGAGACACACAGCATTTCCGCGACAGCATCCGCTCCAGTTACTCCGATGTTTCGGAGCACATCCCCGCGGAGTTTGAGAGATTGTTGGCGAGCGATGCGCCACCTCATCAGCCGATGACGGAGCTTTTAGAAAGATTGAGTTATGAGATACAGCGAGAGACGTGCGCCTAACCATTCGCTGCAGCCAACGCCGGATGGCGCTGGCAGTTCCGCATTCGCGGGCTACGTCACTGGTCCGGCGTGGCTGAGCTTGGATCGTTAGGCCGCTTATGATCGCTTCAGCATTTCTCGGAGGGTTCGAGTTGATCATGGCTACGACTTTCGCGATGGCGATCGCCGGCGGGAAGATTCTTGAGCGCACGAGCAAAGAGCGACGCGCTCTGCGGATTCTTGGCGTTGTCCTTCTCACGATTGGTGGCGTATTGTTCGCGCTGTGTGTTGCGGGTCTTATTTTCGGATGAGCACTTCACATCAACGGCCTAACCATGCGCTGCAGCGAACCCGGCGGGGGCCTCGTGGTTGCAATCGTGGCGTCCCGCGCGCCGGGTCGCTGAGCTTGGGTCGTTAGGCCAAATCATGAAGACGTCACGCCGAGCCTTACGAATTGCGGCTGTCGCATACCTGATTCTGTGGGGTTTGTCCGCCTTGTTCGTGTATCCGGGCAGGCTGATTCACAAGATTGACTCCCAGAGGGAGGACAGTGCGAAGCGTCCGACTATCTTGGGCCGTTCAATTTCATTCGCCCCGGCGCTGTTATGGGTGGATTGGCAGGAGGGAGACAAGGGATTCGATTGCTCAGGTTACCAGGGCATCTTTATCGCTACACCATTCGGGACGAAGTTGCTCTGGAAGCGAATGAGTTGGATTTCATGATAGCAGACAAGAAAAGGCCTAACCATGCGCTGCAGCGAACCCGGCGGGGGCGTCGCGGTTGCCATCGTTGCGTCCGGTGGGCCGGGTCGCTGAGCTTGGGTCGTTAGGCGCTTCACACGCCATGCCCACCAACGCGCAGGACATCAAGATTTCAGAGCTTGAGGGATACGAGCACGTCGCAGCCGTTATTGCTGGTCGTCCACTCTTTCACTTCAGTCGTGTTCACTCGTTTCGCTACTTCGGTCGGCGGGAGGATGAGCTTGGAGACCAATGGAGCGACGTTGAGCTTGTGATGGAGGAGTTCGACCCGCCACACGCCAAGGTTGGCATCCGGTTTCACCGCGTCGCCGACGTTTCGTTCTCCGGGTTTGGCCAGATTATGGGCCTCTTCTTCCAGAGCATTCAGGAGCGAGGTTGGGAAAAGCTGCGGTTCGAGGCTGGCGACTACGAGGACAGTCGCATACATTTGTTTTGCCATGAGATTTCAGCGTTTGACCCACGCAACGCGGCCTAACCATGCGCTGCAGCGAACCCGGCGAGAGCGTCACTGCTGCAACCGTTGCGTCCCGTGCGCCGGATCGCTGAGCTTGGGTCGTTAGGCCGCTTCACACGCCATGCTCGATAAGGCAGCAGCACAGCAGAGAGCGATGCAGTTCATCATCGAGCGTTGGCCATACTCTGACGATGAGCCGGTGATTTTGGAGCGGGCGACCATTGAGCGTGATTTCGGTTGGGCGTTTCACTTTCAGTCTCGGCTCGCCTCCTCGGCAATGGGGCTATCATCGTCAACCGGAACGATGGCAGTGTTCGTCAGTGCGGCACAGGTTCACAGACCGAGCATTATCTCGCAAGATACGCCGAGATGACAGATGATGAGCGGAGACAGCCCGGATTACTGATATGACAACGCGGCCTAACCATGCGCTGCAGCGAACCCGGCATGGCGTCGTGGTTTGCAATCGTTGCGTCCCTTGTGCCGGGTCGCTGAGCTTGGGTCGTTAGACGGCTCGACCACGCCATGAGTAACACGACACGCATTATCACTGTCAGCGTCCTGACACTCGCCGTCGCTTTTGCGTTCGCAGCCGAGGTGACGAAGCACACCTTCAAACCGAAGGATGGATACGTTCCAGATGCCAAGACCGCCATCAAGATTGCCGTCGCAGTTTGGGAGCCAATTTATGGCGAGAAGCGGATTGCTGGAGAGAAGCCATATCACGCGCAACTTGATACCAACGGCATTTGGACTGTCGTGGGTTCGATGCCCGAGCGCACACCCGGCGGAGTTGCGGTTATCGAGGTTGCGAAGGACGACGGACGGATTCTAAGAGTGAGTCATGGAAAATGAGCCGTCTAACCATGCGCTGCAGCGAACAGCCGGATCGCGTCCGGGTTGGCAGTCGGAACGTGTTGCCCGGCTGTCGCTGAGCTTGGGTCGTTAGGCCACTACGAGCGCACGTCGTGAAAATGAAGGACCATGACACCAGAAAAAGGAAGATTACCATTGTAGCGTTTAGCGGTGTTGCTCTAGCTCTTGTTGGTATTGCTCTCTCGGCAATTTCATATTTGCCGTGGGGCTCTGGCTGGCCACATGTGCCACCTGCGAAACTCTACGTCACCACTCAACCAAAGGTGGGGGACGTGGCTGGAGTTTACGTACTCACCCGGCAGACGATTACGCCAACCGGACTGGCGGTGCTTGAGGGCCGCCCGTGTCAGTTGGATTTGCGGCCTGACGGATCGTTCACCGTTACCAATTATCCAGACTGGTCGCCGGATTCTTCCACTCCACCCCATGTGGCCGCTTTCATTTCCACAACGGGCCGTTGGGATTGCAGTACAGTCCATATCATTTACGACGGCCATTTGTGTTGGGGTGTTGTGTTTTCAGATACCGAAGCCAGAATTGACGCGCTCGCGCTCAGGAGTGAAGGTTCACCCTACGACCTCATGCTGACGTATGGCGATGGAGACGAGGGAAAAGTGATGACATTCGGAAGGAAGAAGTAAGAGACATGAGATCGTGGCCTAACCATTCGCTGCAGCCAACGCCGGTTGGCGCTGGCATGTCCGCGTTCGCGGGCCACGTCACTGGTCCGGCGTGGCTGAGCTTGGGTCGTTAGGCGGCATTACGCGTCTCGTGCATACGAAGCCCACATTCCTGAATGACTTTTACGGTGACATCCTGGTTCGGTGTCCTCGCTGTGCCGCCCGCGCCCATTTGTTGGAGCTGCATCGCACCGACGGCAGCCACAACGGTCATCGCTTGGTTTGTTCCGCTTGCGCATTGGAGCGTGATTGGGTTTTAGACAGGGATCGCAGTGCTCCGCTCCCAAGCAGTGGACCACGATTGCATGGTTTTGACGTCGATCTGTGGCTTGTGACCGAATGCTGCGGAGAGCAGCTCTGGGCATACAATCGCGAGCACTTGGACTTTCTCGCTGGCCACATTGGCGCCAAGTTGCGTCCGAGGGCACGTGATCCAAAATATGGTTGGTCGAGTCGATGCCTTGAGAGTTGCCTTCCACAGTGGATGCTTTCACGACACAATCGCGCCGACGTGTTGCGAGGAATAGAGAGATTGAGAGATGACCTTGATGATGCCGCCTAACCATGCGCTGCAGCGAACCCGGCGGGAGCGTCGCGGTTGCAATCGTTGCGTCCCGTGCGCCGGGTCGCTGAGCTTGGGTCGTTAGCCGTCATCTCGCGCATGAAGTTACTTCACGCCATCCCCCTCATCGGATTGCTTGGAGTCCTTGGTTGTCGCGCACCCGACTACAACGCGAGAGTTTTTCATCCGTGGGGTTGCGAAGACGCCGCCGAGTTCAGGTCTCGAATGGACGAGTATCGGCACGTCTTTATGGTCTGCATTCACGAGGACCACTGGGAAGACCGAGGCCCGAACCGCTACTCACTACACCATTACACTGGGACGGTTGTCAGAGTTTACAAAGGCGACTGGCGTGTTTCGGAGAGAATTTCGTTTGTGCAGGGTTTGGATTATCGAGCGCCCACGAACCCCGCCAGCGCAGCGGGACAGATCGGGTTCGTGCTTACCAGTCAGCACGCGGACACGGAGATCGGTCTGGATACGGGAGAGTTCAGGAGTTACTATCCAGAGCACGCAATCGCTTTGGACCATGTGTTTTCCCAAAAGACTAGCCCATGAGCACGACGGCTAACCATGCGCTGCAGCGAACCCGGCGAGAGCGTCGTGGTTGCAATCGTTGCGTCCCGTGCGCCGGGTCGCTGAGCTTGGGTCGTTAGCCTGCATGAGACTCGCCCTCGTCATTCTCGCCTGCCTATGCCTCGTCACACTGATGGCGTGCCGGTCGGCACGCCAAGAATCTCGGTTGCAGGGCACTTGGCGCTCCAACAAGGATGAGACGGTTTCTGTATGGCGGCGCGACGCAGTGATTCCAGCCAAGGTCATTGACCGGTTCGAGAGCGAGGTTCTTGGCAAGATGAGCGTCACCTATTCCGGGAGGCGCGTTACCTCCACGACCGGCAGCGATTGGACGGAAGTTTCAGAGTATCGTGTTGTCGAGTCCGGGAGTGATTTCGTAGTCTTCGACCAGTTCAGCGACGTTTACAAGCGGACGTTGAGATGGAAGGTTCGGTTCGTGAAGGACGGATACTGGATTTCCAATGATGAGATTATCAAGGGATACACGGAGAGATTTGATTTGGTGACGAGATGAATATGCAGGCTAACCATGCGCTGCAGCGAACCCGGCGGGAGCGTTGTGGTTGCAATCGTTGCGTCCCGTGCGCCGGGTCGCTGAGCTTGGGTCGTTAGGCGACTCGCCCACGCACCTATGAAACTCTACCTTTGGTATTCGCAGTTTCCAGAGATCGCCGATCTTCCGCCCGAGCGACGCAAGACTGCTTACGCCCGCTACATCCATCCGCTACTACTCCGCTGGCCGGTGCGCCTCGTGAAGTTCGTCTTCACCCTACTTTGCTTCAGCACCATGGCCGTTTTCGAGCTCTACACCAGCACCGGGAGGGCTGTCGCTTGGGTCATCGGTTACCTCGTCGCCGATTACCTTTTCGACCTCGCTACGATCGCGCTCTCCAGATCCCAGCTTCGCACTGCAATCCATGCTTCCGAACCGAAATCGAACGTCGCCTAACAAATCGCTGCAGCGAACCCGGCGGGAGCGCCGTGGTTGCAATCGTTGCGTCCCGTGCGCCGGGTCGCT
>CAZOCL010000148.1:0-14775 GCA_964578245.1 uncultured Klebsiella sp. | reverse complement strand
ACGTAATGAAGTTTCATCCGCGCGTGGCCCCGCTCAAGGTGGCCGTGCTGCCGCTGCTCAAGAACAAGCCCGAGCTGGCTGCGAAGGCGCGGGCCATCTTCGAGTCGTTGCGCGGGCACATGATGGCCTTCCACGACGAGGCCGGTTCCATTGGCAAACGCTACGCGCGGCAGGACGAGGCCGGCACGCCGTTCTGTGTGACGGTGGATTTCGAGACCTTCGAGGGCATCAAGGATGGCCCTCAGGCCGGTGTGAAGGACACCGTCACCATCCGTCACCGCGACGACGGCAAGCAGGAGCGCATCGCCACGGGCGACCTGCTCCCGTGGCTGCTGGCGCGGGTGAAGTAAACGGACGCAGCGAATTCCGATCGAGCGGTCTTCGCTTCGTGCGGACTCATGCCGTGGCCAGGCTTACGCCGTCAGGTCAACGTTGCGGGCACCCTGAACCGCGTTTGGAGTCCCGGCTTCAGCCGGTAGAGCGCTGCCCGGTTCCGAACGCTTCGCGCAGCGATCCTGAAGGATCGACCACCTCGCCGCCTGAAGGCTGGACTCCATACAACCGACGCGCGAAGAGAACGGTCACGAAGTCAGGCGCTGCTTGTAAAAGTCGGCCTTACTCCGCCCCCGGCGGCACGAAGGCCACGGTGGACTGGATCGCGTGGTAGCAGGTGCAGCCGGAGCTGGCCTCGACCTGCACGATGACGCCACCGGCCGGGATGATATTGATGAGGCATCCCGGACGCATCCCCGTGAACGCCATGAGCGTGCCGCCAGTGTCGGCGTCGCGCATGATCGTGTAGCCGTCCCGATAGAAGAGCATGCCAGCGGAGGCGGACATCTGGCCGCATGCGCCGTTGGCCGGGACCGCCCACGGGATCGGGCCTTTCGGACCGGCCTTGGTCACGGTCGCACCGGAGCGGAGATCATAGGCCTTGGGCCGGCCGATGACGTGCTCGCCGACGAGCACCGGGCGCACGCGGTTGCCGATGGCCTGGTTCCAAAGCGGCGCGCCATCCGTGGCGGACAAGGCGAGCGCGCGGCGGTCGCCCTCATCGCCCTTGGCCGCACCGTAGGCGGAGTAAACGCCGGAGAGCAGGAGCACGCCGTTCTTGGCCGTGAGGCAGAGGTTGCCGGTCCAGTTGCCGCACAACGTGAGATCATGATCCCGGCCCCACAGCGGCTGCCCGGTCGGGAGATCGAGCGCGACGACCGTGCGGATGTAGGGCGGCTGTGGACCGGCGGGCTTGACCGGCTTGGGCTTGCCGATCTCGTGGTAAGCCTCGGCCACCGTCGGCACCTTGGGCGCGCTGGTCTGGCCGCGATGTTCCACGAGGAACACCTTGCCGCCGCTGATGGCAATCGTGCTGTTCCGCATGGCCGGGCTGTCATAACGCCACTTCAACTGGGCGGTGCGGAGGTCATACGCAAACACCGTGCGGCTGAACTGGTAGCCCGCCGACGCGCTGCCGATGAGCAGATCGCCCTCCACCGCCACATAGGCCCAGACGCTGGGTGAACCATCCTTGCCGGGCGGCACGGGATACGTCTTGCGGGTCGCGCCGGTGACGAGGTCGAGCTGGTGGCATTCCTTGTCCGCCACGACGAACAGGCCATGTGGCGAGGCGGCGAGGTTGCCGCAGTCCTGCGTGATGTCGAGCCGCTCGGCCCCGGAGAATTCGCGCTCCCAGTAAGGCAGGCCGTTATAGGCATCGAAGCTCAGCAGCAGCGGCGTCTTGGTGAGCTGGCGGTAGCCTTCCACGAACATGCGTCCGCCGAGTTGCAGCGGCGCTTCGCTGCGGCGGTGGCGGTCGTGCATCTTGTCCGCGCCGGGCTCGCCATACCAGAGCACCTCGGGCCGGCCGCGCACGCGTTCGTCATCGGAGGACCCGCTGTTCCCGGCGTCGGCGTATTGATGCGTCCAGTCGCGGGCGCCGGGCAGCACGCCACGCACCAGCCTGGTCCACGCGCCCGGGCTGCCAAGCTGGGCCGGGGAGATGTCGCCGGCCTTGGCCCACGCGGGATCGGGCGCAGCGGTGCCAGCGAGGAGCACGCCGCCATGCGGCTTGAGCACGCGGAGCAAGGCGCGCGCGGTCACTGCGCCCTGGCCAAGCGAGGCAGCGTCCGCCACCACGAGATTCGCGAAGTAAGGCGGATACGGCAGGCCGTTCGTCGCGCTGGCGGGCAGGACGTCCACTTCCACCTTTGCGCCGTAGAGCCCGGCGGCGGAGAGAGCGGTCCGCGCGGCGGCGGCCCTGGCGGGGTCGGACTCGGCGACGTGGATGTGCAACTCCGTGCGCCAGGCCAGTTCGGCGGCGAGCTGCGCCGCGTTCTCCCCGAGCAGCAGCGCGTAGCCGCGCGTGATGCCGGATTCCTTGAGGATGGCCTGCGCCTGAGCGGCCACCCGGGCATCGGTGGCGGGTGCGGACTTCACCGCCATTGCCGGTGCCGGTGCGCCGACACCGAAGCAGTGCAGGCGGCCGTTTTCCGTGCTCACCACGAGCCGGCCGTTGGCCACCGCAAGGCCCTTGGCCACGCCGTCCACTTTGCCAGTCCACACGGCCTTACCGGTGGCGATGTCCACGGCGACGACTTTGTTCGAACCGCCGACAATGACGTGGCTGCCGGTGGCAATGAGGAGCTGCAAGCTCGCACCACTGAAGGTCCATTTCGTGGATTCCTTTGGGAGCGTGCCGCGGCGGGGAGTGGCGTCCGCACTCGCACGGTCCACGGCCGTGATGACGTTGGCGCGCTCGGTGGTGTCGCGACCATACCGGGGCACCGGCGGGCCGGTGAGACGGAAGTAGTGATCCTTCGTTGCGACGAGTTGCGCCGCCTCGCGCACGGTGGAGACGTGCTTGCCATCAGGCGTGTAGCAGTGCAGTTCGTTTTGCGAGCCGAGATAATACAGATCATCTACCAGCACACCGTAGTCGCCGCTGACCACGCCCTTGCTCGGCACGATGAGGTAGGTCTTCACCATGGAGCCACGCGAAGCCCCGTCCGCGCGGGCATAGGCCAGCGGCGCGGTGCGGCCGCACGGGACATAGAGCTGGTCCGCCGTGGCCAGCAGGTAGCCCTGTGGCGCAAGGGCGACGTATGCTTCGCCGGACTTCGGCACAGCGGTGGTCTTCCAAAGTGCCTTGCCGGTGACGGCATCGAAGGCGGCGACGGAAGTCTCCCGTGCGGGGAAAATGCCGGTGCCGCAGTAGGCCACGCCGCCATCCACGAGCACGCTGGTGCGGATCGGCCAGAGGGAACTCATCCGCCCCGCGCCCAGAATGCGCGTCGTGCCCGAACCGGGACGGGCGCTCCACACCAGGCGTCCGTCCTTCGCATCGAGGCAATAGACCAACCCGTCATCCGAGCCCGCATACACGCGGCCTTCGGCCACGGTCGGCGCGAGCCGCACCGGTCCCTCGGTGAAGAACGTCCAGCGCTGAGCCCCAGTTCGGGCATCCACGGCGTGGATGCCGTTGTCCACGGAGGACCCGAAATACACCGTGTCGCCTGCCATCGCCACATGCGTGGCGTCATCGAAGGCGAGCTTAGGCAGTTCGTTATAGCCCGCTTGCGGGCTGGGCCAGGCGCGCACCGGCTCGGCGGGCGGGGTGTAGGACCATGATTCGTTCAGGGGGAAGCTGAGCGATTCGCCCGACACCCCGCTTCGTGCGCGGTCGTGCATGAAGGTCGGCCAGTCCTCGGCGGCCGCCGTGGCTGCGAGCAGCAACGCGGCGAGTTGGAGCGTGAGGGTGAGACGCGGACGGCTGCGGTGATCGAAGGCTTCCAGTGCGCGGGCGGCAGAGTTCATGGATGACGTGATGCTGGCGAAAGATGGACGCTCAAATGGGGACCGCCATGCAACCAAACCTGCCAAGCAGGTCCGTGAGGGGGACACTCCTGTCCCCCATCAGCCACGAAGGCGAGCGCAAGTCACGACGGATCGGAGTGTCGGCAGCGGAACTACGAACACGGGAAAGAGCGGTGCTGAAAGACACCGCACTCCAGACGCTGGCGCGATCTCCACGGCCCCGGCTTCGCGAAGCGTCTGGAGTGCGGCGCGTTTCACCGCCGCTTTCGGTGAAACGCACATCCAGGCGCGCCCGCCTCCCTATTTGCCCGCCCGTGCCTTCAGCTCGCGTTGCAACGTGGCCACCACCGCATCCTTCAGCAGCGCCGTGCCTTCAGGCTTCCAGTGAAACTGGTCGCCACGCGCGAGCTCGAGATGTGAGGCCACGACCGCGTAGAGATCGTTCACCGGGACCTTCGCCTCGGCCATGACCTTGGCGGCCATGCGGTTGTGTTCGACGATGATGGGGTTGATCTCGGCGCTGAGTTCGCCGGGCTTGTCCTTGGTGGTGACGGGCGTGCTGCTGGCCCAGATGAAGGTCGCGCCGGGAGCTTTGGCACGGATGGTCTCGACGAGCTTGCGGGTGAGCGGCTCGAACTGGCCGTCCGGAATGCGGCCTTTCTGCCAGCCATGCAGGCCCATGTTCACATGGACGATGTCATAGGGGCCGTTGGCCAGGACTTCGGCGAGCATCTCATGCAGACGGAAGGAGGACTGCGCGAGCGGGTTTACCCACGCATCCACGTAGGCCTGGCCTTCGAGCGCCTTCACGGTGCCGGGCAGGTAGCCGTTGAGGATCGAGTCACCCATGAGCAGCACGCGGGGACGTTTCGGGTCGGTGCGGGTGGCCTGGTCCAGACGCCAGCCTTGTCCGTCCGCGTGCAGGCGCGGGTCGGACTCGGTGGCGGCGGAGGATTTGAAAGCGGCCTTGGCCTCGCCTGCGGCGGGCTTGGCCGGCTGCTCCAGCCACGCCAGGTCGAAGCGCGCGAAAGCAATGCGCCCGTAGTTGTCCGCTTCATACAGGCAGCCAATCGTCCCGTCCGCCAGGCGCGTGAGCACGCTGTAGGCAAAACCACCGGGCACCAGCACGCGGGCGACCGGCCACGTCACGCCATCGTCGAGGCTCAGGCGGACGGTGCCGTTTTCGCGCTTCGTGCTGTCCGGCCCGCTGTAGAGCAGGCGGCCCTTGCCCGCGCCATCACCAAACGAGTAGCGGAAGATGGCGGCCATGCAGCTCGGGTCGCGGAGCGCGGGGGCATCCTCCACTGGCGACCACGTCACGCCGCCGTCCTTGCTGACCGCGGTCTTCCGGACCTTCGCGCCGGCGAACTGGCGGCTGTTGAGGCGCACGCTGCCATCGCTCAGTTCGACCATCTGCACCTCGTTGACCAGGCTGCGCATGCCTTGCTTCGCGTCCGGCAGCAGCGCGCCGGGAACATTCTCGCCGCAGCGCCAGGTCTTGCCCCCATCGTCGCTGAGCACGGCGAAGTTCTGCCACTTCCAGAACGGACCCTCGTTGAACGGGAAGATGAGCCGGCCCTGATGCGGCCCGCGGGTGAGCTGGATGCCGAGGCCGGGACCGCTGCAAATGGTGGTCGCGCCGGCCGGCCGCTTCGTCGTGCGCGTGACGTCGAGCGGCTTGGACCAGGTGACGCCTTCGTCATCGGACCACACGAGGAGGTTGCGGTAGATGTTTTCGCCCTCGAAGCCGGTCGCCGTCTCCTTGCTGGCCTCACGCAGGTGTCCCGGAATGCGCTGATACATGAGGAACACCCGGCCCGTGTCCGCGACGAGAGAGGTGGGGTTGTTGAGCGAGTTCGCGCCGTCATCGTGGATGAGCTGGAGCGCGCCCCAGGTCACGCCGCCGTCGGTGCTGCGCTTGAGAACGATGTCGTTTTCGGCCTGGTCGGACGGACGTTGCCGCCCTTCGGCGAAGGCCAGCACGGCACCCCCCTTGGTCACCACCACGGACGGAATGCGGACGGACTTGTAGCCATCCTGGCCGGACACGAAGACGTCACTGAACCGCGGTGCGGCGGCGGGCAGTTGGGCGGCGAGGGCCAGCAGCAGTGCCAGACGGGGAATTGCTTTCATGTAGTTGGAGGAAAGGGAAAGCGCCGACGTTACGGGTCGGCGCAGATTACGACGGCCTCAGACAGGTGCCGTCACCCGTCACAAGTCCCGGTTGCTCGTGTAGGTGTTCGTGGCATTGACGCCGACATACACCTGCACAAAGTCGGAATGACCGTCGGCAAAGGCGGCATTGAACCGGGTGTCATTGACCTTGGAATGCCAATACAACTGCGCGACGGGAATGGAGTAGCCCACCGGCGGGGGCCAGACCGGCTGCCAGATCCCGTGGTCGGCATTGGTCAGCATCCGGACGGGATCGCGAATCTCGGCCATGCGCACTGAGTTGAGGTTGGCGTCCTTGGTCAGATAGTTAAGCGTGGGGTTGAGCGCGGCCCCGGCATTGGGGGAATAGGAACTGCCGTATTGATCGCACCACGCGGCTGTGGCCCCGGAGTTCCGATCGCTCGGGCACCGGGCCACTGGCATCTCGTCGGTGGCAGCGAACTTGCCGACGTAGGGATTCACGTAGCGACGGTCACCACCGAATTCGAGGTAAAGGCCCATGTTCCCGGCCTTGCCCCACCACCAGTATTGGCTGGGAATGACCGTCCCGAGCGAGCCGATTCCCCGCGTCGGCGGGAACTTGTCATCGAAGTCGTCCGCATAAAGCCGCGCCGCCAGGCCGAACTGCCGGAGGTTGTTCATGCACTTGGTCTGGCTGGCCTTTTGTTTCGCCCGTCCCAGCGCCGGCAGCAGCATGCCCGCCAGAATCGCGATGATGGCGATGACCACCAGCAGTTCAATCAGGGTGAAAGCCGACGGGCGGTGGCCGACGGTGGGGGATGAGATTCGGGCGTTCATCAGATTGGGCGAACTGGCGTTGTGAGAACCATACTCGTCCACGACTGGCACTCAAGCAATCGGTGGCCGTATGTCAGGAAGACAAGCGGCGCTTTCGGAAGCTCCCCGGAGCGAGCGAGCCCGCGCCGCAGGCGGGTCACTTGGACGGCGGTGGTTGCAGCACGGGTGCCTTGCCCGTCTTGAGCCACTCGGGCGTGAACTTCAGGAAGACGATCTGCTCATAGGTCTGCTTCTCCCCGCACTCGAGCAGCAGGCCGACGAACCCGCCGGGCAACTGCACCATGGCGGTGTAGGCGCTGGGGCCGCTCCAGAGCAACTGCGCGTGCGGCCAGGAACGCCCCGCATCCTCGCTGATCCATGCGTGGACTCCGGTGCGCTTCACCGTGGCCGGGTGGGCGAAGATCCAGTCGAACTGTCCGTCCATCCCGGCGCGTGGCGTGCGATAGATGCAGCCCTGGCACTGGTTCTCAACCATCTGCCCGAGGCCCTCCGCCGGTCGCCACGTCTCCCCGCGGTCCCGGCTGATCACCTGGGTGCGATACCCGCCAAAGCCCGCGATGGTCCGCGCGTTCATCAGCAAGGTCTGGCGGTCGAGTTCAATCACCTGCGGCTCGCTGGTGTTCTCGGCCGCGACCGCGCCGAGCCGCCAGGTCTGCCCGTGGTCGTCCGAGTAGAGGCTGTGGGTGCGATAGGTGCCGCCGTCCGAGTGATAGCTCGGAATGAGGAGCCGGTCGGGCTTGCCTTCGCCGCGCAGATAGAGGCCCGCTCCCGGCCCGGTGCCATACCAGCCCCAGGCTGGCTTCCGCGCCGTGGCGGAGATGTCGAGCGGGGCCGACCAGGTGACGCCGTCGTCGTCACTGTGCGTGATCCAGACCGTGGTGCCCGGGACCTTGCCCGCAACGATGTCCGCCTCGACGTCCTGACCACGGCTTCGGGTAAGCGCGAGCCAGAGGCGGCCATTCGACTCGTCGCGCACGATGCAGGGGTTGCCGCAGGTGTCCTTGCCGAGATCGGCGACCACCTGCAGGGGCTGCCACGTCTGGCCGAAATCCAAGCTCCGCCGCAGCACGATATCAATGTCGCCGGTCAACCCGCGTCCGCCGACGCGCCCCTCCGCAAACGCGAGCAGCGGCTTCTGCGGTGCCCACCAGATCGCCGGGATGCGATAGCGCGGGTAGCCCTCGCCGGACTTGAACGGGACGGTGTAGGGCAGTGATTGAGCGACGCCCTCGCTCAGCCATTTCCACGAAGTCAGTTCGCTTTTTCCGTCGAGCTTGCGCCAGACCACGGCGTCGGCCCGGCGAGCGGCTCCGCGCTCCGTGACCTTCAGCGTGAGGCGGTAGTTCAGGCCCGCGACCACCTGGCTCTCGGCCTTCTCCAAGCTATGGAAAACGAGCTTTGCGTCGTGTGCGGTCACGGCGAATTTCGCCGCGGCGAGCGCCTGCTCATCCGTGGTGGCGACCGGGCCGAACCCGCCGACCAGTTGCGCGCGCAGGTTCAGCGCAGCCGCGAGCGAAACAAGGGCGACCAGCACCCGTGCGAATGACCGAAACGAAAGCTTCATGACTCGTTCTCCATTTTCTTGGGCCGGATCAGCAGCACGAGAATCACCGAGAGCATCGCCGTGCTGGCAAACACACCGAAGATGATATTCAGCGGCACCTGCCGGTCGCGCAGCGCGCCAAACGCCACGTCGGCAAACCCGCCGCAACTGATGCTCACGAGGTTCATCACGCCATAGCCGGTCGCGCGCAGCTCAGGCCGCACGATCTGCGAGAGGATGGGCATGTTGTTGCAATCGAACGTGCCCCAGCCGAGCCCGAACAGCACCAGGAAGAAGATGGCCGTCGCGAGCGAGCCGGAATTGCCGACGCCGAAGAGCGAGGGGATCAAGAGGCTCATGCCCAGAGCACTGGTGAAGATGCGTCCTCGTTCACTCCGCCGCATCCACCGGTCCGCCAGCCAGCCACCGACGAGCGCGCCGATGAGCGAGGCGATGTTCACGAAGAGCGTCGCCGACACACCGGCCTTGCCCTGGCCGATGGCAAACTTGTCCTTGAGGATCGCCGGCATCCAGTCCTTCACCACCCAGCCAGCCAGCGCGGGCAGCGTGAAGTAGAGCACGAGCAGGATGAAGGCGCGATTGGTGGCCAGCTCCTTCGCCGCCTCGCCGATGCTGGTGGCGCGCGGCACGACGGTGACGTTCGGATCGAAAGTGCGGGGCGCATCGCGCAGGAACATCAGCAGCGGCACCGCGTAGATCACACCCACCGCGCCGGTGATGTCAAAGGCCCAGCGCCAGCCCAGACTCGGCGCGTCCGCCGCATAGCCACTGAATCCGCCAATCATGATGCCCACGTAGATGCCCATCTGGTGAAAGCCTACGGCGCGCGACCGCGTCTCGCCGAGGTGGTGATTTGCAATCAGCGCCAGGGCTGCCGGGATGTAGAAGGCTTCGCTCACGCCCATGAGCGACCGCGCCCAAAGCAGTTCATCATAGGACTTCACATGGCCCGTCCACCACGTCACCACGGACCACACGAAGAGACTGGCGCAAATGGTGTAGCGCCGGCTGAATCGATCTGCCACATAGCCGCCTACTGGACTGAGGATGGCGTAAACCCACTTGAACTGTCCGAGCATCATGCCCCAGTTCGCGTCCGTGGCGATGCTCGGGATGTCCCCCATCACCGAATACTTCATCGCCGCCAGCATCTGCCGGTCGAGGTAGTTTAACAGCGCGACCGGGAAGAGCAGCGCGACCACGAGCCAGGCCGTGCGCAAAGCCGGTGAGCCGGTGGGCGAAACTGAGGTCATGCGCGGGATGGTTGCGGAAAGCCCTGCTGTCGGCGACTGGAAAGGCGGCGAGGCGAAAACTTTTGGCCGCTTGCCCTATGCTTCAGCGGGCCGCTCATCCCGATATGAGGAGCAAAATAGGCCGCGGAAGGGCGCGGAGGACCGACTTGGAGCAGCAGCCAGAATCAACCGATTTCCGCTCTCTGTGCGCTCTCTGCGTTCTTTCGCGGCTACTCCCTAATCCACTTCACGGCTTCTTTTCCCGCAGATAGTCCGCTGTCGCCAGGCCCAGATGCTGGCCTACGGCCTGGTAGCCAGTGGTGTTGCTGTTCTGGTAGTTCCAGACCGTCTCAAGGCAGAGGCTCACGGTGTCGGGATTGCCGTTCACGCAGACCCAGTTCGCGCTGATGTTGCGCCAGAGCGGATGGTAGCTCGCGCCGGTGGTCTTGGGCCGGTTGCTCATCGGGATGAGCGGCTTGATGCGGCTGATGCGTCCGTAGGCGAGCTCGATGAAACGGTCGCGCTGCGTGATCATCGGCTCCTTGAGGTGCTGATTTTCCAGGATGTAGAAGAACGTGGGGTCTCCCGGGGCCGGATTGTGCAGATCCAGGAAAACGGCGAGGCGGTTCTCCTTCACGAGCGTGCGCAACCGCTGCTGTGCGGCGGCGACCTCGGGATAGACGGGGTTGTCATCCCAATCCCGGTTATGGTCGCGCGGAGCCGCTTCCTTGCCGCCGTTGCCGGTCGCGGCGTTGTCCACGTCCATGATGGGCACGATGAACACCTCGGCGTGGGTGCGCAGCCACTTCGCATCCGCGTCATCACTCACCAGCCACTCGGTGAAGCCACGCGCGACCCAGCACGCGCCGCTCTCCCACGCATGCTGCCGCGCATGCACCCAGATGCCCGGCGGATTCGGGGTGGTGGCCTCGCTCACGCGCAGGCCGCGAACGGGCCGGCCCTCACGGGTGCGCGCCAGCTCGAAGGACTTCGCGGCGGGCAGCTTCTGCTCCGACTCCGCCAGCAGCGCATCCGTATCGCGCGGCGTGAAGGGCGGTCCCCAGGCCACCCACAGCGGACCGCCGGTGCCGGTCACCTCGTAGAGCAGGCGCGCATCCTCCTTCTTGCCGGGCGCGGTGTGCTGCCAGGTCTTGCCGTCCGTGGAGAACGTGGCCCGCGCGGGCATCGCCCAGCTCGCGGCGAGCGGCTTGCCGGTGTTCTGCCCGTTGTTGCGCGTGGGCCGGTCACTGCCCGCGAGGTTCAAGGTGATCCGCTCATCTTTCGCCACCCCGTCCACGCGCAGATACCACCAGCACGGCCAGCCGCGCTGCGGATCGCCACCGGGCATGAAGCGGATGACGCGCGCCGTCTGGTCAATGGATTCCACCTTCGCCGAGCCGCCCTCAAAGTCCGTGCTGACGCGCAGGTCGGCACCGGGCAGCGAGGCCATGCCGCCGAGGAAGAGGAACGCAAGGGCAAGACGGCTGGCACAGGTGGATTTCATAAAGCGGGATCAGTCGAGAAACGGAGCGAAGGCCGCTTGCAGTGCGGCGTCGGCGCGGACCATAACGAGGTCAATGGGCAGCACGACCCCGTTGTCGTCCTTCACGAAGTTGCCGGGGTGCGCGTCGAACGCGGCGACTTCATCGAGGTCGCGGTAGAAAGCGAGTGAACCGGGACGGCCCAGGGAGAGGCCGTGCAACGGCTGGAACCAGAGCTTGCGCATGAAGGCGGTCATTTCCTCGGCCGTGACATCGCCGCCGCAAATCGCCTCCTGAGAAGTGACAATGACTACCTGTTCACGTTCCAAAGCGACACCAACGAGACGGATGTCGTCAGTGAAAAGCTGATTCTGGAGTTGTAGCCGTTCCAGATACTCGAGTGGTGTCGCGCCGGTCAGTTCCGCAGTGCCATCGCTCAACGCGATGACATGAAAACCAAACCTTCCGACGTGTGTGACCTTGAAGTAACGCTGGCTGGGTTCATCAAGCCAGACGCGGTGTTCTTCGCCCGCGTCTTCGATCCGCGTAAGATAGAAGGCCGGCTCGACTAGGCGGCTACTTTCGCGCGCCCAGGCGATGAGATCGCGTTCCTGGCGTCCGCGAAGAATTTCTCGCTCGCGCGCCGGAGTCGTTCGCGCTGGGCGCGGGCTTGCTCGGAGGTGACGCGCGGCTGCGTCGAGCGCACCCGCCGCATCTCCTTCGAGTCCGTCAGGTAGATGGCCGGTTTCATTGGACATAGACTACGTGCACATCGGGTTTCGGTCAAACTCCGCCTCAAGGCTTGGGGAGTGGACGCGCGGGCGGCACTTTCGCATCAGCCGCCTCCAGCCGCCACACCTCTGGCGAGCGGACGCCGGGACGCTGCTCGCCGCTGACCACCAGCCAGTGGCCCTGCCAGAGCACGGTCGGCACCGTGGCGCGCGGTGCGGGCGTGGTGCCGTGCTCGGACCACCGGTCGGCGCGCGTGTCGTAGGCGAGGACGGCTTTTGGAAAACCCGGGTGCTGGGTGGGTGGCGTGGCGAGTTGTGAAGCGTCGTCACCGCTCACGACCAGAAACTGCGTTTGACCGAGTGTTGGCGCGGGCGAAGGCGCGGCTACTGTCGCACGCGACAAATCCGCGATGCGCTTCCATCCCTGGCCCGGTGTGAACCGGTAGCCGTCCTTCAAGTAAGTCCGCACCGGCTTGCCATGCGGCCCAGCCCCCAAATCTGCGCCGCTCACCAGAAAGAACGAGCCGTCCTGCGTCGCCGCGACCGCGAGCATGCGCGGCGGACCGGGCCAGGGCTCCAGTTCACGCCATGCCGGAATCTTCGCAGCGAGATCGAGCGCGTAGAACGACTTCAGCGTGCTCGTCGAGTCGGGCCTCTCGATGCCTCCGGCGACGTAGAGCGTGTCGCCGAGGAGCGCGCCGCTCAGATTCGCAATCGCACGGGGCAGCGATGGCAACGACCGGGTGACCAGCCTGCCGCGCTGCCAGGCGATCACGAAGGCTTCCGCCCGGTGTCCATCGGCATCGCTGCCGCCGACGCACACCACCTCGTCGCCATGGGTCACGCTCACGCCATAGCCGAGCGGACGCGGCAGCTTGCCCGCGACCTTCCATTGGCCGTCCGGCTTCTCCAGCGCGAAGACCGTGTCATACCAGACCTTCTTCCCGCCCTCCCACGGTTTCTTGTCCGGGAAGTTCGCCCCACCCGCCGCGAGCAACGCGCCCTGGCTCACGCCTGCGAACATGGAGGCGAAGCCTTCCTTGTCCGGCAGAGAAGGGAGTTTGGACCACCCGACGGAATCGGCCCCCAAGGCAGAACAAGCCGCCAGTGCGATAGTCATACCGATGCAGAGTTGGATTTGTTTCACTTGCCGGCCTTTTGCTTCGCCTTCGCCGGAGGCGGCGGGGTGTATTCGGGCTTGGTGGGATCGTAGTTCGGATTCGGCACCGGCATCTGCGCCCCGACCTCCTTGCGCCAGGCGTGCAGGCGGTCGCGGAGTTTCGCGACCTGCTTTGGCTGCGATGCGGCGAGGTCACGCTGCTCGCCGATGTCCTCGCGGAGGTTGTAAAGTTCCATGTGCATGTCGTTGAAGAACTCGATGAGTTTGAAGTCACCCGAGCGAATCGCGCCATAGGGCGTCGCGCCGCCGAGCTGGTAGTGCTGGTGATGCGGGTAATGCCAGAAGAGCTCCGTGCGCGAGAGCTGGCCCGTGCCGCGCAGCAGCGGCACGAGGCTCATGCCGTCCCGCCCTGGAGCGCCGCTCTCCGAGCCGGCGTTGACCGGCTTGCCACCGTCGCGCGCCGGGTCGGAGACCGGCGCTCCGAGCGCACATATCTCCACCAACGTCGCGAACAGATCCATCGTGATCGTGGGCGTGTCGGAAACGCTGCCGGCCTTGGTCACGCCGGGCCAATGCACCATGAGCGGCACCCGCACGCCGCCCTCGTAAGCGGAGGCTTTGCCGTAGCGCAGCGGATGGTTCGACGTGGTGCCCCGGGTGATGAGTCCGCCGTTGTCCGAGGTGAAGACGACGATGGTGCGGTCCGCTAGCTTGAGTTCGTCGAGCTTCGCGCGCACGCGGCCCACGGCGCTGTCGAGGCTCTCGGTCATCGCGGCATAGGCGGCATTGGTGTGCGTGAGTCCGGGCCGGAGCTTCGCATGGTATTTCGCCACGAGCGCGGCGGGAGCCTGCACTGGCGTATGGACGGCGAAGTGCGGGAGGTAGAGGAAGAACGGCCGGTCTTTCGCGGCTTCGATGAACTTCACCGCCTCTTCCGCGAGCCGGTCTGTAATGTAATCACCGTCCTTTCCCTCGGTGAGCGTCGGGATCTTCCACGGGGCGAAGTAACTGGTCGGCGCAGCCTTGTCGGTGCCGGCGATGTTCACGTCGAAGCCGTGCTTCTCCGGGTAATACTCCTCCGTGCCCAGGTGCCACTTGCCGATGCTGCCGGTGCGGTAGCCAGCGGACTTGAAGACCTTCGCGATGGAAATTTCGGTTAGCGGCAGGAACTTCGTCCAGTCTGGCACGAGCAGTTTCGGGTTGTCCGGCATCAGCCCGGGAATCCAGTCGGTGATGTGCAGGCACGCGGGATACTTGCCGGTCATGAGCGCTGCGCGCGTGGGCGAGCAGACGGTGCAGGCGGAATAGTTCTGGGTGAACTTCATGCCCTCTTGCGCCAGCCGGTCCAGGTGCGGCGTCTCGTGCAGGTCGCTCCCGTAGCAGGCGAGGTCCGTCCAGCCGAGATCGTCAGCGAGGATGAGGATGACGTTGGGTCTGGCTGGCGCGGCGGCGGAGACGACGCTGGCCAGACAGACTAGAGCAACCACGGCGAGCGCGAGCCCAGCCCCCGGCGCGCGGCGTTCACGCCGCTTCAACGTCCGTTCGCCTGAGTGCTGCCGAAAGTTCGAACGCGCTGCGGACACCGTGGCCTGAAGCGGATTGAAAGCCGCGCGCCACTTGCATCCGTGTGCATCCGTGGTCATGAGTTGGTCGGCGGACAGGAATGTCCGCCCCACATTCACCACTCGCCTCCGCTGGAGAACTTCTTCTTCGCCGCGTCGCGGAAGGCCGCGCCCGCCGCGTCCATCTCGCCCAGCACCTGGTCGAAGGGCTTGCCCGCCGCTGCGCGGGCGGCGGCGATGACTGTGTTGCACTCGTTGCTGTCCATGAAGCGCGCGGCTTCCAGCAGGCGCGCCTCATCGTC
>CAZOCL010000147.1:0-14786 GCA_964578245.1 uncultured Klebsiella sp. | reverse complement strand
TGAATCTGAATCTCGAAGGACGGCGGCATGATTTTGTCGCCGGGCTGGGCGTGGATGAAGATGCCGCTGTTACGCGTTTTCTGATCGCGCGGCGGCCAGTTCTTCTCGGCCCACTTGAACTCCGCCACGAGCCGGTAGTTGGCGAATTCGCGCTTGGTGGCCAGGTAGCCGTTGCGCTGGCCGCTGATGTAGAGCATGCCGTCGCGCACCGTAAAGACCTTGTCCGGATCGGTGTTGCCCGAGTCCTTCATGAAGACCGTGAAGGCGTCGAGGTCCTGGCCGTTGATCAGCTTCGTGACCGGAGCGTCGGCGGCGGGCAAGGTCGCGAACGCAACCGAGCAGAGGAGCAGAGCAAAGACCGATTTCATCACAGAATACATAAGCGGGCTGGGCCTACTTCGCCTTCACATCATAGCACAGCAGATTGTCCTGATCCCGGATGTAGAGCTTGCCGTCGTGGATGACCGGATGCGGCCAGCTTTGGGAAACCTTGCTGGCCAGCGTGAAGGAGCCCTTCAAATTGTAGCTCTTGGGCGTGGCCTCAATCAGCGCCATCACCCCGCTCTCATAGCGGAAGTAGAGGTGGCCATCCGCCATGACAATCGCTGCCGAACCAGTGCCCGGCCCGCGCTCCTTGCCCCAGACGACCTTGCCAGTCATCAACTCAACGCAAGTGGGGAAGCCGTTGTTGTGGCCGTGGCCCATGTAGACGTAGTCGCCGATCAAGATCATGCCGCCGTGGTGGTTCTGCAGCTCATTGGCCTTGAGATAATAGACTTCTTCCGCCTTCACGCCGTCGCCGTCCTTCGCCAGCTTTACCAGCGCGGTGCCGCCGTCGCCGTAGCCGCTGGAGCCGAAGACGTAGTCGCCCTTCACAATCGGCGTGGGGATATCAGCGGTTTGGTTGGCGATGCGGTTGTAGCCCCAGAGGAACTTGCCGTCGCTGGCACGCACGCCCACGAGGCCGCGGCCGGTGAGCGTGACGTATTGCTTCACGCCCGCACCCTGCGAGATGACCACGCCGGTGTAACCCGCACCTTCCAGGCCCGCGCTGCCCAGTTTGGGAATCGCCGCCTTCCAAACGACCTCGCCAGTCTTCTTGTTCAACGCAGCGATGCCGGCGTCCGGCGCACCCGGCACGCAGATCAGTCGGTCCCCATCCACAAGCGGTGACTCGCTGTAGCCCCAGCCGGACATGCACTTGCCGACGAAATCCGTCGCATAGTTCTTCTTCCACACGCGCTTGCCGGTGTCCGTCTCCAGACACGCGAGGTCGCCGTTGTTCCCCACCGCGTAGAGCAGCTTGCCATCCACGGTCGGAGTGCCGTTCGGATTGGGTCCGCCACCCGTGGTGATGGCCGTGGCCCAGAACTCCTTGCCATCCGCCAGATTCAGCGCGATGACATAGACTCCCTGAACCCCTTCGCGATTACGTTTGCCTAAAGTGTAGAGGCGACCATTCGCGATGGAGACACTGGACATGCCCGTGCCGACGCCCTTCATGCGCCAGGCGAGGGGCGGACCATCACTAGGCCATTCCTTCAGCAGACCTTTCTCGGGTGAGATGCCGTCCTGCTTGGGACCGCGCCACTGCGGCCAGTCCGGCGCGGAAGCGGAGGCAGAGAGGGTGAAAGCGAACGCGAGGGCAAAGCAGAGTTGCGGCTTCATGGTGCGATGACGTGACGGCGTGATGGAGAACAGACGGTGAAGCTCACTTTCCCTTCACGTCGTAGCAGAGCAGCACGTCCATGTCGCGGAGGTAGAGTTTGCCATTGGCCACCACGGGATGCGCCCAACTGTTGTAGCTGCTGCGGTCGGGCTGGCTGAAGCGCCCCTTCTCGACGTAGGCCTTCGGGTTCACCTCCACCAGCGCCACCGTTCCGGCCCCGCCTTCGCTACGGCAGTAGAGCATGCCGTCGGCGCAAACCACCGCGCCTTTGCCCACGCCGGGAGCCGCCCACTCCAGTTTACCGGTCTTGAAGTTCTGGCAGGACCAGCCGCCTTTGTCCGAGTAGCCGTAGAGGTAGCCGTCCACCAGAATGACGCCACCGTGGTGATTGACCATGTTCGAAGCCATCGGCCGGCCGCCGGATTCATCGAGCCAGATCTCACTGGCCTTGAAGCCACCCGTGTCCTTCACAACGGCGAACGCATTGCAGCCAACCCCGTAACCCGAGGTGACATAGACCTCCGTGCCGTTGACAATCGGCGTAGGAATGACCGCCGTCTTGCCCGTGCGTTCCGCGCGCCACAGCACCTTGCCATCGGCCGGGGCCAGTCCGAACACACTGGCCCCCGTCAACTGCACATACTGCTTCACGCCAAGAATCTCAGCGGGCGCGATGGTGGAGTAACCGGCTTTGTCACCGACAGCCTTGGACTGCCAGACGGTGGCCCCGGTCTTCCGGTTGAGAGCAACGACCGTTCCGCTGGAGCCGCCCGGCGTGGCCAGCACCCGGTCCCCATCCACAAGCGGTGATTCGCTGTAGCGCCAGCCGGACATCATCTGGCCATTGAAATCCTTCGAGAGGTTCTTCTTCCAAACTTCCTTGCCCGTCGCCGTCTCCAGGCAGACGAGATCGCCGTGCGGATCGAGCGCGAAGAGCAGATCCCCATCCACCGTGGGGGTCGAGCGGGTGCCCGGGCGGCTCTTGTCCTGCGGGTAAGGAGCACCGATGGGCGTCTTCCAGAGGATCTTGCCGTCCTGCTCATCCAGCGCGAGCACGGCAGCGGAATCCCCGACGTCACCCATCGTATAGATGCGCCCCTTGGACACGACGACGCTGGAAAAACCCATGCCCACGCCGGTGGCCTTCCACGCCAGCGCGGGACCGGCGGCGGGCCATTGCTTGAGCAGCCCCGTCTCCTGCGAGATGCCGTCACGGTTGGGACCCCGCCACTGCGGCCAGTCGGTGGCGGAAGCGGTGGCAGCGAGAGCGAGGGCGAGGAGGATGGGTTTGGTCATGGCGGTGAGCGAGTTGCTGTTCAAAGATGATGGCCGCAAGCCCAGGTGTATTCAAGCGGTCCGTTCCCCCCGGAGCGCAGCCCGAGCGTATCCGAGCGTCCCAGTCTCGACCCGCCGGGCAAGCGAGGACGCTTGCGACACGGCCGGCCGGAGGCCGGAGCTACGTAGTGCCCGCGTCCCGCGGGCCGTATCGCCGGCGTCCTCGCCGGCCCGGAAGCAGTTATGACGTAGGCACGCCTGGATTGTCTTCTGCAAGGTCACCGCAAATTGCCGCAGCGCTGCACTGATTGTCGTTGCCTCTAGGAGCGTCCGCACCTTCACGGTGGCACCACGCGCAAAGCGGTCGGGACGCCCGCGCTCCACACTCGCTCGCCCCCTCAGTCAAACAAACGCCTGCTTCACCACCTCGGCGACCTCCGGTGGCGCTGGCATCTGATAACCAAAGAAATACTTCGAGGTCATCGCCGCAATGGAGCCTTCCACCTTCGACACGGTGCCGACCCATGCGCCTTCGGGCAACTGCCCCGTGGTTCGCCGCACAAACTCGACGTGCGGCAGCCCCATGTTCCAGGAGTGATGCAGCAGCTTGCCATCCTTCACCATGACGAGAATGGCATCCCCATCCCGTAGTTTGATCTGGTCGCTCATAACCCTTAGCCAGAGCAAACCCGAACGACCGGGCTCACTTCTGCTTCACATCATAGCAGAGGAGCACGTCCATGTCGCGGAGGTAGAGCTTGCCGCCCGCAATGACCGGGTGCGCCCAACTGTTCTTGTCACTGCGGTCCGGCTGATCAAAGCGGCTCTTCTCCTTGTAACCCTCCGGCGTGGCTTCCACGAGGGCGATGGTGCCCTTGCCACCCTCGCTGCGGCAGTAAAGATGCCCATCCGCAAAGGTGACCGCCCCTTTCCCCACGCCCCGGTTCTTCCATGCCACTTCGCCGGTGCTCAGTTCCATGCAGGTCCACCCGCCGCTGTCGGAGTGACCATAGAGGTGCTTGCCGAGGAGGATCACCCCGCCATGGTGGTTCACCATGTTCTTGTTCGCATAGACTTCCTCAGTGGTGATCCCGCCGGTGTCCGCCTTCAGCTTGAAAAGGTTGCAGCCGACGCTATAGCCCGAGGTGACGAAAACCAGATCACCGCTGACCACGGGGGTCGGAATGCTGGCCGTGGAACCTTTGCGTGGTGCGCGCCAGAGCAGGTTGCCGGTCGCCGCCTCGATGCCGGCGACGCTGTCCTCGGTGAACTGCACGTAGTGGCGCTTGCCGCCAAAGTCCGACGGAACGATGGAGGAATACGCGGCGCGGTCCGTCCACTGTGCGCTCTGCCAGAGCAATGCACCGGTCTTCTTGTCGAGCGCCACCATTGCGCCCTTCTTGCCGCCGGGAGTGAGGAGCACCTTGTTGCCGTCCACGAGCGGGCTTTCGGTGTAGTTCCAGCCCGCGTAGCCGCCGCCGAAGTCCTTCTGCAGGCTCTTGGTCCATTTCACCTTGCCCGTGGTCACATCGAGGCAGACGAAGTCACCGAACTGCGCGAGGGCATAGACCAGCCCATCGTCAATCGTCGGCGTGCAACGGGTGCCGGGATAGTTGCCACCGGGCTTGCCGATGACCTCGGACTGCCAGAGCAGGCTCCCATCCTTGGCGCTGAAGGCCAGCACCCGCGCCCCATCGGGACCGTCCCCCATCGTGAGGACCCGCCCGTCGGCCACCGACACAGAAGAGTAACCGGTGCCGAGGCCGGTGGCCTTCCAGGCGAGCGGTGGACCTCCGGCAGGCCATGCCTTGAGCAGACCGCTTTCCGTGGAGATGTCGTCGCGCTTCGGTCCGCGCCACGTCGGCCAGTCGCCCGGTGCGGCGGAGGCGGTCAGCAAGGAAGCGAGCATGGCGAGGGCGGCGAGGGCTGGGGATCGGTTCATGTCGGGTAAGTTTGCAGGGGATGGTAGCTGGAAGACAATAGGGTTCACGCCCCGGCTCGTTGAGCACGCGGACTCACCGGCAACGGAGCAAGATCAGGTTCCACGAAATCCGCCTTGGCCGCTGCGGATCGGATGCGGTCGCTCGAGTAAAACAGCCGGAGCGTTTTGCGCTGGGAAAGCTCCGGGTGCAGTTCGAGAAACTCACCGGACGTGGTCGCCGGGCCATACTCGCTCAGGATGACGTGCACGAGCTGGAGCCAGCCGCGTGTGAGCGTCTCGTGATACCCACGATCGAGCGACTCCGGCACTGCCTGCGCGGAATTCAAGGCCTTGAGTCCGGCGCGCATCCGTTCCAAGGCCTCCGGAAAGGGCTGCTCCCTCAGGTAGAGATACCCGATCCGGATATGCTCGGCGTGATGCCATCGCTCCGCCCGCAACGTGCAACCCTCGAACTGCGCGAGCAGTTCCGCGTCACTGAGCGGTTCACAAGGCAAGGACGCATCCACGTCGTTACTTGGCCTTGGGCTTCTCCACCGCAGCGACCTTCAGCACCAGTTGCTGATCCACCTTGATGTCCTGGCCGTTGAGCTTGAGCACGGCCTGCAGCGTGAGCTTGTGCTCGCCCGGGGTGGCATCCGCCTTGGTTTCCACCGAGAGCTTCGCGTCGGTGCCATCCTTCGGGATGGTGAGCTTGGCGGCGGAGACACCCTTCACGGCGGCAGGCACCACCAGGTTCACATCCACCGGGTCCTTGTAGTCATAGAGCCGCGCCAGCTTCACCGGCACCTCCACCTTTTCGCCTTGGGCGAGCGACTGGGCGGCGGGTTCGGAGAGGGTGATGGGGGCGGCGGTGACGTTGAGCGTGATGGGCAGGGAATAGAACGCGGCGTCCACATCGCGCGGCTTCGATTTGTCCGCCATCTGCTTCATCATGGTTTGCGCGGCCGTCTTCTTGGTCTCCGCTTCCTTGGCCTTGGCTTCGGCCTCCTTGACGGTCTTCTCGGCGGCGGCCTTGGCCTCCGCCGGAGCGGTGACCTTGGCAGCCGCTTCCTTGGCTTCCTTGGCAGCCTTCGCGGCAGCTTCGGCTTCCTTCTCAGCCGCCTTGGCAGCGTCTTCGGCCGCCTTGGAAGCCTCCATGTAGGGACGCATCTTGCCCTTCGCGCGGGTCTGGAGCCAGAAGGTGTGCTGGCCCGGCGCGAGCTTCTGCTCGGCAAGGTTCAACACTAGCTGGATGGACTTGGTGTTTTCGCCACCGGCCAGTTCGGGAATCTTTTCCAAATCCTTGTTGCCGGTGACCTTGAGCTTTACGTCCGTCTTGAAGTCAGCGCGCCGGGTGAAGTTCACCGGAATGAGCAGCTTGTTGAACACGCACGTCTCCAGTGGCTGCTTCGCTTCCATCGCGAACGCGAGCGGTGCGGTCTCACGATCCGTCACCGCGAGGGGGAAGCTGCGTGTCAGCCTCGTCTGCGGTGCCTCGGTCGTGTTGTTGTCCGTGATCAAATCCCAGTTCACCGTCGTCAGCCGGGCCTCGCGGACCAGTTGCGTGTCCCCGACCTTCGCCGTGCCGTTGATCTTGATCTCGGCCATCCCTGCAGGAGCGTCGTCCTTAGCCGCGAGGAACAGGCTGATGGAGTTCGATGCAGCCGGGATGCGCAAGGCCGGGGCGCTCACGCCGGGAGGCAGGCCCGAAACGGTGACTTGGATGTCCTCCTTGAACCCATCCCGCCGGAAGACCAGCAACTTGATCGGCAAGGCCTCGCCACGCCACAGCGACGACGCGCTGGTCACCACATCGGTGGGCGCTTTCTTGGTGGGCGCGGAGTCCGGCACCGCCACCAAGCGGAAGTCCGGCGATTCCTTCCGGAAGCTGAGGAGATACAGATGGCGCGGGCTGGCGACCGTGCGCCCAAAGAGATCGCGGATGCCCACCCGATACGATCCGTCTTCCTTCGCCTCGAAACGCCCGACGGGGTCGCGGTGCGCAGTATTGAACTCCGGTCCGCCCTGATTCACCACCGACTCCGTCAGTTCCAGCACATCCGCGAAAGTTTCCTCGCCCTTGTCATTCTTGCTCACCTTCTGAATTACCACGTTGGGCGCAGTCGGCAGACCGAAGCGATGCGACGTCACCTCCACCGCGTAGGCGTCGCCCTTCTTCGCGTCGAAGGCGAACCAGTCACGGTCGTTCGGCGTAGCGAACTGGCCGGCAATGGTCGCCGGCAGGGAGATCGCCTGCGCCTTGTCCGCAGTATTGTTCGGCTCCACTTCAGTAATGACCGGGCCTTGGGCGAAAGTGAGGAGCGCCGGGTTGGATAGGAATCCATTCCCACCTTTCAACCGATACTCAAACCCATCCAGCCCCGCACTGGCCCCGCCCAGCGAGAGCGTGGTCGCCAGCCGCTGGCGCGCGGCGGGATCACCCGGGGCGGTGAGATCCACCGTGAGCTGGTCGAGCACCTTGCCATCCACAATGACCTTGGAGGGCGAGCCACCGGGAAGGTTGCGCCCATAGACCGTCACCTTGGCTTGCTTCCCCTGCTCTGCCGCCGGCGGAAACACGAAATCAACATACGGACCCGTCGTCACCGCGAGCCGGTAAAAATACTGGTCCCCGCCACGATAGACGAAGTCATAGACCTTGAGGGTCACCGGGCCATCCGCCGTCGCCGTGTAGTCCAGCAAGCCGCCCATGCGCGCCCGCTCCAGCTCCCGGCCATCAGGCGCGAGCAGCAGCAAGGCATCCGCTGCGCGCGAATCCAGTTCGCGCGAGGCGCAGTCCACCACGATGCGCTGGCCCTTCTTGACCGTGAATTTGTAGTAGTCCGCCGCCTGGCTGTCCGTCCGGCCATTCACGACGGTGTCCAAGGCAATTTCCTGTGCCGTTTCGGGCGTGCCGTTGCCGCTCTTCTCCAAGACCTCCGGCAGCGTGCCCACGATGAAGGTGCGCGGATTCGACAGGCCGAACCGGCCAAACACCCGCGCCTCGTAGGCCCCCGGTGGCACGTCGGACGCCACGGTGAGCGCGAAACTGTTGGCCGCAGCCAGCGCCTTGGCCGTGATGCCGGGATGGTTGAAGCGGAGCTGGATCTCGTCCAGTTCCGAGCCGGTCACCGCCACATCCACGGTGGCCCCCGCCTTCGCCCCGGCGGGAAACACGGTGAAGAGCTTGGGCTGCGGAAGCTGGGCGTTCGCCGTGAACGCGGCGGCCAGCAAGGTCAGGAGCAGCAGTGGCGAGGCCGTCAGGCGGCGGCGGAATTCAAATCGTAGAGCGCGGTGCATTGGTTTGTAGTGATTAACTGACGGCGGCGGCCGCGACGGAATTGAAGAAGAAATCAATTCTCTAAGCCAAAGCGCCACCCGCACCCAGACGGACGGCTGGGTTTCGAGTTCGACCCGCCAAATGGCTTCGTTTCGTAATTCTCGCCTTTCAATTGTCATCGAACGTGGAGAGAGGGCCGGCCCGCCCTCCGCAGCTTCGCGAATGGAGGGGTGAGCGGTGTTCTGCGGCATGCCAAATGGCTTCGTTTCGCAAATTCCCGCATCCTGAGATCGGCCATCGCCCTCCTCCCTCCCGCCTTGTCCGGCCCGTTCGTGTTCATTCGTGTCCATTGGTGGTTGCCCACAAATGGCTTCGTTTTGCAAAAACCGCACAGCTCGTTCCCCACTCCCGACGGCGTCAGCATGTCCAAATGGCTTCGTTTGGTAAAAAGCCTTCCGCATTCCCGACCGCCCATCCTCCCTCCCATTCGTGTTCATTCGTGTCCATTAGTGGTTTCCCCCGCCCCTTTGAAATCTGAAATCTCCAATCTGAAATTCCCGCTCGCACCATACTTCCCCACCTCTCCCACCCCATTTGCGTGGCGCACATGAACTTCCTCCAAACCATGACATGCTTGCCCGCATGAGTGCACGTCAATGCCCCCGTTCGTCCCATCTCCCCAGACGCGCGCACACGCCCCTGCCAGGCATTCCACCGCCATGCAGCCAGCACCCCGCCCGCCTTTACTTCGCCGCCGTCGTCGTCCCGCTGAACTCGATCCGCACGATCTGGGTGTCCTTGTTGTTGCCCCAGGCCGTGCCGAACTCGATCAGATAGAGACAACCGTCCGCGCCCAGTTCCATGTCCATGGGACGCTTGAAGCTCATGTTCGGGCAAAACTTCGCCATCAGCGGCTGGCCAGCGGCGTCCCGCGCGATGTTGTCGTTCGCATCCAGCTTCACGGCCACCACCCAGTTGCGCGACCACTCGTAGATGAAGAGCGTATGGTCATATTCCTTGGGCAGCTTGTGCGGATTCGGGTTCTTCGGGTCGAAGTAGTAAACCGGCCCGGCCATCGCCGTGCGGCCACCACCACCGTTGACCGCCGGGAAGCGCGTCGAGGGCGCGCCCGTGTAGTAGATGAACGCCGCCTGCGCGGGAGGCAGTTCCTTGATGCCATCGTTGTTGGGGGACAGGTTCAACGGCTTGAGCGGGTCATGGAACTTCGGCTCGCCCTTCGGAAACTCCGGGAACACCGGCTTCGCAGGCGCGGGCAGGTTCTTGGCCTTCGCTTCCTTCACCGCCTTGTCGTAGGCCGAGCGCGCGTCCTTGGCCGCCTGATACTCGTTGAAATCCACCCGCGCATAAGGCTTGTTATCGCCCACGAAGAGCGGCCAGCCGAAGAACCCGGCCTTGCGCGCCTGATTGATCTCGTCGTGCCCTCCGGGTCCACGCTTCTCGCTCGAACCGCCCGCGTCCGGTCCGACCTCGCCCCAATACAGATACCCCGTCTTGGCATCCAGCGAGATGCGGAACGGATTGCGGTTCCCCATCACGAAGATCTCGGGCCGGGTCCCAGCGGTGCCGGGAGGGAAGAGGTTGCCCTTGGGGATTTCATACCCGCCCTCCGCCTTGGGTTTCACGCGCAGGATCTTGCCGACCAGCGAGTTCGCGTTCGCCGCCGAGCGTTGCGCATCCCACGGGTAACGGCCCGGGCGCTCATCACTCGGGGAGTAACCATCGGACTCGAAGGGGTTGGTATTGTCACCGACCGACATGTAGAGGTTGCCATCCTTGTCGAACGCCAGCGAGCCACCGACGTGGCAGCACGTCTCGCGCTGGGTCTGCACTTCGAGAATCGTCTTCTCCGACGCCAGGTCCAGCTCATCCCCCTTGAGCGTGAACCGCGCCACCCGGATGATGCCGGCCTTCCCGCCCGTCTTCGCGTCCTTGATGATCTCCGGCAGCGAGCGATTGAGATACACCCAGCCGTTCTTGCCGAAGTCCGGGTCCAGCGTGATCCCCAGCATCCCGTCCTCCAGACCGGTGAACACCGGGAGCTTCGCGATGACGATGGCTTCCTTCGCCCCCGGCTTGACCAGCTTCACCGTGCCGTCGCGCTGGACGAAGAAGACCCGGCCATCGGGAGCGACGGCGAGTTCCATCGGGTCCTTGAGCGTGTCCGCGAACTTGCCGTCCACCTGCACATCAGCATCCAGGATGACCTTGCGGAAGGCACCGTCCTGCTGCGGACCGGAAGGTGCCGGGGAATTTTGGGCGGGCGAGAGACAGACAGCCGACCAGACGCAGAGCGAGGTCGCGAGACGGACAGGCAAATTCAACTTCATGAGGCAGAAATGGACGGCTGGCCCCCGGGGCCATTCAAATTCCCCAAAAACAATGAGGCGGCCGTGGCTCAGCCACGGCCGCCTCGTGAATCTTCGCGGAAGCTTACTGCTTCTTGCGCTTGGCCGCCTGTTCGGCGACAAATTTGTCGTATTTCTCGCCCTGCTCCGGGGTCAGCACGGCCTTCACCTTCGCCGTAATTTCCTTGCGGGCGTCGAGCATCTTCTTGCCCTTTTCCTCGCGGGTGGCGTTCGCGTCAGCAAAGATGGCGCGGAGCTTTTCGCTCTCTTCCTTGACGATGGGCTCGAGCTTGGTCTTCTGCTCGTCGGTGAGCTTGAGCGCTTCGGTGAGCTGCTTCAGGCGCTCTTCCGGCGACGGACGCCCCTTGCCATCACCCTTCTTTTCCTGGGCTTGCGCGGCGGGGCTGAATGCAATGACTGCGCCCAAGGCGAGCGCGAACAACGATGACTTCTTCATTTGGTCTGTGGTGTTGCTGATTTGGTGGCCAGTTAAATGCCTGCCGGCCTTCAGGGATTAAAGACGCCGTTCCGGGCGGTTGGTTACGCTACACCGTCGCCACCGGATTCTCCAGTGTCCCGATGCCCGAGATCCGAATGCGCACCCGGTCACCCACCCCGAGCGTGAAATTGTCCGGCGGCACCACCCCGGTGCCCGTGAGCAGCATCGCGCCATGCGGAAAGCTCTGGCTGCGGAACAGAAATTCGGCCAGCGAATCAAACGTGCGTTTGATCTGCCCGACCGATGTCTCCCCGCTGAACACCGTCTGCCCGGCGCGCAAAATCTCGACCGAAATCGTCCACCCGCGCGCCTCCGCCTCGCTGGTCCCCACCGTGATGAACGGACCGACAGCGCAGGACTTCAAGTAGGTCTTGGCCTGCGGCAGGTAGAGCAGGTTCTCGCCTTCAATGTCCCGCGAACTCATGTCGTTGCCGATAGTGTAGCCGGCGACCTTCCCGCGTGAGTTGCACACGAGCACCAGTTCCGGTTCCGGCACGTTCCATTTGGCGTCCTTGCGGATGCCCACATCGCCGCCAGTCGCCACGACCTTCTCCGGCAGTGACTTGAAGAAAATCTCCGGCCGCTCCGCGTCATACACGCGGTCGTAGGCGCTGGCGCTGAACTCGGACTCATCCATCCGCGCCTTCTTGCTGCGGAGGTAAGTAACCCCCGCCGCCCAGACCTCCTGCTGCTCCACCGGCGCGAGCAGCGTGATGTCCGCCAGATTCAAGCGCGGCATCGGCAAGGTCACGAGCGCCTGCAGCACGGCCACGAGGTTGTCCCCCTCCAACAGCGCCGTCAGGGACTTCACCCCGGCGGCGGAGAGGTCAAGCACCGTGACATCGTCAGTGGTCAGGCCGATGCGGGCGTGGTGGCAGTTGGAACCAGTCTTGAAGCGGCAGAGTTTCATGCGTTGTGCGGTGCGTATTTGGCGGAGCAGCGGCAGCACTGTCAATGACCGAGCGAAACGCACACCCGTCGCTCCGCCCCCAATCCCAATCTTAATCCTCATCCTAATCTTAATCTGAGTCCCTGTCCGGCAAGCGGCCCCGCCGCGCCCACCCCGTAGCGCCCGCGTCCCGCCGTGCCGCTGGCGTCCCCGCCGGCCCCGTTGCGCGTGCCCCCACCAACCCCGCCTCCATTACTCCGCCTCGTTCCTTCCCTCCCATGATTCTGTGCCCCCGCCGATGAACTCCCCTGCCGCCCACAACGTCCCTCTCTAGCGCTTACCATGCATCACTCCACCGCCCTCGCCCTAGTCCTCTTCGCTGCGCTTTCGGTTTCCGCCGGCGAATGGCCGCGCTTCCGTGGCCCCACCGGCGACGGCATCACGGCCGAAGCCCAGCTCCCGCTGCGCTGGACCACGAACGAAGATCTCCTCTGGCGCACCGAGTTGCCCGGCCCCGGCTCATCCAGTCCGATCGTGAGCCAGGGCCGCGTCTTCCTGACCTGCTGGAGCGGCTATGGGCGTGACCTTCAAAATCCTGGCGACCCCGCGCAGCTCAAGCGCCACGCCCTCTGCCTGGATCGCCGCGATGGCAAGCTACTCTGGGACCACCCCGCCTCAGCTCCGTTGCCCGAGACCTTGTATCAAGGGCCTTACCTGCCGCAGGGCGGCTACGCCTCCCACACACCCGTGAGCGACGGAACCAACGTGTTCTTCTTCCAGGGCAAGAATGGCGTGTTCGCCTATACCCATGAAGGCAAGGCGCTCTGGCATGCGAACGTCGGAACGAACAAGCACGATTGGGGCACCGGCGCTTCGCCCGTGCTCTTTGAGGACCTGGTGATCGTCAACGCCGCCTTTGAGAGCGACACGCTCTTCGCCCTGCGCAAGGCCGATGGCACGGTGGCGTGGAGCACCAAGGGCATGGCCCGCGCCTGGAACACCCCCGCACTCGTCAGCGCAGGTGGCGAACGGCCGGAACTCGTTGTGGCCATCGCCGGAAAGCTGCGCGCGTTTGACCCTCGCACTGGCCAGGAGTTGTGGAACTGCCGGGCCATCAACGCCGCCGAACTATGCCCGTCCATTGTCGCCCACAACGGCGTCATCTACTTGCTTGGGCACCCCGCTGGCCAGGCCATGGCCGTGCGCGCCGGTGGACGCGGAGACGTGACCAGCACGCATGTGCTGTGGCAGATCAACAAAGGCTCAAACGTCTCCTCCCCTGTCTGGCACAACGGCCACCTCTATTTCGCCAACGACAGCAGCGCGAAGCTCTACTGCCTGAAAGGCGAGAGCGGCGAGGTTGTGTGGGAGCAGGCGCTCCAGCCTCGACCCGACAAAATCTACGCCTCCCCCATCCTGTCCGGGGACCGCATCTACTTCCCCACCCGGAACCGTGGTGTATTCGTCATCGAAGCCAAGCCCGAGTTCAAGCTGCTCGCCCACAACCCCGCGCTGGACCCGACGCCCTTCAATGGCAGCCCCGCCATCTCCGACGGCCAGATCTTCCTCCGCTCCGACCGCGCGGTATATTGCCTCAGCGGGAAGTGAGCAAGTGGAGCGCGGCTGTGTCGAAGACCGGCCGCAGCAAGGACCGAGTTGAACTGCGAGCTGGAGGGGTGATGAGTCTCTGCGCTCACTGTTGCTGCATTGAACCCAAATTCCGAAGGGAAAACCGCGGATGACGCGGATGACGCGGATAAAAAACCGCTTGCGCAAGCTCGCTACCGGCTGGATTGGTTCCGCAACGCAGCGCTGGAAAGCCCTTCCCGTTCCCATCCGTGCCATCCGCGAAATCCGCGGTTTCAACTTCGGAGTTCGGATTGAAGCGAACGGTGCTCCTGCTGCATCGCTCCGGCTCAATTTGAACCTTGAGCTTTCAGCCTCGCCCCCTGCTTGCTACCGTCCCACCCATGCGAATTTTGACCGGCATCCAGCCTTCCGGGGCGCTGCACTTGGGCAACTATTTCGGTGCCATGCGCCCCGCCATCGAACTGCAACGGCAGGGCGAGGCGTTCTACTTCATCGCGAACTACCACTCGATGACCTCCCTCACGGACCCGAAGCTCCGCCGCCAATACACCCTCGATGTGGCGCTGGACTTCCTCGCCTGTGGCCTCGACCCCGCACGCTGCGTCTTCTGGACTCAGTCCGACGTCCCGGAAGTCGCCGAACTCTCCTGGCTGCTCTCCACCGTCACGCCCATGGGCCTGCTCGAACGCTGCACCAGCTTCAAAGACAAGGTCAACAAGCTTGGCGATGGCGAAATCGGCTCGGTCAACCACGGCCTCTTCGCCTATCCCGTCCTGATGGCCGCCGACATCCTCGCGTTCGACTCCAACGTCGTCCCCGTCGGCCGCGACCAGAAGCAGCACCTCGAAGTCACGCGCGACATCGCCGGCAAGTTCAACCAGCTCTACGGCCAGACCTTCGTCATCCCCGAGCCGCGCATCCGCGAGGAAGGCGCAGCCGTCCCCGGCCTCGACGGCCAGAAGATGAGCAAGAGCTACGGCAATACCATCGAGATCTTCGGTGAAGAAAAGCCCACGCGGAAGAAGATCATGGGCATCGTGATGGACTCGCGCACCCCCGCCGAGCCCAAGCCCGACGCGGACAAGAACCTCGCCGTCCAGCTCCTCAAGCTCGTCGCCCCCGCCGACGTGGCCGCGGACGCCGAGAACCGCCTCCGTGCCGGCGGCCTCGGCTACGGCGATCTGAAGAAGGCCCTGTTCGAGAACTACTGGAATCACTTCGCCGCCGCCCGCACCAAGCGCGCCGAACTCGCCGCCAACCCGGACTACGTCCGCCAGATCCTCCGCGACGGAGCCGA
>CAZOCL010000146.1:0-14862 GCA_964578245.1 uncultured Klebsiella sp. | reverse complement strand
GTAGATTTCCTTGCGGATGGCGGAGCGGCCTTTGAGCGTTTCAAGGGCCTTCTCAATCGAGGGGAAAAGATCGGTGCCGTGGTCGGAGAGCGGGGCTTCGCGGACGGTCTTGCGCGCGAGATTGAGGTCGTGCGTCGGCTCCTTGATCACTTCCTTCGCCACGTCGGACGCGAGGATGACGGCGGCAGCGGAGCCGGAGGGCAGCGCGTCCACCGCCTGCTCGGCAACCTTGCGAGCTTTGTCAAAGCGCGTCTGCACGCCATCGGACACGCCCATGCTCGCGGAGTTGTCGAGAATGATGACCGCCGTGACCTTTGACTGACCGAAGACATTATGCGTGGTGGAACGCATCGCCGGCCGGGCGACCGCCAGCGCGAGCAACGCGAGCATGAGGCAGCGGATGGCGAGGAGGATCATGTCCTCGACCAGCATCCGGCGCTGATTCTTCTCGGTGGAGACCTTGACGAACCGCATCGCCGCCCACACCACGCGCTGGAAGCGCCGGCGGTTGAGCAGGTGAATGATGATCGGCACGGCAATCGCGCCGGCACCGAACAGCATGAAGGGGTTGAGGAAACTCATTTGACTGAGGTTTTCAACCGGAAGGCCAGATACCCGCTGATCACCTCATGCAGCGGTTGCGCTGTGTTCACCGGCACGAAATGCACATGGTTCTTCTCGCAGCCGGAGCGCAGCGTGGACCGGAAGCGCTCCACCTCGGCGAGGTAGCTGGCCCGGATTTCCTGCGGACGGGTGAGGATGTTCGGAATGGCCTCCAGGCCGACGAACTCAATGAGGCCGTTGAACTTGAACTCAAGTTCCGCCGGGTCCATCAGGTGAAACACCACGACCTCGCTGCCGCCGAAGCGCAGGTGCTGGATGCCCTCCATGATCTTTGCCTCATCATCAAAGAGATCGCTGATGATGATGACGATGCCGCGCCGACGGACCTGGCGGGCCATCTCGTGGAGGATGGCGGCGATGTTCGTCTGCCGCTCGGGCTCGAACGCAGCCAGCGTGGCGAGCACCTTGTGAATCATCGCGTGGCTGTTGCTCCGCGGCACATATTCGCGCGTCTCGGTGTCGAAGATGTCCAGCGCCACGGCGTCCCGCTGATGCAGGATGATGTAGCTCAGGCAGGCGGCAAGCATCTTGCCGTAGGCAAGCTTTGTGTAGCCGCCGGAGCCGTATTTCATGGACTCCGAGCCGTCGAGCAGGATGTGCGCGACGTAGTTCGTCTCCTGCTCAAACTGCTTGATGTAGTAGCGGTCCGTGCGGCCGAGCACCTTCCAGTCGAGGTAGCGCAGGTCATCGCCCGGCGCGTATTCGCGGTGCTGGGCAAACTCGATGGCGAAGCCGTGGTAAGGCGACTTGTGCTCGCCCGCCATGTAGCCCTCGACGAGATAGCGCGCGTGCATCCCGAGCGACTCGGCGCGCGAGATCGCGACGGGATCCAGGAGCGTGGCTAGCGTGGCGGCGTCCATCAGTGGGGATTCTGAATGCTCAATGAGGAATGACCAATGGCGTGGCGCAAATTAACCGCGGCCGAAATTGGGCATTTCGTCATTCGACATTCGGGCTTGGACGTTTCAGCCGACCTTCTGGTCCTTCGGAATCGCCTCGAGAATCTTCTTCACCACGTCATCGGCGGTGATGCCTTCGCTCTGGGCGGCGAAGTTCGGAATGATGCGGTGGCGCAGGATGGGCGGGGCCACGGCGGCGACGTCGTCACAGCTCACGTGGAACTGGCCTTTGAGCATCGCCCGGGCCTTGGCGGCGAGGATCAGGTTCAGGCTCGCGCGCGGGCCGGCACCCCAGGAGAGGAACTTTTTGCAGTAGTCGTTCGCCTCGGGGGTCTTGATGCGCGTCACTCGCACGATGCGCTCGGCGTATTGATAGACGTGGTCCGCGACCGGCATCCGCCGGACGGTTGCCTGGAGTTCCAGGATGTCCGCCTCGGTGAGGACCGCCTGCGGCTTCTCCATTGGCGCGCCGGTGGCCATCTTCATGATCTGGAGTTCCTCCGCCGTGGTCGGATAGTCCACGGTGATCATGAACATGAAGCGGTCAAGCTGCGCCTCGGGCAGCGGATAAGTGCCTTCCTGCTCGATCGGGTTCTGCGTCGCGAGGACGAAGAACGGGTTGGGCAGCGCGTAATCGGTGCCGCCGACGGTCACCTTGCGTTCCTGCATGGCCTCGAGCATCGCCGCCTGCGTCTTGGGCGGCGTGCGGTTGATTTCGTCCGCCAGGACGATGTTCGAGAAGATCGGGCCCTTCAGGAAGCGGAACACGCGCTCACCCGTGGTCTGGTCCTGCTGGATCACCTCGGTGCCGGTGATGTCACTGGGCATCAGGTCGGGGGTGAACTGGATGCGCTTGAAGCCGAGGTGCAGCGTCTGCGCGAGCGAGGACACGAGCAACGTCTTCGCCAGACCGGGCACGCCGATCAGCAGCGCATGGCTCCGGGTGAAAATGGCGATGAGCGCCTCCTCGACGACCTGCTCCTGGCCGACGATGACCTTGCTCAGTTCGCGCTTGATCGAGGCGCTGGCCGTCTTGAGCTTTTCGAGCGCCTGCAAGTCTTGTTCTCCCGCGAGCGTCGCGGATGGTTCAGTAGTCGTCATCGATTGTGCCTTTCAACATTACGTTGCCGTCACCGGGAACACGGACATTCCACGCGACCCCCGCCAAAATGGCGAACTCAAAATTTGCGGGCCGGGTTGCCGACGTGAACTTGGTGGCACCTATTCAGTGACTTGCGCGAACCGATGCCGCCACAGTGGACTAAACGACGCTCGTAATGGAGCGCAAAAACTTCTCCGCCGCGTGATCCGCGAACCGGAGCCCGCGATGCGTAAGTTGAAAACGCGCTTCGGTGCGAATCGCGAACCCCTCGGCGACCAATGTGTCCATGTCGCCAGACCATTCCCTGCGCAGATCGAAGCCAGTGACGCCCGCAAACTCGTCGAAGCCCCAGCCCGCATTCATGCGCAGGCCGAAGGCGGCGATTTCCCCCGCGCGGGCCAGGGGCGGCAGTTCTTCGCGGGACTCGATGGCACGGACGCCCTTCTCCAACTGCTCGCAGTAGAGCTGCGTGTTCGACCAGTTCTTGGTCCGCACGCCGCCGACGTAGCCCGAGGCGCTGGGCCCGAGCGCGTGGAACTGGCCACCGCGCCAGTAGTTGACGTTGTGCTGGCAGGCGAGGGCAGGAACGGAGGAGTGGAGCGGTGGATTAGTGGAGTGATGGGACGCAGGCCCCTCAGCACTCCAGCACTCCAACACTCCAGCACTCCGCTGCCGCTGATCCCGCGCGAAGTTAGCCACTTCATACTGCCGGAAGCCCCCCTGCCCCGCCGTCGCGACCAGCTCCTCATACATCGCCTCGGTGAGTTCCTCGTTCACGTCGAACTCGCCCGCCTGGAGTTGGTGGAACAATGGCGTGTCGTCCTCGTAGATGACCTCGTAGCAGGAGAGATGTTCACTGCCGAGCGCGAGGGCATCGCGGAGCGTGGCGCGCCAGTGCTCCATCGTCTGCGTGGGGATGGCGAACATCAGGTCCACGTTGATGTTCGCGAAACCGGCGGCCCGCAGCGTGTCAAAGGACTTGAAGACCTGCTCGCGGCTGTGGATGCGCCCCAGCCGCTCCAGCAAACGCTCATCGAGCGATTGCACGCCCATGGAGATTCGATTCACCCCGAAGTCGCGGAGGAGCTTGGCCTTGTCAGCCGAAACGGTGGCGGGATTGCATTCGACCGTCCATTCCTCCGCACCGAGCAGGCCGAGCCGCTCGAAGGCTTTCAGGATTTGCTCCCACTGCTTGAGATTCAGCAGCGACGGCGTGCCACCACCGAAAAAGACCGTGCGCGGTTTCAGCTCATGCGCGACCAGTTCAAGTTCACGCACCAAGGCGTTGACATAACGACCAACCAGATCCTCCTTCGGCACGGCCGAGTAGAACGCGCAATACTCGCATTTATGTGCGCAGAACGGGACGTGGAGATAGAGGGAGGTGACAGGCACGGACATGGGTTACCAGCGCAGCCGCAGACATTCGGCCAGTTTTCTGGCGAGGGCAACTTGTCGCGGGTAGCTGACCCGGCCACGGATTACGCCAAAGGAGGATTTTGGGAGGAGGTGAATGATGTCACAGCGAACGGCAGTCTCCCAATCCAGTCCATCGACGCTGTCCAACATGACCTCGTGTTTTTTCAACGGGCGGGCGACCCGAACAGAGGAGCAGATCAAGGCGTTGACGTGACCAAGGTCAGGGTTTGCGCACCGTTCATCTGACGACAGGATGACGGCTGGGTGTGGACCAGCCTCGCCGAATGGAAACTGGATGATGTCCCACTGTTGCACAGGCGGACTTCAGTCAACGAGCGTCACCGGTGAGGCACTGGCAAGGCGGTTGGACATCGCAGCCTCCTCGGCGGAGTAGCAATCGGCGAAATATCCTGGCGGGCGGATGGGCACTGGCTCCGCTTCGGGACGGCGTAGCAGCACCTGCTTGGCTCCCTTGGTCAGCAGCACCACCTCACCAGCGAGCGCGGCCTCAAACAGCCGGTCGAGCTGCGTGCTGGCTTCAGTGATGGTGCAAGACTTCATGGCGGCAGCATAAGCCGTCGGGGCGTTTCTGCAATGGCTTGTTTCCCTGCGCAGGGAGTCCGCCTCCTCACGTCGGCGGCTACCGTCACAACCGCAAATGCTCCCACAGATCCCCCGGCTGGAGCCGCAGGTTGATGTAAAACGGGCCGAATTCGCCAAAGCGGGCGCTGACCTCGTCGAAGCGCATCTCGTAGATGATTTCCTTCACGGCATCGAGGCTGTGCGCGATGAGGGTGACACCCCACTCATACTCGTCCATGCCGGTGGAGCCGGTGATGAGCTGTGAGATGCGGCCGGCGTATTTGCGGCCCGTCTTCGCGTGGCTGCCCATGAGCTTCTTGCGCATGTCGAAGTCGAGCATATACCAGTTGTCCGCGAGGTCGCGCTTCTTGGTCATGCCGTAGAAGCACATGATCTCCCAGTCTTCCAGTTCGGGGTTCAGGCGGTAGTGCTTGTATTCGTCGTTGCGCTTCTTGGCGGCGGCGAAGGCCTCGTCGAACTCCGGCGTGCCCGGCTGGAGCTTGCGTTCGCCGTGCTGGATCATGCGCTTCAGGTCGTCGTCCGTGGTGACGTATTCCGGCAGCTCGGTGACGCTGAGGTAGGAGTAAACCAAGCTCAGCGCGCCCGGCGGGAAGGCCAGTTCCACCTCCCGCTGCATCGCGCTGAGCTGCTGCAACTCCGGAGCGTAGACCATGAAGCCGAGGTCCGCCTTGCCGCCGACGCCCGCGTAGGTCGCCACGCGGGGAGCCGCCGGACCAGCATACTTCTGGGTGATGGCTTCGAGGCGTCCGCGCGTGGCAGCGGATTCACCGGCGGGCAGCGCCGCCCAGCGCGAGCGATCAACGCGGAAGAAGAGGTGCAGGACGTGAATGCCTTGGGTGAGCTTGACGGAAGGGATGGCCATGAGGGGAAAAGTAATCAGTGTTCAGTAATCAGTAATCAGTGGGGCAAGCGTGGCCGAAAGCGGGGTGGTCTATCAACTCTCAACTCCCCAACTTTCAACTCTCAACTTTTTCACTCCACCACCATCGCCCGGTCAAGCATCGCTGGGAGCTGGGCGAGAATGGCCTCGTCACTGGCAATGATGGCCGCACCGGCGGCGAGTGCGGCCTCCTGCAACTTGATATGGCGCGGGCTGCTGAAGGCGAGGACCGGTATGTGGGCGGTCGCGGGGTTGGCCTTGAGCGCCGTGATGGCGGTGCAGGCGTCGAGATGCTTCCACTCCAGGTCCACGAAGGCCACGAGCGGCATCTCCTTGCTCGCAATGCTGGCGATACCCGCGGGGTCCACGACGTGCTGAATCCGGTAGCCCTGGTCGCGCAGCTTGTTGCCGAGCGCACTGCCGGGGAGCAGGCGTTCGTAGAGCAGCAAGGCTAGCGGACTCGTCATGCGCGGGAGAGTGCGAAGCGTCGGGGAAAATAGCAATCCCCGCCCGTAGGATGACGCGGAGCGCGGGCGTCCTCGCCCGCTTTGCGCATGCGACCGCCAAACCGGGACGAACCCCTCCTTGCGCACACCCCGCTAAGCGGCCCGGCGGGCCGCGCTCCGGGAGGGATGCCCTGCCAGCACGCCTGACTGAGGAGTCTCCATGCTTTCGGAAAACCAGTTAGAGACTCCTCACGTCGTCTCCTACGCGGATCTACGGGGGCTGGAGCTTTGCGTGGCGGCGTGCTTTCATCGGCCCATGGCAACCGCTTCGCTCAGCGACCTCGTCCAGCACTGTGACACGCTCCTCCGCACCACCGAGGTGAAGGACTGGGATCGCGCGCACAATGGCCTGCAAGTGGAGAATAACGGCCAGGTCACGCGGATCGCCGCCGCAGTGGATGCCAGCCTCGCCACCGTGAAGCTCGCCATCGCGGCGAAGGCGGACCTGCTCGTCGTGCATCACGGGCTCTTCTGGAGCGATACCGTGCCGTGGACGGGCAAGCGTCGTGAGTTGCAGCGTTTGCTGCTCGATCACAACCTCGCGGTTTACAGCTCGCACCTCCCGCTGGACCTGCACCCGAAGCTTGGCAACAACGCGCTGCTGGTGGCTGCACTGGGGCTCAAGAAACTGAAGCCGTTCTTCTTCGAGAAAGGCGCAAACATAGGCCTGCAATCTCAGACCAAGATCAGCCGCGACGAACTGGCCAGCCGGCTCGCCCAGGCGACCGGCACAGTGCCGAAGCTCCTCCCTGGCGGCCCGGCGGAATGCAGGCGCATTGGCATCGTGACCGGCGGCGCGGGTGCGGAATTGAAGAAGGCGGCGGCCGAGGGCGTGGACACGTTCATCACTGGTGAGGGGCCGCATTGGACCTATGCCTTGGCTGAGGATCTAAACCTAAACGTCCTCTATGGCGGGCACTATGCCACCGAGACGTTCGGCGTGAAGGCGCTGGCCGCCCACCTCGCGAAGAAGTTCCTGCTGGAGTGGACCTTCGTGGATCATCCGACCGGGCTTTGAGGGTAGTTCGTCGCCGGGCCGGCGAGGACGCCAGCGACACGGCCCGCGGGACGCGGGCGCTACGTAGCGCCGGCCTCCGGCCGGCCGTGTCGCAAGCGTCCTCGCTTGCCCGGCTGGCGCGACCGGCGGACAGGGCCGGCATACTCAGTAGCATCACCCATCCAAGCCCAGTCGAATTTGGCTCGCCAACGGGGCAAAATCGGGTGAACTAACCATCTCGTGAGCTTGTGCCGAAACATTACCCGTCTGGGCTGGACCATCCTCGCCGCGCTGCTGGTTGCGCCCGGCGCGTTGGCCCAGGGCAAGTTTGCCGCCACCAAGACCAGCCCCTACGCCAACTCGCTCGGCATGAAGTTCGTCCCCGTGCCCGAGACGCGCATCCTGATGAGCATCTACGAGACGCGCGTCTCGGACTACGCGCCCTTCGCGGACTCATTCGCCAAGCAGGACTGGGCCGCGCTCGGCTACTCGGCAAAGATGAACCACCCCATCTGCAACGTGACCTGGGAGGAGGCCGCCGCTTATTGCCGCTGGCTCACGGAGAAGGAGCGCAAAGCCGGCGCGATCGGCAGCAAGGACCGTTACCGCCTGCCCACGGACGCCGAGTGGAGTGCCGCCATGGGCAAGAGCAAATTCCCCTGGGGCGAGACCTGGCCCAAGATGGCCGACTGGCCCAAGCTCCCTGGCTACAAGCCCGGCGAAGGCGACAACACGGCTCCGGTGGGCAGTTTCGCCCCCAATCCGCACGGGATTTACGACCTCGGCGGCAATGCTTTCGAGTGGGTGAACGACTGGTATGTGAAGACCATGAATGACCCCAAGATTCACCAGGAAGACAAGAAGTTGAAAGAGGACGGCGGCGGCCGGAAGTTCAAGGTGCTGCGCGGCGCGTCGTGGGTCTTCTGGGACCCCGTGAGTGTGCAGAACGCCTGCCGCCACATCGCGCTGCCGAACGGGCGCGGGGGATTGTATGGCTTTCGTTGCGTGCTCGAACCGGACGGTGAGAAGTAAACCCTCAACTCAACCACTACCATGCCCGGCTTCCTGAAATGCTCCTGCGAACACTGCGGCGGACGCATCGAGTATCCCGCCGAGGCCGTGGGCGCCAACGCCACCTGCCCGCACTGCCAGCAGGAAACCCCGCTCAAGCTCGACAGCACCGATGACGCCAATGTCGTCGCGGTGGGCGGTGGCAAGGCCAAGCTGGTGATCGGGGCGGTCATCGCGAGCGTCCTGGCCGTGGCCGTGCTCGCGGGGGCGTTGGTCTGGGTGAAGAAGCGCCAGTCGGCGCAGAAGGAGTCGTCTGGAGAAACTGCGTTGGTTGGACAGAAGAATGAGAAGGCGGTGGCGATGGTCGCCGCAGTTTCCGGCAATTCCGCCGGCAAAGTGCAGCTTGACCCGGCCAAGGACGTCGTCCCTGTCATCTTCAAGTTTCAAGGCGGCCTGACCGGCGCACAGATCAAGCATGGGCGCGAACTCTTCGGTGGAGCCTGCACCGAGTGCCATCGCCAGTATGATCCCGCCACCTACAACGAGACGGAGTGGGAGCGCACCATCGGCGGAATGCGCGGCAAGGCCAAGCTCAAGGGCAAGGAGAGCACCGACCTGGACACCTTCGTCCGCACGGTGCGGAACTGATCTCCCACCGCGCCCCCGGTAATGCAAAACGGGCTGCCTTGCCCGTGGCTTCGACGGCGGAGGGCGCATCCCTCCAGGCAAAGCAGCCCGTCCAATCCCCGGCTCGCGTTTCTATAAGCCGGCCTCAGCGCCTCGTCCCGTAGTAGTTGTTGATGATGACCGTCTGGGCTGGAGCCGGCACCATGGTGACCGGTTGCACAGGAACCGTCGCGCAGGTTGCCATCGGCGTGCTCACGACCGCCGGGATAAACGCCGGCCGCGGGTAATAATGGTGGTGATGATACGGGTAACTCACCACGGGAACCGGTCGCACAACCACCGGCGTAGGATAGCAAACCGCCGGCTGCCGGAAGCTGTTGTCGGCGATGGCGCCCAGCACCAGCCCGGACACCGCGCCGATGGCCGCGCCCTCCGCCGTCCGGTGTCCGCTGTTGTGCCCGATGACGCCGCCCAGCACTCCGCCCACCACTGCCGTGCCCAGCGCATTCGGGCCGAAGGTCTGAGCATGGGAGGGCAACACTGTGAGCAGACCGATACCGAGGATCAGAAGCTTTTTCATATTCGTTTTCTGTTTCGTTACGACTGCGACATTGCCGTCGTATTGGTGGGTATACGTATCATCGGCCATGGGGGAGGAGAAATCGAATGACTTGATGCTTCCATCAGGAAAACCATGCGCCCGCAAAAGGCAAGCGGGCACTCCTCCCCGGAGAAGAGGTTGGGTTGAGAATTCTCGGAACGAAAGCTACCTGCGTTGAAGCCCTAAACGCCATGCCGGCGGCTTGTAGCCGCCGTCCGTGAGGCCACAGCACGACGCGCCGGCTGCGCACTCCACGCGCCTCGTGGTGGCGGCAAGCCACCGGCACGAGTTCATGGGAGTGGCGTCGCCGTTCGCCGCCCCCCATCTCAGTGATACTCCTGCACCGTCCGCACCGCGTAGCCGCTCTTTTGCAGGGCGGCGATGCCCAGCGCAGCGGCACGGGCTCCGGACAGCGTGGTCATGATCGGCGTGCCGGTATAGACCGCCGTGGTGCGGATCTTGATTTCATCGGCCCGCGGGGTCTGGCCGGCGGGCGTGTTGATCACGAGCTGGATTTCCTTGTTCTTGAGCAGGTCAATCGCGTTGGGCCGGCCTTCGGCGAGCTTGTAGATGCGCTGCACCTTCAGCCCGGCCTTTTCCAAGATGGTGGCAGTGCCGTTGGTCGCGACCAGTTCAAAGCCCAGATCGGCGAACTGCTTCCCGACCTCCGCGACATGCTCCTTGTGCGCGTCGCTCACGCTCATGAAGACCTTGCCCTTGAGCGGCAGCGGCGAGTTCGCCGCCATCTGCGACTTCGCATAAGCCACGCCAAGGTCCGCATCCAGGCCCATGACCTCGCCGGTGGAACGCATCTCGGGCGAGAGCAGGATGTCCTGCCCGTGGAACTTGTTGAAAGGGAACACCGACTCCTTCACCGCCCAATACTTCGTCCAGATTTCCTCGGTGAAGCCGAGCTCCTTCAAGGTCTTCCCGGCCATTACCTTCGCGGCGAGCTTGGCGAGCGGCTTGCCGATGGCCTTGCTGACGAAGGGCACGGTGCGGCTGGCGCGCGGATTCACTTCGAGCACATAGACCGTCTCACCCTTCACGGCATACTGCACATTCATCAGGCCGATGACCTTCAACTCCTTGGCCATCGCGTGGGTGTATTCGCGGATGGTGTTGATGACCGACTGAGAGAGCGTGTGCGGCGGCAGCACCATCGCGGCGTCACCGGAGTGGACGCCGGCGAACTCGATGTGCTCCAGCATCCCGCCGATGACGATGGTCCCATCGTCCGGGTTTTGGAACTGGCCCACGTCCGTGAGGCAGTCCACGTCCACCTCGGTCGCGTCTTCGAGGAACTTGTCCACCAGCACGGGGCGGTCCGGCCCGGCTTCCACTGCGAAGCGCATGTAGTGCGACAGCTCAGCATCGGAGTAAACGATCTGCATCGCGCGCCCGCCCAGCACGAAGCTGGGGCGCACGAGCACCGGGTAGCCCAGCCGCTTGGAGGCCACGAGCGCCTCGGCTTCATTGATGGCGAGCCCGTTCGGCGGCTGCGGGATGTTGAGCTTGGTCAGCATCGCCGCGAAGAGTTTGCGATCCTCGGCCACCTCGATGCTCTGCGGCGAGGTGCCGATGATGTTGACGCCGTTCTTCTGCAGGCCGAGCGCGAGATTCAGCGGCGTCTGCCCGCCGAACTGCGCGATGGCCCCCCAGCACTGCTCCCGCTCGTAAATGTGCAGCACGTCCTCCAGCGTGAGCGGCTCGAAGAAAAGCTTGTCGCTCGTGTCGTAGTCGGTCGAAACCGTCTCCGGGTTCGAGTTCACCATGATGGTCTCGAAGCCGTCCTCCTTGAGCGCAAACGCCGCATGGACGCAGCAGTAGTCGAATTCGATGCCCTGCCCGATGCGGTTCGGGCCGCCGCCGAGGATCATCACCTTCTTGGCCGTATTGCCCTTCACCTCGTCATCGCCACGGTCGTAGGTGGAGTAGTAATAGGGCGTGTAGGCCTCGAACTCCGCCGCGCAGGTGTCCACCAGCCGGTAGCTGGGCACCAGGCCGATGCGTTTGCGCTCGGCACGGACGGCGTCCTCGGTCTGGCCCGTGAGGTGGGCGATCTGGCGGTCGGAAAAACCGAGGGACTTGGCTTTGGCGAGTTGTTCAGGAGTCAGCGGCATGGCACGAAAAAATTCCGGCGAAGTAAGCCGGACGGCTCCGAGGCTGGCAAGTCACAAAGGCGGCGAAAACGGGAAACAACCCGCCAGCCCCGAAGCGAGAATTGGACAACCACGGATGGACACGGATTTCAAAAAATAGAGACATGGCCCGCGAAACACGCAAATGGACGCGAAAAGGAAGACAACAGAAGCCCACAAATGGAAGCCCCCGTCTTCATTCGCGTCCATTCGCGTGTTTCGCGGGCCATCCCCATCCGTGTCCATCCGTGTGCATCGGTGGTTTAACATCTCAGTCCGCCTTCAAACCTCCATCATGTGCCCGTGGGCGATGCTTTCCTCGGCGGCAAGGGCGAGCAGGGTGCCGTCCAGGCAATCGCCGACCGGGGTGAGGTGAGGCTGCCCGTCGAGCACGGCGGCGAGGAAGGCGGTGTGCATCTCGTCGAAGCCGAGGTGGTTGCCCGAACCTTCCCCGGCGGACGGTTCGACGCGATGCACGATGGGCGTCCCCTGCCCTGCCCCGCGCGTCCACTGGACGATTTCGCGGGTCGAGGGGCGTATCTGGAGCGAACCGGCCTCGCCCACCACGCCCAGCTCCAGATCATCCTGCGGGAACTCACGAGCGAAGAGGCAGATTTGGAGCGTGCCAACCGTGCCGTTGTCGTAATCGAAGCTGACCGTGGCGTGGTCATTGACCTGATGTCCGGTATGCACCACACGCATGACCGCGCTGCCGCCGAAGGCCGCAACGCGCACCGGCCGCGCGCCCACCCACCAATTCATCAGGTCGAAGTGGTGACAGTTCTTGTCCACAAGCAGGCCGCCGGAGCGGCGCTGGTCCTGAATCCAATCCTGCGACTTGGGCTGGAACGGCCAGCGAAACTCGCGCGTCCACACCATGCGCGGACGGCCGATCTCCCCCGCATCCACCAGCGACTTCACTTTCTGGAACAGCGGCGCATAGCGAAACTCGTGGCCGATCATCACCACGCGGTCGGTGCGCTCGGCGGCCTTCAAGAGCAGGCGGCACTCGCCGCGGGTGATGCCACAGGGCTTTTCGAGGAAAAGGTGCTTGCCGGCCTTCAGCGCCTCCAAGGCCAACGGCACGTGGGTGAAGTTCGGAGTGGCGATGCAAACGGCGTCGAGGTCGGAGTGAATGAGTTCACGCTCATCCGAGAAAACGCGGGCATTCGGCGCGACTTCCAGCGCGCGTTTCAGATTAGCTTCATTGCCACCGCAAATCGCGACCACCTGCGCATGATCGGCGTGCTGAACGTGGAACTGGCGTAGGTGCTTGAGGCCCATCACGCCAATCCCCAGGAAGCCGAGGCGGAGTTTCATGCCGCCATGGGAACATCAAAGAGTGCCACTGCCAAGGAACAGAACCATTGCCACAAGAAGGCGCAGAAGGCGCAATGAAATGGAGCACAGAACCCAGATCGTCCCCTGGCGAAAGCCACCGCCGTGGGAGCGCGGAGTTCACGCCACAGAAACGGGAGCAGGCCAAAGGCGGTCACAGCGCACGCTTGCTGGCGTGGCTTTCTGCGGCGTGAACGCCGCGCTCCCTTTCATTTTGTGCCCTCTGTGCCTTTTTGTGGCAAAAATTCAGGCTCAGCGCGCGCCATCGGCGGCAGCCTGTGGCCCGCGCCAGTAGGCGGGGAGGTTCGGTTTGGTCTCCACGAGGATTTGCAGGATGGCCTGGCGGGTCTCCGCTGGGATGTTGGCGAACTCTGGCGACGTGTCCTTGCCGGTCAGTATTTCATGGAGCCGCTGCAGGACGAGTTCGCGCATCTGCTTGGGCAGCAGGTCAAACGCCTCCGAGTAGATGAGAAAGCTGCACGGATACTTGAAGAGCCGCGATTCGAGATCGAACTGCCGGAACGAGCGCCCCTTGCTGTCCTTGGGGCCGAGCGCGGCGAACTGCTCGGCGAACCCCGAAGTGCCTTTGACCCGGGCTTTGAGCGGCGTTTCCTCGGTGAACAGGAGATACTTCAGGAACCCCTCGGCAATGCTGCGGAGGTAGCGGATGTGCTGGTAACGGCTCAGCGCCATGGTCGTCTCGTAGTGCAGGCGGGTGAGGTAATTGTGCATGTGCGCCTCATGCTCCAGCACCATCAGCGCGACAATGTCGCTATGAGGGGAGGCGTAGTCGGTGAGGTCCACGAGCTTTTTGAGGTTCGTCAAGTTGCCCAGATAGTTGGGTTTCTCCTCCGCTTGCAGGAAGGCGGCCTTGCCGAACAGATTGCCGCGGTGCGTCACCCTGCCGTGCGTGCCGGTCACATACCAGCCACCCCAGCGGTCCTCCAGCGGCGTGCGATGGTTCACCTCGGAGACGCCCGTGATCAGGTCGATGATGCCCTGCTCGTCGGTCTTGAAGGAACGGATGAGATGGCCGGGCACACCCATGGTCTTTGCAGAGGCATGGCATTCCAGACACTGGTTGTTGCGGGTGAACTTGGGCTGGTCCGATGCGGTTTGCTCCAGCGTGTAGAAGACGCCACCGAGCTTCGGGTCCACCTCGCTGAACTCCATCACCGGTGCGCCAGGGATCCAGCCGACATACAATTCGTCGTTGAAGAACAGTGCCCGCGGCGTCTGCGGCGCGATGCGCTCGCGCTGCAGCGAGGTCTTGGAAAACACCATCACCTGCGACTTGGGAGAGATTTGCAGCGCATCCAGCACCGAGTCACGCCAGCCGGTCTTGGGGTCGAACCTGAGCTTCACCTCGCCTCGATCCAGGCGGGTCTGCAGCCGTGCGATGGGACCGGTGGAAGGGGTCTTGTTGTAGCTGATGGTGTCCTCCTCGAAGGGCACCATGTGCGTCGCCCCTTGAAAATCGGACTGCGCCGAGGCCAGCCAGGGCAGCAGCCCAAACAGGGCCACAAGCCCCCGGAGGACGGCTTTGCCGCGATTGTCTCGATGAATGCGATTCATGCGATAACTAGACTCTGCGGGCGAGGTCCGCGATTCACCGATCTTGGCGCGGGCTGCGCGAGGATTGCGAAACCCGCCATCGCCCCGGAACGGAGCTGTGTCGCGGCGACCAGCCACAGCCGCTGCGCCTGACGGCACTGAGTCTGGCGATGGCTCTTCGACTTCGCTGCCCACCCCGGGACCCAGTCGAAAGCTTCCGGCCCCCCACCGAAGCTCGGGCATGCTCTGGTCTCCCTCTCCTCCATGGAATGGAGGAGGGCCGGGGAGAGGAGGCGCGTTACCTCGAATGTCAGGCGAAGCACCACTCGCAGGGTGAGGGGGTTTATTTTCAGTGGCGCGTGGTGCCGTGTGCGCCCGAACCTAAAATCAGAACGCGCGTTTGACTTGGCCCGGCCAGTCTCCATACTGAATCGAAATTCAATCGTCCAGAGCGGCGGGGCGGTTCATCCGGCGCAGGGCAAATGACAATACTATGGCCAGAGTCAAACACATCGCACTCGTTCAGTTCAAAGCCGACACCACGCCGGAGCAGATTGACC
>CAZOCL010000145.1:0-14883 GCA_964578245.1 uncultured Klebsiella sp. | reverse complement strand
CCACGGCGTCATTCTTCGCGAAGGTCTTGAGATGGCTCGTGCCCATGCCGCCGGGACCGATGAAGGCGAGGGTGAACTTGCCGTTCGGGCTTTGCGCGCGCACCCCGCTGGTGAGATGGAGTGACGCGGCGGTGGCGGCGAGCGCGGAGGAGTGACGGAGGAAGGAGCGGCGGTTGAGCATGGCCATGGCGGGCGGTGGTAGAGTTGCGGTGCGCGGCTGAAGTTATCAACCCGACGGCGGCGGGACGGCGGGAATTCGGTTGCCGTGCAACCCGCATTCCGAATTCCTAAAAACTGGCGCAGGATCGGTCGCAGCAACGTCCTGACGACGAGCAGGGCCGGACCCTCCGAACGCTCCGGCCCGCCATCCTCACAGACTCTCCGGCGACACCCCAACACTGACGATGCTGCACGCCTGGATGACGTTCAGCCCCAGCCGCTCCGCCTCGGCCAGCACCGCGTCGGACTCCGTGCCGGGATTGAGCCACAGCTCGTCGCACCCCTTCGCCGCGATGGCCGGCAGCACCTTGAGCGTCACCGGTGGCGGCAGATAGACGCTGACGAGATTCGGTCGTCCCGGCACATCGGCGATGCTCGCAAACGCGGCCAGCCCCTCGACCACCGGCTCCTTCGGATTGACCGGCCAGACGGTGAAGCCCCGCTGCTGGTAGGCGCGCACGGCCTTGTTGCCGAACTTGTTCCGATCCGTGGAAGCCCCGATGACAGCGACAGTTTTCATGGTCGGATTATCCACCCGCCGAATCCACACGCAACCCCGACGCCGGCGGAATCGTCGCCGCCGGGGGGTCTCGTCGGAACGAACGCACCGCCAGCAGCATCGCGGCGATGGTCAGCGCACTGCTGAAGAAAAACGCCGCGCCCGGCAGCTTGAAGGGCGCGCCCGCACTGATGAAGAAGCCGAACAACGCCGTGGCCAGCGGCGGCCCGATCACCCCCGCCACGCTGCCGAGGCTGTTCAACGAGCCCTGCACGGCGCCCTGTTCGTCCGCCCCCACGCTGCGGGAGATCAGCCCTTGCACCGCCGGCCCGCTGATGCCCGAGAGCGAGGCCACCGCGATCACCGTGTAGGCCATCCAGCCCTCTGTCGCCAGCCCATAGGCCACCAGGCCCGCCGCGCTGATTGTCAGGCCCACGACTGCGGAGCGCCGCTCGCCCAGCCACGGAATGATGCTGCGCGTCAGCCCGCCCTGCACAATGGCCGCCGTCAGCCCGACCAGCGCCAGCGACAGCCCCGTCTGCATCGCTGACCAGTTGTAGCGGTAGCTCGTGTAAAGCACCCAGGTGCTGGGGAAGACCTGATGTGCCAGGTTCATCAGGAAGTAGGTGCCCGTGAGGCCGAAGACCACCGGATACCGTTGCAGCGCGAGCAGCGCGCCCACCGGATTCGCCCGCTTCCACGAAAAGCTGCGCCGGTTCTCCACCTTGAGCGACTCCGGCAGCACGAAGAGGCCATAGAGCCAGTTGAGCAGCGTCAGCGCCGCCGCCGCAAAGAACGGCGCGCGCAGGTTCACATCCCCCAGCCACCCGCCCAGCGCCGGACCGGCGATGAACCCCAGCCCAAATGCCGCCCCGATGATGCCGAAGTTCGCCGCGCGCTTCTCCGGCGGGCTGATGTCCGCGATGTAGGCCGTCGCGGCCGAGAAGTTCGCTCCCGTGATGCCCGCGATGATCCGCCCGACAAAGAACCACGCCAGGTTCGGTGCAAACGCCAGTAGCAGGTAATCCAGCCCCGAGCCAAACAACGACCCCAGAATCACCGGCCGGCGTCCGAAGCGGTCCGAGAGGCTCCCCAGCAGCGGCGAGCAGACGAACTGCATCAGCCCGTAAAGCGCCGCCAGCAGCCCGTAGGTGTGTGACGCCGCCGCCACGCTCCCACCCACGAAGTGCTCCACCAGCTTCGGCAGGATCGGCACGATCAGCCCGATGCCCAGGATGTCGAGGAACAGCGTGATGAAAATGAAGACCAGCGCAGGCTTGCGTTCGGACATGGCTGGGGCGGATTGCACTGGCGTCCGACGGCGGATGCAAGCCGCTTCTTCGAGCCCCGCCGGAACCCGGCCCCGCTCGATACCGCCTCCGAAATCCGACGGAGCGCGCGTCTGCTGCCCGCAGCCATGTCCGATTGCCCGCTCCACTGGCCCTCTGAAATCTGCACCCTGACATTTCCAATCCTCCCCAATGGCTTCGTTTCGCAGCCCCTTCATTTGCGTCATCCGCGGGCACCTCTCCGCCCGCAATTGGCTTCGTTTGGTAAAACGCACCTCACCCTCGCTTCCCAACCCTCTGCGCCCGTCCCCCTCTGCGGTGCCAATCCCATCGCCGTTCCCTGCCTGATTCGTGTTCCTTCGTGTCCATTCGTGGTTTCCCTCCGCAACCCTCTCACCCCCGCCCCCGACCGCAATTGCGTCACGCAAATGATCTCCCAGTCCGCCCTAAGCGCCGTGCCATCGGTCCTATCCGCCCCATCCGCAGCTCGTCGGCCTCCAGACTTGCACTCCCGGCCCGGTTCCCGACTCTTTCCCCGTGCATCGTTTCCATATCCCGCCCGGCACCGCGAACGGTGCGGAGGCCACCCTCTCGCCGGAGGAGTCCCACCACGCCCTCCGCGTCCTGCGCCTCGGCCCCGGTGACCCCGTGACCCTCCTCGACTGCGCGGGCGTCGAGGCGCGCGGCTCCGTCCTCACCACGGACAAGCGGGCCGTCCGCATCGCCATCCGCGAGCGCATCGTCCACCCGCCACTGCCGTGCGCCGTCACGCTTCTCCAGGCGCTCCCGAAGGGCCGGCTCATGGACACCATCGTCGAGAAGGCCACCGAATTGGGCGCGGCCCGCATCATTCCCCTCCTCACCGAGCACACCATCTCCCGCCCCGACGAGGACCACGCCGCGAGCAAGCTGGAGAAGTGGCGCACCACCGCCCTGGAAGCCGTGAAGCAATGCGGCAACCCCTGGCTCCCGCAGATCGAAGCCCCCGTGACCTTCGCGGACTACGTGCGGCGCAACGAACGTTTCGACCTCGCCCTCGTCGCCTCGCTGCATCCCGGTGCGCGCCCCATCCGCACCGTCTTCGCCGAACATCAGGCGCGGACCGGTCAACGCCCCGCCGAGGTCGCCATCTGGGTCGGCCCGGAAGGCGACTTCACCCCGCAGGAAATCGCCACCCTCGTCAGCCGTGGAGTGCAGCCCATCACCCTCGGCCCCCTCGTCCTCCGCTGCGACACCGCCGCCCTCGCCATCCTCACCCTCACCCTCAACGAGGCAGGGGAGCGGCCGTAGCGCAAGCCTCCGGCTTGCCGTATCGTCGGCGTCCTCGCCGGCCCCCGCGCCCGCCTACCTCCGCGCCGCCGCGAATACTCCCCACCCGCCGCCCAGCGACAGAAACACGCCGAGCAGCAACAGCCCCACGCTCACCGCCGGCAGCGCACCCTGCGTCCGCAACTGCGCCACCGCCGGCATGATCAAGCCCAACCCGACCAGCACCGCCACTACACCACCGATGATCTTGAGGTTTCGTTTCATAGGTTTCCTTTCATATGAGCATTCATGTGCGACCAAATCAGCGGACGGTGACGTCCGCAAATACCAGTGCAGCGAGGTAAAGGATTGATACTGCGAATAACAGCGCCAGCCGCCGCACTGGCCCTGCAACCGGGCCGATTGACCGTCGGAAATTCGCCAGCCCCAGCCGGTAGAGCCACCCTGTGAGCACCACGCCGCCCAGCCATAACAGCCCCGTCAGGATCTTGTGGAACGCCTCCACCGTTGGTTGCCCGCCAAACAAGTCCAACTGGAACCGGTCCCCAAGTGCGCGCGCATGGCTGCCTACAAAACTGAGCGAGGGAAAAACCGTGATCGGCACGGCAATGAAAATGACCACGGTGCCGACCAGTGCGCGCATGGAATTCGCGGAGGCGGAGGAGGCATACATCGCCGCACTGAAAACAACCGCATTCGCGATAAGAAACGCATAGGAGGCATCGGATCCTCCACTCGACACCGGCCCCGTGCCGAACCACCAAGCCGCTCCATAGGTCAGCAAGCCAGGCAACAGCAGACCCAGCCCCAAGTTGATTCCCAGCGCGACCAGCACTTTGACCAGCCATTGCCGGCCTGCGGCAACCGGCAGCGTCAGATGCCAGTCGAGCAGCCCGAGCCGGCGTTCCTCCGCCGTGGAGACGATGCCCGTGATCACCGGAATGCCGAGGCCCAGCAGCACGCAGGGCAGCATCAGGAAAGCCTTGTCCACCTTCGGACGCAGGCACACGACCGCGAAGATCACCAGCCAGAGCGCGATCAAGCCACACGCGACCACGAAGGCCGGCAGTTGCAGCCGCAGTTCCTTGCGGACGAGGCACCCCAACGCACTGCCTTGGCCCAGCGTGAAGCGTCTGCTGAGCGCCACAAAGGGCGTCGCCAGCTTCCCCGGGAGCGCGAGTTCTTGTCCTTGCCCATGCCTGTCTTCCCAGCGTCCGAAGCACCGGCAGCCGAATAACAAGAGCGCGCCCGGATAGACGCCAAAAGCCATGAGGAAGTAGCTGGTGAGGATGGTCAGGTCCGGCGCCTCGTCGAAATCCACTGGCAGCAGCAAGTAGCCAAGGCAGAACAGCCCCCATGGACAAAGGAATGTCAGCGCCACGCCACCGATGGTGCTGCGCGCCACCAACGTCAGCGTCGGTCCCGTGCCAAAACCAAGGAGCAGGGGCAGTAGCAATGCCGCGCAACCCATGAGCCCCTCCGGTCCGAAGGTGAAATGGTCGCGTAGTTGCCGCACCTCCTCCCTGCGGGCGGCCAGATCCCCGGGATCGTAATCAAAGGGTTCACGCACATACTCCACCTCGATGGCTCCCAGGATCAGCAGCCAAAGCAGCAACCCCACCAGCGCCACTCCCAGCACCGTCATCTTCTCCCACCAGATCCGCCGTCGTGAAACAGGCTGGGACAGCAGCAACCCCATCGTGCGTTGCTGAAACTCCTGCCCGATGATGACCGATCCCAGCAAAGCACACCCAAAGACATACGCGGCATGTGCGAATGCCAGCGGCGTGCGACACGTGAGCAGCAACGGCACCGCCATCATCCCCGCCATCGCCACCCAGAACGGCAGCAATGCAATGCCCTCCTTCCACAGTCGCACTCGGGTGTTCGCGTTCATGGGCGTCGGGGGTTCAATCCTTCGTAGGAGACGACGTGAGGAGTCTCACAATATGGAGCGCGCCGGCCGAGCGCCCCACTGCGGAGGCCGGACCCTGAACCGGACCGCGTCCTCAGTCCGGTCCCCTCTCCCCCATCGGGGGAGAGGGATAGGGTGAGGGGGCAGTCGTGAGAAGTAGCCGTGCGTTCAGATTCACAGCGAGCGAGCGAGCCCGGTCTGGCTTCAATTGGGCCCCGGCCTGCTGACCGCCCCACCCCCTCACCCCGGCCCTCTCCCCCAATGGGGGAGAGGGAGAAGAATCTGCGGCCAATGGTTCGGGTTGTGTTCATTGCAGCGTCACCATGAAGATTTCCTCCAGGGTCAGCCCCTCGCTCACCAGTTCCTCCGGCTTCAGCACCCGAAGCTGCTCCAGAATCGCCGCGGACTCTCCGTTCGCGATCAGCTCCACCTCGCGCCCCGTCACCCGCGAGCGCAGCACCCCGGGGAACCTGAGTTCCGGCGGCGTGCCACTGAAGCGCGCCCGGATGCGCTGGTAGCGCGACCGCGCGGCATCCGCCTCCAGCGTCAGCACGGCGCGGCCTTCGTCCACGATGGTGAACTCATCAATCAGCCCCTCAAACTCGCTGATGAGATGCGTGGAGACGAACACCGTGCGGTGCTCCGGGTCCGCCTCCTGATACGCGCCGATGACCGTCTGGATGAACTCGCGGCGCACGATGGGGTCCAGCCCGCTGGTCGGCTCGTCGAGCACCAGCAGCTCCGGCTCCGCGCTGATCGCGGCCACGAGCGCGAGCTGCGTGCGCTGGCCCTTCGAGAGCGCGCCGGTCTTCTGCGTGGCGTCGAGCCGGAACTGCCCGAGCAGCTCCAGTTCGGTCTTGCGGTTCCAACGCGTGCGAAACGAGGCGAGGTAATCCAGCGTCTCGCGCACGGTCATCCACGGGTGAAACGCCACCTGGTCCGGCACGTAGGCTAGGCGGGATTTCACCGCCACCTCATCGCGTTCGGGGTCGAGACCGAAGACGCGCACGGAACCGGCATCGGGCCGTAGCAAGTTCAGCAGGCACTTGATCGTGGTGGTCTTGCCCGCACCGTTGCGGCCAAAAAGCCCGTAGCAACGGCCGGGGCGCACGGTGAGGTCCAGTCCGTTGACGGCGTCGTGCTTCCCATAGCGGCGCACCAGTCCGGTGATGGCGATGGCGGGTTCGGCGGTGTTCATGGTGTTCCTTTCACTCAGCCTGTTCATTCGCTTCCTTCCGTTCCGCGAAGGCCTCCAGCCGCTGCTGCACCAGCTTGAGCAGCTCCTCCTCGCCCACCTGGTAGTGATGCGCCTGGACGATGGCGGCATCAATCAGCTCGCCCAGCGCCTTGTTCCGCGCGTCCTTCTTGAGCGGGGAGGCGCCGTCCTTCACGAAGCAGCCCTTGCCCGCCGCCGTCTCGATCACGCCCTCGTTCTCCAGTTCCGTGTAAGCCTTGGCCACCGTGTTCCGGTTCACGCGCAGCTCCTCCGCCAGCGACCGGATGCCCGGCAGCGGATCGCCGGGCCGCAGCGCGCCCGAGGCCGCCGCCGCCTTCACCTGCTCGACGATCTGCAGGTAAACCGGGAGACCGGACTTGAAATTGACTTCGAGGAGCATCGGGGCAGTGGCGTCTAGTGTCATAGGACACTAGGACAGTCAGCCGGGATGTCAATGGGGAATTTTGAACCCTCTTGCGCGGCGCGCGGGAACGGCGGACACTGCCGCCATGAGCGTCACCACGATGCGCCAGCGGCCCGGCGGCCCGGTGAAACAGTTCTCGGTCTTCACGCCCAACCGGCTCGGCCGGCTCCACACCCTCACCACCCTGCTGGTCTCGCGCAACGTCCACATCCTCGCCCTCACCGTGCTCGACACCACGGACAGCTCCATCATCCGCCTCGTGGTGGATGACCCCGAGGCCGCGCGCGAGCTGCTGAACGAGCACGGCTTCCCTTTCAGCGAGAGCGACCTGCTCGTGGTGGAAATCGCCTCCGAGACGCAGTTGAAGGACGTGCTCGCCGCGCTGCTGCAGGCCGAGATTAACATCCACTACATCTATTCTTTCATGGTGCGCTCCCAGGACAAGACCTCCCTCGCGCTGAACCTCGAGGATCGTGAAGTCGCCGAGGAAGCCTTGCGCAAGCACCAGTTCAAGGTGCTCGGCCAGGCGGACATCTCCCGCTGATCGCGCGCTTTAGACACCCGGCCCACGACCGGGGCGAGGGCTGGCGTCAGGGAGATCCTGAACCCCGTGCCGACGGCTTGCAGCCGCCGTCCATAGGCCACAGCAGGGCGAAACGCTTCAGCAATCCACCCAGGACTTTGCGCGCCGCTTGCGGCGCATCACTCCCAAATCCCAGAAACCAAATCCCCTCTCCCCCATCGGGGGAGAGGGCCAGGGTGAGGGGGCGTCGTGCGAACCACAGCCCGCCTCCTCGCGCAAGCGCCCAGCCCAGGCAATGTCCAGTATCCACCCCCGACCGGCTACTCTCTCGCCGCGACCTTGCCAGGCACGACCGAGAACACCCGGTCTATGCGCGTCAGATTGCCTTGCCGGTCTTTCACCACGACCTCCAGCCTCGCCTTGGCCAAGGCTTTCACCGGCACATCCAGCTTGAGTTCCCATACCCCTTGCGACAGGCGCGAGAACTTCGGCGCGAGGTTCTCCCCCGCCGCGACGCCATTCACCGCGAAGTCCGCCGTCACCGTGAAGCCATTGGGATCAAGGCCCGTGTAGTAATCATGCGCGCCAATGAGAATGCGCGAGAGTGACGAGTTCGCCCCGGCCTGGGGCTGCGTGAGCGTCAGCACCGGACGGTTGTCATCCAGCATCCAGCCAAAGCCGCGCGCGTCGGGATGCTGCGGGTCGTAATCGAGGTCAATCGGGCAGCCGAGGTCAATCCAGCGCACCAGGGTGAACCGGTCTTCGTCCGTGAGCGGCGCGACCTTGATCGCCTGGCCTTCCGGCCCCTTGTAAGTGCCGGCGACGGCCTCGGCGGGCGGCATCTGCGAGCCGAGATAGTCGAGGTCGTAGCGGTGACGGTGCTTGTCCGTCGGCACGCGCTCCCCCTTCAGTGCGAAGTAGCCTGCGCCCGGTTCCGGTTCAGACGGATGGTCGTCATTCTTGAAGCCGTCGAGCCGCTCGCCAAAAATCTTCCAGACCAGCAGGCTGCGGCGTGACTGCAGCTTGCGGATGTAGCGCGAGGCGTTCGGCGTGCCCCACGAGTCGTAGCCGATGGGCTTGTGGCCGAACTTCGCCTTTTCATCGAGCGCGAGCCGGTAATAGGTGCCGGGGAACTGCTCCGCGTTCTCGCGCTGGATGCGTTCATCGTCGGCGTCCAGCACCAGGTTGCCCGGCGGCTTGGCTGAGTTCTTCGTGTGGCAGGCGGCGCAACTGCGGTCGAGAATCGGGCGGATGTCGCGCCAATACTCAACCGTCTGCACGCTGCCGGAGGAAGTGGAGTTTTTCGCGTAGCGCAGGCCGGCCTGCTGCTCCGCGTCCCACTTCTGCTTCGATTCGTCGCGCGCCTTCGTGGTGACCAGCGGCGTGGTGTTGACGAGGTCCCACACCTGGTAATCAGCGCGCGCCGCCGCCGTGAGTTTGAAGTCTGTCGGGGCCTGGCTGTGCGCGTGGCAGCCGCCACAGTTGTTGCGCACCTCGCCCGGCCGGAGCTGATGCCACGTCTGCGAGGTGTTCAACACCATGCCGCGCCGGTCAATGGTCTGGAAGGTGAACGCCGTGTCGGCGGGCAGCTTTGCGAGAAAGCTTGTGTCCGGGTTTCCGTCCGGGTCTTTCGGCTGGCCGCGCACGCTGTCCTTCGCATCGGCTGCGCCAAACTTCCGCACCGGTATCTCCCCGAGGATGCGCAGCCGTTCGCTCGCGTGGTTGTAGAAGCGCCGGCCGGAGTTCGCGCCGCGATTGCGGTCCGTGGTCGGCTCCATCGCCAGGATGCGCAGCGCGTGGATGTCGCTGTTCTCATAGAGCCCCACGTCGCCGCCTTGGTTGTGATGGTTGAGCGCCGGGCCGTTGCCGTGGCTGGTGAAGGCGTCCAGTCCGCGCCAGGGGTCGTTGCCGCCCGCGTAGGTCGCGGTGACCTGGCCCTCGGGCACGCGGCCGTTCGGGTAGCTCTCGCGCTTGTAGAGGCTCGACGAACCCACCAGCCCGAACGGCGTGCCTTCCGGCAGTTGCTTCGTGAGCGAGCCATCGTTCGCCAGCGGCGTGAGGCGTTCCGGCGCGGCACGGCCGTAAATGCGCTGGTAAGGCACCAGCGCGCGCGGCCAGCTTTCATTGTAGTTCGTGTCGTTCTTGATCAGCCGCAACTGCGCCGGTTCCTCGACCACCGCACCGTTCTTGAGCAGGTAGAGGCCGCCATCAAGCTGCGGCAGATGCGTGTATTGATGGTTCACCGGGCCGGGCGAATACACGGTGAGCAGATGGTTGTCCGGTGCGCCCGACGGGTGCGTGAACTTGCCCACCGCCGGAGAGTTCTTGTCCCCCACGATGGACGGGTCCGCCGGGCCTTCGCGCCCGTGCGTGAACGGCGTCAGCGAAACCGAGCCGACGGGCATGAACGGCATCCGATACCACTGCGGCTTCGAATTGTAGAAGCGCCCGTAGCGCCACGGCTCGTTGCTGGCCATGTGCGCGGGGCCGAACTGCTGCGCCCCCGGCGGCGGTTGCAGCGGCAGCTTGATGTAGGCGCCAAAGCCCGAGTTGTTCTGGTTGTAGTATTCCTCGACGACGATCGAACCCTCGGAAAGCTGCGCCTGGAAGTGAAAGCCGTTCGGCGCGCCGCCCGGATCGAACGCGCTCATCAGCGGTGCCCAGCCCGTGCCGTCGGGGTTGATGGACCACAGGCCCCACAGGATCTCGCTGCGCATGCCCTGCGATTCCAGCGTGCTGAACATGATGCGCCCGTCCATAAGCGCCACCGGATGCAATGCGCCCGCGATGTTGAAGTGGCCGATCTTCTCGATGTTTTTCCCGGGACCGTCCTCCGAGTCATCCATCACGAAGAGCTGGAGCGTGATGGCGGGATAACCCTTCGAGGGCCGGAACCCGTCGCGGTTGCTCGTGAAGGCAATCCGCCCGCCGGGCAGCGGACACGGCCCCATGTTGAACACGCCGTAGTCGTAGTGCGTGTGGCCCGACTCCGGTGTGCGGAAGTCCGCCGACCAGTTCGCCGCGCCGGTGTTCGGCGTGAACGTCTGGTCCGTCAATCGCACAAGCCGGCGCGACTTCACATGCAGCTTGTAGATGTCCGCGCCTTGCCGCTGCGGCGACCACTGGCTCGCCTTCTTCAAGTTGCGGAGATGCGAGTAATAAACCCATTCGCCATCAAACGAAACTACGGGGTCGGTGATCGACCCATCGCCGCCCGCGACCAGCAGTTCCTCGCGGCCATCCGGGTGCAGCAGCATCAGATCCGCGCCCGGCTCCATCGTTACCGGTTGCGAGAAGTCGGTGTAGAAACGCTTGTGGACCGTGTCGCCCGCGCGCGGCGCGCGGACATACACGATGTCGTAGTCCAGCCGCACGGAAGAATCGGTGGCAACGTGCGGCACCACGGTATTGATCGCCGCGGGGAACAGCGTCTCCGAACGCGGCGCGGCGACACCGGAAGTGGCAAGCAACACGGCCAGCGCGCAAACGCAGGCAAAGCACGAAGGGGCAGGCATGGGGAATTCGACGGCCCCGCCGTCCCGACCATGCAGACAAAAATGACCTTGCCCGGAGCGCGGCTCTCCGGGCCGCTTTGCGCGTGCGAGCGTAACGAAACGGTCCACACCGCTGCGGTCCTCGGACGCGCAAAGCCGGCGCGGACGCCCGCGCTCCGCGCCCTAGGCCAGCTTCCGCTGCGCCCACTTCCGACCGGCCTTCAGCGCCGCCAGCGTCTCCGCCAGCCGGCGGTCCCGCGTCTTCGGCTGTTTCGCCGTGGAGACCCAGATGATGTATTCGCGCTGATAGGTCGGGGCGAGACGCTTGAAGCCCTCAGCCGCGGCGCGGTTCCGCTTTTGCGCGAGCGCCGCCTTGAAGAAAGCCGGCATCGGCCGTGGCTCTCGCTTCACCTTGGGCGCGGGCGGCAGGGTCGGATCAGCATCCAGCGCCACGGCGGCGTGCAGGAGTTCACGCAGGGCCTCGCGGTTCAGGCCCTCCAGCGTCGTGAGGCGGAGCGACCGGATGTTCGTGTTTTGCTCGCCGCCGGGGCTGAACAGCCTCGCCGGGTCCGGCAGTTCCGTGCCGCGGAAGAACGTGATGCCCAGATGCTTCTGGCACGCGCTCAGGCCGCACACCAGCTTGCGCCCGGAGAAGCACAGCATGTTCCACCTGATCGACTCGGCCAGGTCCGGCTCCCACGTGAGCAACCACTCGACGACCTGTTCTGCCAGCGGCTGCGAAAAGTCCGGGCACGTTTGGAGCCATTCGGCGGGGTCCTTGGTGCGGGCGGGGGTGAGGTCCATGTGTGATGTTCGCTGGGAGTGTTGCCCAAGCATCGTGAGCACGACAAGCGTTGAACCGGGCTTGCCCGCCGTCCAGCTTGGCGGCATGCTCTCGACGTGCCGAAGAAGACCGACCCGCATCGGACCAATGACCGTGCCGCCCGCATCTACCGGATGCTGCAAGGGTCCCGGGGCGTGGACGAGGCCGAGCTATGGCAGCACGCCCTCTTCTTTGCCATGTCTCCCGACGAACGATGCCGCTTCAGCCTCAAGACAGCCCGCTCAGCGCTTTCCTTAAGGCGCTCCATTTGACCGCTCAAGGAACGCCCCGCCCGCGCGTCCCGGCGGACGCTGGTCTTCCTTAAACTTGAACGCCGGCTTGCCGGTGAGGTCCTGACTCGTGAAGGACGGGCACCAGTGCCGCTCGACGTGGGCCACGACTAGGTCCGTGCCGGTGAAGTGATCCACGCCCGGCGGACGCTCGGGGTTATACATCGTGTCCGTCAGGTCGCGCATCAGGGCCACGTTCATGCCCAGGTAAACCTGCTGGCGGATCGCAAAAGGCCGGCCCAGCACGCACATGTTCAGATGCACGCCGCACAGGATCACATTCGTGATGCCGCGCCCGGCCAGCAGGTTCCAGGTCTCCTGCCCGTTGTCCGTGAGCGCGTCCCCCGGCGCAAGTTCGATGGTGGCGATCTGCCGCGTCCACGCCTCGCGGATCGCGCACTTCGCGCCCGTGCAGGAACAGCCCATGTCCGAATCATCAATGGGCAGCACCTTTTCGCGCTTGGGGTCCGTCCAGCACCACGCCGTGCCCCAGCGCTCCGCGGTGGCCAGCGGCACGGGCGGCTTCACGAGCGGCGCGCTCTGCGCCAGCCGACGCTGGGGGGTGTCCTTGTAGAAGCCTGTGACCGAACTGGGCGCGTGGATGATGAACACGCCGCGGGCCCGGGCCTGCTTCACCACTTCGTTCAACGGCCCCGCCAGTTCGCCGACCCGCCGGGACGCGGACTTGCACCAGTGGTCATCCCACATGTCGCAGATAATGAGCGCGGTTTTCTTCGTGTCCCACGCGGCCGTTTTCTCGGCGATGCGGGTGTCGCCCCGTGCGCCGGCGGTGCGGGAACGGAGGTTGAGTTGCAACGTGCTGTCGGCGGCGGAGACGGCCAGGCTCATGAGCAGGAGTGCGCCCACGGATCCAAGCAGGCTGCGAACCCGGTGGGAGGTTGCGGTTGCAGGGCGGTTCATGCCGCGAGTCTGCCCCAATGCGCCGCGCAGGGAAAGCGCAGACCAGTCATGGTGATGCAGGCTCGTTGAAATCCCCTACCAGGCCAACCCTGCGGCCTGGCACAGGGCCGGGTAGCTCCAGATTTGAAACTTCGGCGCATCCTGCTTGCGTCGGGCGATATGGAGCGCCGTGCCAATTAGCCGAGTTCGGTCGGAAGTGAGTTCAAGCCTCCAGAATGGGCGGCGAAGTGGTGGCACCAGAAGATCGCCAGTGCGGCCCGTTGCCAGGTCGAAATACCGCACCTTTCCTTCCAGGCCAGCGAACAGGACTCGCTGTTGCACGGCATCGAACGGCACGGCGTAGGTCGCCATGTTCCCAGTGCCACACCCGTCCTCGTCGAGTTCCTGAGGTTCCCCTGCGGCGAACAGCATTGCAGTGAGCGGAGCCCTGTCCTCTCCATTCAGCACGTCGCACCAGTCCAGAACACACACGCCCGCACCGGTCCCGCAGATGAGGAGCTTTCCGTCAGGGTTGAATTCCAACGAGAACAGGCCCTGTTTCGGCAGAAGACGACGCACACTTTCCGAGCGGAGGCGTTCCCGTTCAATCGCTGGGATATCCTGATTAACCTCGCTGGGCATCTGGTCGGGGGACTTGGACCGGATTTGCTCCACCAAGGTTCTTCTCGGGCCGGGCTGGTCCATGATCCAGTGGACTTTGGTGACCGTCCTGGTCGGCAAATGGACCACGGCCAGCATCCCTCCGAATTCAGCCGCCAGGAATTCACCACTGGGATGAACTGCCAGAGTCCGGCCGGACGCGGGCAGCTTGATGGTTCCGACCGTTGTTGCGTTCGCCACTTCGATCACCGTGATGGTGTCCTCGCTTAAACTAAAAAGACTCCGCTCGTCTCGGCTGAAGCGCACGGCTGAGACCATTCTATTTTGCGGGAATTCACCGGCCATGCTTTCCGTTTCCAAGTCCCAGAGCTGGGTCAGCCAGTCGCCGGATGCGAAACCAATGGCCAGCCAGCGGCCCGATGGGCTGACGGACATGCAATAGGCCCGGTCGGACACTTCCATCCCCGTGAACTCTTCCTGGCCGGTGCGAGCATCAATGCGGAACAGCGGCGCTCGTCCGCTTCCGTTCACGTTCACATCTGCCCATGCCAGCAGCACCGTATTTGCAGCCGGGTTGACGCTCCATTTTGGAGAACGATGAAACTGCGGATCCGTTGCCTTCGCCCCGACCGATTCCTTGATGAGCAAGCCCTCGCCGACCAGCCGCTTCATCTCGGCCTTCACCCTGGCCTTGGCCGCGCGTTTGGCGGTCCGTTCCGGAGTCAGGTCCGGCACATGGATAAACTTTTTCCACTGCTTGATGCCGTCCCGCTCGCCGTCCTGCAAATACTCGTAGGCCCCCACTGCATTCGGCAAGCCGAGCAGCTCCGCGAACATCGTCAGCCGCTCGACTTCAAAGCCGATGTCCTCTCGGTCTAGGAGCGTCTTAAGTTGAGCGCGCTGGGCCGGGTCGGGCAGCAACGGGCGCAATGCTTCCACATTCCCTCCTCGCGGGGCGGGTTCACCTCCGAAGTAGTCGGGACACGAGTTGTAGCTGTCGATGAGCTTCCCGCCCTCATAGAAGTGATACAGAAACACATCGTCATGGTGCACCACACAGTGCAGCAGCGGTGCGCTTAGTTTCTCCGCCAGCGCCTCTGAAACTGTCAGCTCATGACCGTGCTCGTGGGGGAACACCGCCACCCAGCCACGGATCGGCGGAGACATGAGGAACCTGGCCTCAACCTCACGCGCGAGCTGCTCCAGCGCGGCCTGGACCACGGTCGCGTCTTCCGTGCGAACCAGAATGGAGCCGTAGTGTCCGCCCATGCCTGGATTTCTAGCCTGAAGGTGTCAGCCCAGCAAGCCCTTCACCTTCGCCAGCGCCTCATCCAGCTTGCTCGCATCCTTGCCGCCGCCGCGGGCGTTGTCGGGCTTGCCGCCGCCTTTGCCGCCGACGAT
>CAZOCL010000144.1:0-14933 GCA_964578245.1 uncultured Klebsiella sp. | reverse complement strand
AGGTGTAGATGCTCCGCCGGCCCGCGCCGTCGAGCGGGCCGCTGCTGGGCTTGCCGCGACCATCCATGAACGGCGTGAGATGCACCATCACGCTCGGCCCGCCGACCTTCGGATCGAGCCGGCCTGAGACGGTCAGCACGGCGTCGCGGATGGCCTCGCCTTCAAGTCGGCGCAGGTTCATGCGGTGGAGCAGCGAGTTCTCGGGATCAGCCTGTTCAGCGTGCGCGTCACTCGGCACACTGGCCATCTGGTAGGTGCGCGTGAGCATCAGTTCGCGGATGAGTGCTTTCACGGACCAGTTCAAGTCGCGGACGAAATGCACCGCGAGGTAATCGAGCAACTGACGGTGCGATGGCGGCTGGCCGAGCACTCCTAAGTTGTCCACCGTCGGCACCAGCCCGCGCCCGAACAGGTGGTGCCAGACACGGTTGACGATGACGCGCGCGGTGAAGGGATTGGCCGGATCAATCAACTGCTGCGCCAGCTCGATCCGTCCGCTGCCACTCGCAAAGATCGGCGGCTGCGTGCCGGACAAGGCTTCGAGGAACCGGCGCGGCATCTGCGCGGCGGGATTGCGCGGCTGGCCGCGGACCAGCAGAAACTCATCCACGCCGCTGCCATCCAGCATGGCGGGGGCAACCACGCTGACGGGCTGGATGCGTGCGGCCAGTTCGGCGTGACGGGCCAGCACGGGCTTCGCGGTGGCGGCGAGTTGCTGGCGTTCCGCGCTGCCGGGCGGGCAGAACAGATCGAGGTTTTGCACGAGCCAGTCGGCCAGCGGCGCAGCACCGGGCGAAACGAGGCGGCCCGTCTGCATTTCTGTCGCGACGGTAAGAAAGGTGCGTTGCAACGCGGCGGCCAAGGCGGACGGCGAGTTCACCTCCACCGCAGCGAGAGCGGAATTCAACAAGTCGCCCGGGGCGGCGGCGGGCAAGGCCGGCTTCGCGTCCGCCTGCACCACCATCGCAATGGCGAGCGGAGCCGTGCCGACGGGGTTGAACTCCACATGGACGCGGTGCCCCTTGTAGGCGGCGAGCGGATGCTCGACCCAGCGCCACTGGTTACGGTCGTCCTTGAACTCGCGCAACAGTGCGCCGTGAAGCGGCCCCTTGATGAGGACGTGCGAGTCCACCGTGGCGAAGGCGCGCACCGGGCCACGCACGAGATACCACAGGCTGCTGGCGACAAGTGTCACGTCCGGCGTGCGCAGCGTCTGTCCGCTGCGCTCCCACTCACCGAGGGTCCCCACATCGCGCTCAACGCCCTTCGCGGCCAGGCGGTTCCAAGCCGGATCGCGCACGGCAGACGCGCGCGAGACGATACCGGCGAGCGGCTGATTCTCACTCTCGCCGAGGCTGACTTCTCCGGGCGCGGCGGGCCGGAGACCGAACACCCAGCCATCCTGCACCCAGTCCTTCGGGCCGGGTTTGGCGTAATCCACCAGCACGCTCAGTGACGGGGACACTCCTGTCCCCGTTAAGTCCGCTTTGGCGGTCGGAGTGAGCTGCGGCTTAGGGGACAGGAGTGTCCCCTTCACGGCGAAGGCGTGGAGCGGGTGGTCGGGATTCGCCTTGGCTTGCTGGAGAGCGGCAGTCCACGCGGCGGAAGGCGTGGGGCTGAGAAGGTTTTCGGCGAGGTGCGCAAGACCAGGACGCAGAGCCAGGGCGGTGGCTTGCAGAAGCTTCGCCTGTTCCGTGGAGCGCAGTTCAGCGAGTTGGGCGGCGACCTCGCGGTGCGTCTCCATCGCAGTGAACGGGACCTGACGATACGTGCTGCTGAGGAGAAAACCGGCGAGCGCGTAGTAATCGCGCTGCGAAATGGCGTCGAACTTGTGATCGTGACAGCGTGCGCACGCCACGGTCATGCCAAGGAACGTCTTGGACATCACGTCGAGGCGGTTGTCCATGCGGTCGCACTCGTCCTGCCGGATGTCCACGGGCGAATGCACCTCTTCGCCGAGGAACCAGAATCCGGTGCCGAGGATGGATTCATTGCCGCCGGTCGCGGAATTCAGGCGCGGCTTGGCCATGAGGTCGCCGGCGAGATGCTCGACCACGAACTGGTCATAGGGCACGTCGGCGTTGAGCGCGCGGATGACGTAGTCACGGTAGTGGTGGGCGTTCGGGATGAGCGGCTCAAACTCGTGGCCGCGCGTCTCGGCATAGCGCACGAGGTCGAGCCAGTGGCGAGCCCAGCGCTCGCCGTAGGCGGGAGAGGCGAGCAGACGGTCGGTGAGGACGGCCAATGCGGAATGCGGAATGCGGAATGCGGAATCCTTCCTATCGGAGCCAAACTGCTGCATGAACATTTCAATCTCCTCCGGCTTCGGCGGGAGGCCGGTGAGGTCGAAATACAGGCGGCGCAGCAGCGTGTGCGGTTCGGCGGCGAGGGCGGGCTTGAGCTGCTTCTCCTCCAGCTTCGCGAGGATGAACCGGTCCACCGACTGGCTGCTCCACGCAGCGTTCTTTACGGCAGGCACTGCCTCGGGTCGCGGCGGGGCCCAGCTCCAATGTGCCTGCTTGCGCTGCTGGACATCGAAGCCCTTGGCCGCCACGCGCGCGACTCCCGCCTCAGCGGGCCACGGTGCGCCACGCTTCACCCATTCAGCGAGGTCGGCGACTTGCGCCTCGCTGAGCCGGCTCTTGGGCGGCATCTGCAGGTCCTGATTGCCGTAGCGGACAGCTTCGATAAGCAGGCTCTTGTCGGGCTGGGTGGGAACGACGGCGGCCCGGGTATCGCCACCCTTGAGCGCACCGTCCCGCGAATCAAGCCGCAGCCCTCCCTTGAGCTTCTTCGCCTCGGCGCTGTGGCACTCGTAACAGCGCTCGGCGAGCAACGGCCGGATGCGCTTCTCGAAGAACTCCAGGTCCTCCGAAGCAAATGGCGCGGCCCCCTGTGCAAACAGACTGCCAGCCAGGACGAAGAGTCCGACGACAAGCTTCGTCAGGCCCGGTCGTTGCACGCCAGACTGCTGGTTGAGTTTCCGCACGGAGAGTGTGACGGCGCGCACCCGCGCTTATTTCATCGCGACGCCTTCCAACGGCTTCCCGTTGGTGTCGAGGATGTGGACCGTGTGAATGCTTTGCTTGCTCTCATTGGCGTAGGTCCAGACGACCTGCTTGGCGGGCGTGACCTCGATCAGCTTGATGCCGGGGGCATGGTTTCCATAGGTGCAGATGATGGTGTTGCCATTGGGCAGGCGCTGGGCACCGCAGGGGTCCTTGAGCGGCGCGCCGGTCAGATCCTGGTTCGTCAACTGCCAGACGATCTTGCCCTTGGGGTCCACTTCGATGACATGAGAACCGTGCGTGCAGGTAATGAGCGTGTTGCCGTTCGGGACGCGGATGGCGGTGAAGGGCCAGCTCTCCTTCGGCTCGTCCGGCGTCTTGACCTCCCAGACAATCTTGCCGTCGGGAGCATACTCACGGACCACGCGGTCTAGAAGCTGCGGGACCAGATAGTTGCCATTGGCCAGCTTGCGCGCCATGCGGCTCTGGAGGTGATGATTGGTGGTCTGGGCCTGGAGCGGGACTTCCACGGCGATCTTGCCCTCGCGCGTGACTTCGAGCAGCCGGGGCTTCGCTCCGGCCTCGGTGAGCAGGATATTGCCGTTGGGCAGGGCCTGGGCGGTATTGACCTCGGACTGCGTGCCCTTGAACTCGAAGACACGCTTCAGGTCGCGGGTGACCTCGACCACGCCACCACCTGGGAAGTCCTTGCCCTTGGAAACGGCGATCAGCACGTTGCCGCTTGGAAGCACCCACGCATCCCGCGTGGAACCGGGGTAAGTCCAGATCGCCTTGCCAGTGGCGTCGAGAATCTGCGTCTCGCCCCCAGTAGTGAGAAAGGAGTGGGTGATGGATTCCGCCTGACTGGAAGCCAGGCCGGCCAGGCCAAGCACGAAGGCAAATGCGGCTGCTCGAAGTGTGGTTTGCATCCGGGGATTCAAGCGGGGATTTGTCCCGGAAGCAATCGGAACCGGGCGCGGAAAAGCGGCGGGCGCATTCGGGCCCGCACGTTTCCCTACGGCTGCGGCTTCTTCTTTCGGACTGCCCGGCGGCGTGGAATCAACTCCCGCACCTGTAGTGCGGCCAGAAAACGCATCTGGAAGAAGGAGCATAGCTCCATGGCCACCACCACCTCGATTTCTCCTGAGAGCGCCACCACGCCCAGCTCCTTGGGCCGGCCCAGTTTGATCCACAGGCCCACGCGCACTTCGTTCAGCACGCGCAGCAGCCAGTCAAGCTGCGTCGCAGGCAGCCGGAGCCGGTAGCCGCGCTTGTCCTCCGCGAAACGTCCTTCCTCACCGAGGAACGCATCCACCAGCCGCTTGTGCTCGACCCGCTGCTCGGCCAAAGCCTCCGCCAGGGCCCGCTCGTGCTCGGCCAGGGCCTCGACCTCCGCACTGATCGAGAGGGGCGCCACCGGCCCGCTGCCCACGGGAAAGAGCCGGAGCACATGCGTGAGCATCGCCCGCTCGCGGCGCGACATCTGGAACACGAACAACCCGTCCTTGGCCTCAACGAGCTTCACTCGGCGGGCTCCATGGTGGCGTGAAGCTGGTATTTCTGGAGCTCGTGCACGTAGCACTCCGCCCGTTCCATCGTCTCGCGCGTGAGCACGCTCTTGCCCTGGTGATGCACCTGCAGCATGTGATACTCCGCCTTCTCCTTCTTCCAGCCAAAGACGGACTGGAAGGCATGCGTGACGTAGTCCATCAGGTTCACGGGATCATCCCAGCAGATCACGAGGAAGCCCGGGTCAAGGTTCTCCTTCGACTCCGTTTCTTCCTCGCGGATGACATCCGGCAGCTCAATGGTCGAGGCCACGCCCGCAAGATATGGACTGCCTGCTGAATTTTCAATCATCCTGGCCATCCAAGCACTGTGACTGACTGCTCACGCCGACCTCGCCTCTCCGGTCCACTTCGCTGGCTGCGCTTCCCGGGCGTCGTGGCTGCCGCGCTCTCGCTGAGCGTCACCCTGCTGGCCCAGGACAAGCCCGGCGCACTCCTTACCAAGCAGCCCAAGAGCAGCAAACCCGCCGCCAAGTCCACGGCCGCTGCGACCAATGCTCCGGCCCTCACCGTCAAGGACATCGCCGCGCGCGTAAAGCCGTCGCTCGTCACGATCACCTTCACCGGTCGCGATGGCTCCGTGGAAGGAACTGGCTCGGGCTTCGTCGTCGCCCCGGACGGGCTGATTGCGACTTCGTTGCACGTCATCGGTGAGGCGCGGCCGATTGCAGTGCAATTCGCGGATGGCAGGAAATTCGACGTGACGGAGGTTTACGCCTGGAACCGCCGCTCGGATCTCGCGCTCATCCGCATCGAGGCCAAGGACCTCCCTGCCCTGCCCCTCGGCGATTCCGACACGCTGGAGCAAGGCGCGGCCATCGTCGCCATGGGCAATCCGCGCGGCCTGGATTTCAGCGTCGTCTCCGGCGTCGTCTCCGCCCGCCGCGAAGTGAAGGCCGGCGACCTCATCGCCGATGAGATGATCCAGCTAGCGATCCCCATCGAGCCGGGCAACAGTGGCGGTCCATTGCTGGACATGCAGGGCAAAGTCCATGGCGTGCTCACGCTCAAGTCCGCGCTCACCGAGAATCTCGGCTTCGCGATGCCGATCAACGCGCTCAAGCCCCTGCTCGGCAAGCCCAACCCCGTGCCCATCGCGCGCTGGCTCACCATCGGTAACTTGAACCCCCGCGAGTGGCAGCCACTGCTGGGTGCGCGCTGGACGCAGAAGGCCGGGCGCATCTCGGTTGAGGGCACCGGCAAGGGCTTCGGTGGCCGCGCGCTTTGCCTGAACCAGCGTGACGTGCCGGCCGTTCCCTATGAAATCGCCGTGACGGTGAAGCTGGAGAACGAGGGCGGTGCCGCTGGCCTGATCTTCTCGGCCGATGGTGGCGACCTGCACTATGGCTTCTATCCCACCGCCGGACAGCTCCGCCTGACGCGCTTTGACGGCCCGACGGTCTATTCCTGGGCGATCATCAAGACCGTGCCCTCACCGCACTATCGTCCCGGGGAATGGAACACGATCAAGGTCCGCGTCGAGAAGGACCGCCTGCTGTGCTACGTGAACGACCAGCTCACCATCGAATCCGATGACAAGGAGCTGCGCACCGGGAAGGTCGGCCTGGCCAAGTTCCGCGACACCAAGGCCTCCTTCAAAAACTTTCAGGTGGCCCAGTCGATCCCGACACAGCAGTCCACGGCCAAGCTCGAACAGGACATTCTCCAGAAGATCGAATCCCTCACGACGACGCCCGACGAGCGGCTCATCGCCTCACTCCAGACCAACGCAGCCGCCAGCCGCGCCGTGCTGATGGCGCGCGCGGACCGGCTGGAGAAGGAAGTGGGCCAGCTCCGCAAGCTCGCCCGCACGGTCCACCGGCGCGAAGTCGAGAGTGCCATCCTCCGCGAACTGGATCAGCCGGAGACCAAGATTGATCTCTTCCACGCGGCTTTGCTGCTCGCCAAGCTGGACAATGAGGAACTCGACCTCGGGGCCTACCGCCGCCAGCTCGATGACATGGCCCGTGACATCACCTGCCAGCTCTCCGCCATGCCGGATGACGAGGCCAAGCTGGGTGCGTTGAAGAAATTCCTGTTCGATGAAGGCGGCTTCCACGGCAGCCGCGGCGACTACGAGAACCGGGCGAACAGCTACATCAACGAGGTGCTCGACGACCGCGAAGGCATCCCCATCACGCTCTCCGTTGTATTCCTCGAACTCGCCCGCCGCATCGGCCTCGAAACCGTGACGGGGGCACCGGTGCCGGGACACTTCATGGTGCTGCACACGCCGAAGAAGGGTGAGCGCCAGCTCATTGATGTGTTTGACGGCGGCGCAATCCTCCCTCCGGCGCGCTCAACCCAGTTCACGGACGAGGACCTGCAGCCTGCCACCAAACGCGCGATCATCGTCCGCATGTTGCGCAACCTCCTGTCCGCCGCTCGTCAGACGAGTGACCACGCCGCAATGCTCCGCTATCAGGAACTGATCGTCGCCCTGTCCCCCGAGTCCCCCGGCGACCGCATCGGTCGCGCGCTGCTGCGCCTGCAAAACGAGGATCAGGAAGGCGGCCGCCTCGACCTGCTCTGGCTGCTGGAGAATCGGCCACGCGGCATTGATCTGGACCGGGTGGAGCAATTGCTACGGTCGCTGCGGTGAGGGTTCCGGGCCAGTTTCAGTTCACGCTGGCACCAAATCGATCTTCAGGCGGCAACCCAACGCTTGCGCCGCCTTTCCCAAGGTCAGCAGGGTGATGGAGGGATTCGAGTCGTCGAGCAGGCGGTCCACCGCCGCGCGACTCGTATTCATGCGCGCGGCCATCTCCGACTTGGTGAGGGATTCCTCGTCAAGACGCTGCCGGATTTTCAGGGTCAGCGCGCGTTTGAGGGCACGGGCTTCGACTTCCTCCAGCACGCCATCCTCCCGCAACAAGTCGCGCAGGTCGGAACCACGATGTTTGTTCTTAGTCATGTTATGAATGGTATTGGCGTTTGCGTTGCCGGGCCACTTCGAGTTCCTGTGCCGGCGTCTTCTGCGTATTCTTAATGAAGCCGTGCAACACCACGATTTCATTGTCCACCACCGCGAAGAGCGTCCGCGCGATTCGGTTCGGCAACCGCGTGCGGACTTCCCACAGCCCATCGCCGAGGTGGTCCACCAAGGGCTTCCCCACCGGCCAGGCGTATTGAACGGTCAGCAAATCTTCGCCGATTGCCTGTCGTTCTTCACCAGCCAGGCTCTTCAACCATTCCCGCGCCGGCTCGTTGCCGGTCGCGGTTTGAAAGAATCTCACGGCCAGTGGGCGCTCCGGCTTCACAGGCAACATTGTATCAAAATTGATGCATTCGTCAACCCAAGTAACCACAGGACAGAATCACACCGCTACGTCGGACTCAGTTGCCCCTTGCGCAGAATCCCAAAGAATCAGCCCGCCTTCGGTGCCCGATACCCCGCCATTCGGAAGTAAATATTCGCCGCCCACACCGGTAAATGATCCTTCACCGCGAGCTTGAAGCTGTGCCAGTAGCTGCGGCGGAGCAGCAGCGAGGTGAGGTAGTGCTTGAAGCGCGCATCCTGCCGCAGGAGCTGGCGCATCGGCCCGGCGAACTGAAACAGCGAGCCGCCCTGCCGGATGTATTCCGCCTCGGTCGCGAATTCCGGGCTGGCGAGCCGGTCGAGCATGCCCTGCAGCACCGCACGGTGGGCAACCTCGTCGCGGCGTCCGGACTTGTAGTAGGAGGTCTGGAAGATGTTGAAGCGGGCCAGCGGCTCGGGCACGTAGCAGATGCCGTGGCGGAAGCCGGAGGCGTAGAGCGCGAACCAGTCCGTGTGCCACTTAAGTTCAGGAATGAACCCGCCGACTTCCAGAAAAGCCGCCCGCTTCAAGACCGTGGTGTGACTCGCGATGAAGAACTTGCTCTGCCGCTCCAGCTCGACCATCCGCTCCGGCGAGAGGTAGCAGGCCGTGTCCGCCATGCCGACGGCGACGTGCCAGTTGAAGCCAGAGGCCAGTTCATGCCAGTCGCCGATGGTGCAGCAGTAGGCGGCCTTGGGGTGTTGCTGGAGCAGGCGCAGGGACTTCTCGAACAGGCCGGGGTAGATCTCATCGTCCGCCGAGCCGAGATGCAGGTAGTCCCCTTTCGCCAAGGCCACGCCTTTGTTGCTGTTGGCGATGACGCCGAGGTTCTTCTCGTTCTTGATGGCCTTGATGACCGGGTATTTTTTCGCGTAGTCCTGAATGATTTCCCAACTGTTGTCCGTGGAGCAGTCATCAATGATGATGATTTCCAGCGGGGGCACGGACTGGTTGAGAATGGCGGGCAGCGACGTGGAGAGGTATTTGCCGTGGTTGTAGTTCGGCATCACCACAGAAATCGTGGGCAGGGAGGAATCCGGCATGGTGTCGTCAGTCAGTTCGCTGCAAGCGCGGAATGGTTAGCCGCGCGGCGGAGGGATGGGAAGTCAGGAAGTAAGCTCAGTAGGCAAACTCCAAGACCCAAGCTTCAAATTCCAAACTCCAAGGTTCAATCATCGAGACGTCCGATCGCCCCCCATTGGAATTTGAAACTTGGAGCTTGTTTGGAGCTTGGGATTTGGAGTTTGGAACTTAGCCACTACTCCGACCCTTCCTGCTGCTTCACCAGTTCGGTGCCGCGGCGGAGGCGGAAGGGGTCGCTCTTCACGATGGCGGTGATCAGGGCGGTGAACCGGTAGCCGGCGGCGCTGGTCTGATCGCAGATCTGGTTGAGCGAGCGATTGTCGTAGAACTCCAGCCCGCGCCCGATGCCGTAGGTGAGCAGCTTCTCGGCGAGATTGCGGACCACGAGTTCCTTCTTGTCCTTGAGGATGGTCTTCAACTCGCCCGGGCCCTTGAAGGATTTGCCGTCGGGCAGCGTGCCGGAGGGATCAATGGCCCCTTCATCCGTTTTGTCCCGGAAGCGGCCGATGGCGTCGAAGTTCTCGAAGGCGAAGCCCAGCGCGTCCATCTGCCGATGGCAGCCGGCACAGCTTGGGTTTTCACGATGCTGCTCCATGCGCTGGCGCAGCGTGCCGGTCAGCTTCTTCTGGTTTTCCAGTTCCGGCACGTTTGGCGGCGGCGGCGGCGGCGGGGTGCCAAGGATTTGCTCCAGCACCCACTTGCCGCGCTTCACCGGCGAGGTGCGCGTAGGGTTTGAAGTGACGGTGAGGATACCGGCCTGGGTGAGAAGCCCGCCGCGTTCCTTCCCCGTCAGCGAGACGCGGACAAACTCATTGCGCGGAATGGTCTTGCCCGCAGGCTGTGTCTTCTTCTGGTAGAGCGGGTTCCCGGCGGTGTCGGCGATGCCGTAGTGCTTGGCGAGCGCCTCGTTAAGGTAGGTGAAGTCCGCGTCGATCAGATCGAGCACGCTACGGTTCTCGCGGACGATCTCGCCAAAGAAGAGTTCTGTCTCGCGGGCCATCGACCGGCGCAGGCGCTCGTCGAAGCCCGGGAAGAGCTTGCTGTCGGGCGCGAAGGTCTGGAGCCGCTGGAGTTGCAGCCACTGCATGGCGAAGTTTGAGGTGAGCGACTCGGCGCGCGGGTCCTTGAGCATGCGGCGGACCTGGGCTTCGAGGTTGGGCGTGAGCTGGTTCTTGGCGGCGAGGTTGAACAGCTCCTCATCCGGCATCGTGCACCAGAGGAAGTAGCTCAGGCGCGAGGCAAGCTGGTATTCGTCAATCGGGTGCGCGCCGGGATACCGGGGCAGCGAATCGAGTTCGACGCGGAAGAGGAACTTGGGCGAGCAGAGGACGATCTTCACCATCTGCTGGATGCCGCCGTCCCAATTCCCGGTCGCAGCTTCCGCAGCCTCGGCCACTTTCACATACCGGTCCAGTTCCGCCGGCGTAGGAGGACGCCGGAAGGCGCGAGTGACGAACCATTTGGCGAACTCGCGGGTCCGGCTCTCCTTGGGCTTGCTGTCGAACTGCGCATGCACCGCCTGCTGGAACTCGGGCCGGGTGTCCGCCGGGCCTTCCACCTGCAACCATTCCACGAAGAGCGTGCGCGGCAGTTCGCCGGGCTCAGAGGGGTTGAGGAACTTGACGGCGAAGTCGTGGTTGCCGACGGGCAGGCGCAGGCTGACAGAGTGGGTCTGCGGCGACTTGTCCGAACCAGCGACTTCGACCTCTTTGAGTTCCTTGCCATCCACCATCATCATCATCCGGACATGGTCCTTGCCCGTGGCCGCGAGCCCATAAACCTTGGCGTTAAACTTGAACTCACCGGGCATAGTGAGCCCGAACGTGGTGTAGAGCTTGTCCACTTTCTCCAGGGGGCGGTAACGCGCGGTGAAATTGCCGCCGGGGGACAGATACTTGCTGGACTGCGTGCGGGCGGGAGCCTTCTCGGGTTTCAGGGCAATGGCCCGCATGGCGACGCTCTCGGCCGCCGCGAGATAACGCTCGAGGTGCACGGGTGAGATGGAGAGCACATCACCGATGTTGTCGAAGCCGTGCCCGATGTCGTCGGCCGGGAAGTCTTCGGCGGCGTTGTAGTCCACGCTCACGAGGTCGCGGACCGTGTTGTTGTATTCGGTGCGGTTGAGGCGGCGGATGGTGACGCGACCGGGGTCGGGCTTGGCGTTCTTCTCGGCCACCGTGAAGGCATTTTCGATGGAATTGTTGAAGGCCGTGAGTTCCTGAGGCGTGGGCTGGGGTTTCTTCTTGGGCGGCATCTCCCCGGTGTTGACCTGGTGCAGGACGCTCTTCCAGAGCTTCTGTTCCTTGAGGATGTTCGCGTCGTCCTTGTATTTGGTGAGGTCCAGATCGGCCTTGGTGGACTTCTCGCCGTGGCACTCGTAGCAGTGCTTCTTCATGAACGAGACGGCGGTGCCTTTGAAATCGGGGGCCGCTGCAGGGGAGGAAACGGCCAAAGCCAGGAATACCGCTGCGGCCCAGGCCGCGCGGTGGTGGACGAACGAAAGACCAACGAACATGCAAAGCGGACTGGCAGGCCGGGAGGACTATTCAGCGGGCTCCGGGAAGCCCGGCAGACGCAGGCCGCCGGGCGCGGTTGGCACGGCTAGTAGCGGCACGGCAATACGACTCGAAACGTCGTGCCCGTTTCCGCCGAACTCGCCACCTCCAAGCTTGCATCCAGCAATTCGCACAGACGTTTCACAATCGAAAGGCCGATCCCTTCACCGACTGGTTGATAGATAGCCCTGGCAGCATTGGAGGCATCAGGGGCGGGGGTCAGCACATGAGAAACCTCGCCCTCGGTGGCGGCCGTCTTCTCGTCCGACTCGCGTGCGCTCGCAGTGGCTTCTTTCAGGCCCGCAACCAGTTGGGCTCCGGCTCCGGCGAGGAGACCCGGCCCGGTATCCTGAACCATCAGCCACCAATTGTCCTTCTCCTTGCCCCAGCACATGGTGACACCGCCCCGATGGGTGTATTTGAGCGCGTTCAGCAAGAGGTTCTGCAACAGGCGCCGCACCTTGCCCGGATCACCCTCAACGGTAAGCCGGGGCGGGCCGCTGGTGTTCAGAAAGAGGCCGCGTTCGCGGGCAAAGGGCCGGTTGACGTTGCCCAGTTCGGTGACCATTGCCGCGACCGCGAAAGTGGTGATCTCCCGGCGCTCCTGGCCTGCTTCCAGACGCGCCAGTTCCATCAGTTCGCCGAGCATGGAAGTGACGCCCAGAACACCTTGCTGGAGGAGGGTCGCAAATTCCACGCGGGCAGCTTCCGGCACGTTCGTCCGGCCCAGCAAAGTGGCCGCCACACTGACACCACACACGTTGCTGTTGAGATCGTGAACGGCCTGATGGATGAGGGTGGCCCGGCGCTGCTCGATCTCATTGACGCTGGCAAGTGCCACCCTGAGATCATCCACATGACCGGCCGCCTCCGCTTGCTGGAGGCGCTGGTATTGCGCCGTGCTGCCGCTGATCGCGACGTTGACCAGGGTGATCAACTGGCGGTTCGCCTCGATCAGCGTCTCCCGTTCAAACCCGGGATTGGTCGCGGCGAAGGCATGCAGTTCATCGAACAGGCAGAGCTGGAGGCAGCCCCATTCCCGCATCAATTCCTGCAATCGGTAGCCCTGCTGCCAGCGGTGCAGACCATGCTTGACCTCCTCCTGTTTCCGCTCGACGTCCGCGGCCTGGGCATTCGCACTGCCCGGGCGCGCGCGGAGCTTGCGCTCAAACGCGTCAAGCACTTCAGGAATGTGATCGTTAAACTGTCCGCGCGTGAGCGAGTCGGATGTGGTTTGTTCAGGATCGGCATAGGCCGCCTTTCTCCAGGCCTCCAAAATTGCTTTCCTACGCTTCGCCAGATGGTCGCTGAGGGCACAGAACTGATCACTCTTGGTTGGATTCAAGTGACCTGACTATGGGTTACGCAGCACCAACTAGCAAACTTGAAGCCGTGGATGGAACCAGCAAGGGGCTGCCAACGAGTGCTTGAGCCTCCGAAACACCACCAAATAGTGTGCCAAACCAGTTGCGGCCCTACGACTAATTGGGGTAGAACGCGCAAGCGCGCGCTTTAATGGCAACCTGGCTGGCAGTCCTTTCGGTGCTGGGCATTTACCTTGTCCGGATGGTGGAACTGCGGGCCAAACGGGACACCATCCCCGGTCAGGTGCGCGAGACACGCACGCTGACGTGGTTCGTGGCGACCGGCACGCTGATGCTGGTGGGGGCCATGGGGGAGTTTTTCTGGCGGAAACCGGAGTGGAACACCGTGACCTTCGTGCTCGGCTGGGCTTGTGGGCTGGGTTCCTTTGCTCTCCGGCGGAGCGCGATTGCCGCCCTCGGTAAGTTCTGGAGCCTCCATGTCGAGATTCGCGAGAGCCACCAGTTCGTGCAGGCCGGGCCGTTTCGCTGGATGCGGCACCCGACTTACTTTTCGATGATTTTGGAGCTGCTCTCCGCTGCTTTCATTCTGCAGGCTCCTTTGACGCTCGCGGTGGTGATGCTGCTCTTCGTGCCCGCGTTGGTCGAGCGCGTGCGCCTGGAAGAGACGGCGTTGGTCGAGAAGTTTGGGGATGCCTATCGCGCGTATCAGCGGAGCACGCCAGCGGTGATCCCGTGGAAGGGGCGAACGGGATGACCCGCGATCTCCCCCAACGCCGCGTCGTGGTCACCGGGCTCGGCGTTATTGCGCCCAATGGCAATGATATTGGCACGTTCTGGAACAGCGTCCGCACCGGGCAGAGTGCCGCCGGACCGGTCACGCGGTTCGATGTGAGTGAACTGCCGAACAAGATCGCGTGCGAGGTGCGCGACTTTGATCCGAGCCGTTACATGGACCATAAGAAGGCCCGTCGGTTCGAGATCTCCATCCGCTACGGCATCGCCGCCGCGCGCATGGCGGCCGCGGACGCAGGGGTGGACTTCACCAAGCTTGATCCTGATCGCGCGGGCATCATCGAGGGCACGACGGTCAGCGGGATGGAAAGCTCCTTCAAGGGCCAGAGCACGTTCGAGGCGCGCGGGTTCAAGCACATGAGCCCCTTCACGCTCATCAACGCCTACTCCGGCGGTGGCAGCGGAGAAATTGCCCTGGAACTCGGCATCAAGGGCCACGCCATCTCGATCAGCACCGGGAGCGCCTCCGGCAACGACGCGGTGGGACATGCCTTTGACCTGATCCAGCACGACGAGGCGGATGTCTTTGTGGCCGGCGGTGCGGAGTCGCCGATCCTCGCGCCGCTGTGGGGTGCGTTCTGCCTGACCAAGGTGATGACCGCGCGCAACGAGGAACCGAAGACCGCGATGCGGCCCTTCGATGATTCGCGCGATGGTTTCCTGCTGGGCGAAGGCGCGGCGTTCCTGGTGTTGGAGGAACTCGCGCACGCGCTCGGCCGCGGGGCGAAAATTTATGCGGAACTCGCCGGGCATGGGCGCAACTGCGAAGCTTACCACTCCGTCGCCCCGCATCCGGAAGGCCTGGGCATGCACCGTGCGATGGAAAAAGCTTTGCGGCGCGCGCGCATGGACGTGACGCAGATCGACTATATCAATGCGCACGCGACCGCCACCGAGGCGAACGACGTCGTGGAAACCAAGGCCATCAAGAAGCTCTTCGGCGAGCATGCGCACCGTGTTGCCGTGGGTGGCACCAAACCGGTGACCGGGCACTTGCTCGGCGCGGCCGGTGCGGTGGAGTCTGTCATCACCACGCTGGCGATCCACCACCGCGAGATCCCACCGACGGCGAACCACTCCGCGCCCGCGCCGGGCTGCGACCTCGACTACGTGCCCATCCGTCCCCGGCCCTACCCCATCCGCGCCGCGATGAATCTAAATGTGGGCTTCGGCGGCAAGAATTCGTGCCTGGTGTTCAAGGAGTATACGCGCGCATGAAGTCTTTGAGAGGCCAGATCGTCACGGCACGCGCCTTCTCCCTTCGCGGAGCGAGGGGAGAAGGTGGCCGGAGGCCGGATGAGGG
>CAZOCL010000143.1:0-14946 GCA_964578245.1 uncultured Klebsiella sp. | reverse complement strand
GGCTGGCTCTTGCCCGGCTGATACTGGTCCGCTGGCCAGAAGCGCGAGGAGTCCGGCGTGAGGACCTCGTCGATGAGCAGCAGTTCGCCGTTGAAGAGACCGAACTCGAACTTGGTGTCGGCAATGATGATGCCGCGCTTGCGTGCGTAGTCGCGGGCGAAGTTGTAGATGCGCAGGCTCAGGTCGCGCGCGCGCTCGGCGATGTCCGCACCGACCAGCTTTGCGGCGGTCTCGAACGGGATGTTCTCGTCGTGGCCGGTCTCGGCCTTGGTGGCGGGGGTGAAGATGGGCTCGGGGAGCTCGGAGGATTCCTTCAGGCCTGCGGGCAGCTTGATGCCGCACACGGTCTGGCTCTGCTGGTATTCCTTCCAGCCAGACCCGGCGAGATAGCCGCGCACGACGCACTCGATGGTCAGCGGGGTCGCCTTCTTCACGATCATGCTGCGGCGCGCGATCTGGGCGGAATGCAGGCCGGCGGGCAGGGGATCGTTGGCTTTGGCGAGGCGGTGGTTGGGCACGAGCTTCTCGGTCTGGTCGAACCAGAAGTGCGAGATCTGCGTGAGCACCTCGCCCTTGCGCGGGATGCCGTTGGGCATGATGCAGTCGAAGGCGGAGATGCGGTCGGTGGCGACGAAGAGGAGGGAATCGCCGAGGTCAAAGACTTCGCGGACCTTGCCGCTCTTGAGTTTGCGGACGCCCGGCAGGTCAAGCTGGAGCAACGGTGCTTCGTTCATCTGCGCGAGATGATGGTCAGGGCGGGGCGGAGCGCAAGGCCGTTTGCGACGGGTGGGTGGTTTGACGCGAAGGCGCGAAGGCGCAAAGTGCTAAAGAGACAAGCGTGGTTCTCCGCTGTTTTCAGTGGAATGGGTGGGAGAAGCTCCAAATCCCAAGTTCCAAATTCCAAAGAAGCTCCAAACTCCAAAGGGAGGCGTCGCCCGGCCGAACCCAGGCGGAAGCGCTGGTGGCGTAGCACGTTGAACAATTGGAATTTGGGCTTTGGAGTTTCTTTGGAGTTTGGGACTTGGAGTTTGGAATTTCCCGGCCCACCTCCCGGTTCCACCGATAACAGCGAAGAGCCACAAGCGTCCTCCCATCTTCTTTGCGTCTTTGCGCCTTGGCGTCAAACGCTGGGAACCCATCGGCGGCAGAGCAGTCCAGCCAGCGCGCCGGCCAAGTAGCCGCCGAGATGGCCGGTGACGGAGACGGACATGCCGGGCAGGAAGGCAAAGAGGATGTCCTTCGCGAGGAACGCGAGCGCGAGCCAGTTCACCGGCACGCGCACCGCACCGTCGAGCAACGAAACCGTGCCGGGCATCCGGCAGACGACGACCAGGCCGACGAATCCGCTGATGGCTCCGCTGGCACCGGCCGCCTGTCCGCCACCGAATGCCACGTGCGCCGCGGCTCCGGCAAGCGCGAACAGGAAGAAGAGCACGAGATGGCGCACCGGTCCGAGCGCATTGGCCGCGAGGCCGCCGAAGACGTGGAGCAGGAGGAGATTCCAGATCAAGTGCAGACTGTGGCCGTGGAGGAACGGATGCGTGAACAGGCCGGGCAGGCTCCAGCCGGTCAAAGTGAGACGCGCGAAGAGCCGGTCGTCCACCAGCCACTGGAGCCAGAAGCAGAGGAAGATGACGCCGAGCAAGACGTGGTTCGCGAAGAACCCGCGGTGCTCACGCACCTCGATGCGGAACCAGTCCATGGCGGAATTAAACCCAAAACCCAGAGCCCGCGAAATACGCGAAAGCCTGTGGAGCGCGGCCCGGGCGCAGTGTCTTAAGATGCGCCCACTGGTTTGACGCAAAGACGCGGAGGCGCAAAGCAAGCCGGGCCTGATAAGTTTGCCCGCGAAACACGCGAAAGGCCGCGAAAAGAGCGGACTCTAGTATGCTTCCTTGCCGGACATATCCGTTCCACGTGCTTGGCTTAGCAGCTTCCTTTTCGCGTATTTGGCGTGTTTCGCGGGCGCTTCCGTCGGGGCTCGGGTTATTCGCCTTCGGCCAGCTTGCGGTAGAGGGTGGCGAGGCTGACGCCGAGGGCTTTCGCGGCCTGCTCCTTGTCGCCGCCGACTTGCGCGATGGCGCGCTGGATGTAGGCGGATTCCTGGTCGCGCATGAAGTCCTTGAGCTGGCCCACGGGCTGATTGAGCTGGCTTGGCGTGGGCGCGGCGTCGGTGCCGCTGCTGGTGGTCTTCGGGGCGGCCGAGATGGTGGCAGTGTCGCCGCTGGGGGAGAGGGCGATTTCCACGTCGGAGAACTCCGGCTTGCCCAGCGGCTGGAGGTCGGGCGGGAGATCGAGGGTCTTGATGAAGCCGTCTTCGCACAAGGCGCTGGCGCGCTCGATGGCGTTCTCCAACTCGCGCACATTGCCCGGCCAGCTATGGACCTGGAGCGCCTCCAGCGCGCGGCGGCTGATGCTGTAGGGCTTGAGGTTGCGGTCGGCGGCCTTGCTGCGGAGGAAGTGCGCGACGAGGAGCGGGATGTCATCGCGGCGCTCGCGCAGGGCGGGCATGGGGATGGAGATGACGTTGAGGCGATAGTAGAGGTCCTCGCGGAAGCCGCCTTCCTTGATGCGCTGCTCCAGCGGCTCGTTGGTGGCGGCGATGACGCGGACGTTCACGTAGAAGGGCACGTTGTCGCCCACGGCGCGGACCTCGCGCTCCTGCAACACGCGCAGCAGGCGGCTCTGCAGCACAGCGGACATCGAGCCGATTTCATCGAGGAAGATTGTCCCGCCATCGGCTTCCTGGAAGAGGCCCTTCTTGTCGGCAATTGCACCGGTGAAGGAGCCTTTGCGATGGCCGAACAGCTCGGACTCGAGCAAGTGCTCCGGCAGCGCGCTGCAATTGATCGGCACGAACGGCCCGGTGCCGCGGCGGCTGTTGAAGTGCAGCGCCTTGGCGATGAGTTCCTTGCCCGTGCCGCTCTCGCCGCGCAGGAGCACGGTGCTGTCCGTGCCGGCGACGCGCTCGACCATGCGGAAGACCGTCTGCATGGTGGCCGCACTGCCGATGATCTGGTTGAACTGATACTTCTTCTTCAGCTCCTTGCGCAGGTAGGCATTCTCGGAGACGACCGCGCTGTGCGAGAGGGCCTTCCAGAGTTTGAGGCGCAGCTCGACGGCCTTGAACGGCTTTTGCAGATAGTCGAACGCGCCGAGCTTGGTGGCTTCCACGGCGATCTCGAACGAGCCGTAGCCCGTGATGACGATGACAATGGCTGGCGGGGTGAGGGCGCGGGCGCGCTTGAGCACGTCCATGCCGCTCGGGCCGGTCTTGCCGAGGTTGAGGTCCGTGATGACGATTTCGGGGGCGAGGCGCTCCATGGACTCCAGCGCGCCCGTGCCTTCGTTGAAGGGAATGACTTCATGGCCCTCCGCACGGAGGATCTCGGTAACGATCTGGATGCTCAACAAATCGTCTTCCACCAGCATCACTTTGGCCATGCGCCTAGCGTAAGGAGCGGACGGGGAGGGGGCAAGGGGGATTGGGAGGGCAGTGATCAGTAATCAGTATTCAGTGGTCAGTGGTCAGTGGTCAGTGGGGGCGGCTGACCGTGAACTGGAGCGCCGGTCTCCGACCCGGCGTTTGGGCGGACCGCATGAACACGCCGGGTCGGAGACCGGCGCTCCGTTCCCGACTGAACACTGGTTACTGAATACTGAACACTCCCTCACTGGCCCAGCAGCCACTTGGCGGCGGCGGCGCGGTCGGCCTTCGGGGCGCTGGTGAGCGCGCCGGCGGCGTTCGCGGACTGGTAGAGCTTGGTGGTGAGTGCCGGGGCGGACTCGCCGCCGATCCAGAGCTTGGCAGGGGCGTTGAGGGCGAGGAGGGCGGGGACGTCGCCATACTTCGCGCCGCCGGGGAGGAAGGCGGGATCGCGGAAATCAAGCAGCTTGGCGAAGCGGAAGCCGCCGGTCTCAACCGCCGCGCGGTCAATGCCTTCGCGCGCCACGGCTCGCGCGGCAGCGACGATGGGTCCGGTGCCACCGAAGCCCGCCACGTCCACGCTGCTGGCCTTCGGGTGCGGTGCGACGGTGGCCGTGCGGAGATACTTCACCATCGTGAGCACGTCGTGCGTGCGCTGGGCGAAGAGCGTGTGGTTGTAGCCAAAGGTGTAGCCGGCGAACTCGCGCGGATTCGCCACGACGCGCGTCTCTTTCACCGTCTTGCCATCCTTGAGGAACTCGCCCTGATAGAGCAGGTCCGCGCCGAGCACGGTCACGCCCGCGTCCACGAGCTGCTTCACCTCGGGCTTCAGCGAACCGTCAGCGTTCAAGAGCGCGGCTTTGCCGGAGTCGTCGAGCCAGATCACGGCGCGACCGTCCCACTTCTTCGGGTAGAGCCAGGTGACCGGCAACGTCTCGTGGTGGGTCTTGTTCACGAGCAGGCCGGACATCTCGATGTAGTTGCCCCGGTCGGCCTTGTCCTTGCGGTCCCAATCCACTTCACCCGCCGTCGCGAGCGTGCGACCGACCACCGCCTCCACACCGCTGCCCACGACCTTGCGGAAACTCTCGGGCGAGGTTGCAGCCGCGTTGACCTGCTTGTCCGCGTCGTCCTTGAGCCACTTGAGGAGCTTGCGCTCGAAGTCCGCGTCGTCCGCCTTCGGGGCGGGGTGGCTGCTGTCCCAGACGGTGAGCTGGTCGCGCGTGAGGCGCTCGTAATCGCGCTCGATGACGGGAGATTTGAGGCCGAGCTTGAAGTGCTGGTTCACCCAGGTGAAGAACGCCGAACGGGCGACCGCGTTGTAATTGTGCGGGAAGTGCTCGCCGCGATGGAGCATCACGTTGTTCGGCGCGCCGAGGAACGCATAGAGCTGCTTCAGCTCGGGGAAGCCCTTGGTGGACATCTCCTTGGTCCAGTCATTCGCGGTGGTCATGCCCTGCGGCTTGGGGGCGAAGAGCCCGGCGAACTCGATGTTGCCAGTGTCCACGCGCAGCAGGCAGGAGCTTTCGCAGGTGCAGCCGCCCTGCATGGCGGTGCTGACCATCACGGCCGGGAAGGAGAGCGTCACGCGCGGGTCCACCGCGGCCAGGAGCATCGTCTGCGTGCCGCCGCCGCTCGCGCCAGTGATGGCGATGCGCGCCGGGTCCACCTCGGCGAGCCCCAGGACGAAGTCCAGCGAGCGGATGGAGTTGAGCGTCTGGAGGCCCATGATGCTCTGGAGGTTCGCCTCGGCCTGCGGGCTGTAGAGGCCCCAGTTCTCGGTCTTGTTCATCTCGGGCCGCTGCTTGGCAAAGCGATGCACCGTCTGCGCCGAGAACTGGATCGCGTCCGAATCGCTCAGCATGTCCCACTGCCAGACGATGCAGCCCATGCGGGCGAGCTGCACGCACATGGACTGGAACCGGCTCTTGCCGCCTTCGAGGAAGCGTTCCTGCCCGGTGGCGATCTCGCTCAGCAGCCGGTCATCCGTCTCCTCGGAGAGGCGCGCGTCCTTCCAGTGGCCGTGGGCGAAGAGCACGGCGGGCACCTTGCCGGTCTTGCCCTTGGGCCGGTAGAGGTTGCCGGTGACGAAGAGGCCGGGGACACTCTCGAAATAGACCTTCTCGACGGTGTATTCGCCCTTGTCGATCTTGCCGTGGATGACGGCGTTGAGCGGCGTCTTCGTGGGCATGGGCCAGACGCCCTGAGAGACGAGCACCTGCCGGCGCACCACCTCGGCGCGCGCGGCCCAGGCGTCCTTCGACGTGGGCGGGGTGAAGGGGAAGTAGCCGTTGTAGTCCTTGGGCGGCGCGAGGCGCACATCATCGGGCAACTGGCCGGCCGGCAGCGCGCGCAACGCGGCGGCGGACGCGAACTGGGTGGCGGCGAGGAGGGTGAAAACGGAAACGGCTAGGCGGGAACGCATGAGGCAAATGACGGTGTTCACGGGCAGGATATTGAAACGGTCTGGCGGAGGAGGCGAACAAAATGTCGGGGTGAGGAGCTAGGGCAGGTGTGTCGGTCAGCAACTTCAGCTTCATAGGCGCCTGCGAGGTCTTGGAGTGTCCATCCTCCACAGTGGTTTGCTAAGGAGGAAAGGTGCCAGTCCGCTAGCGCTTCCCGCCGGGGCGTGGAGGTGGTCGGGTGTTCCGAAAAGCGGCGGTGAAACGCGCCGCTTTCGGTTGGGCGTGCGGAGGGCTGCGGGTTCGAGGCGCAACCCGTGCGGGGAAGGCGCTGGAGGCTGCCGTTCAATTACCGTAAGGCAGGGCGGACACTCGTGTCCGCCTTACTTCTTCACCGGGCCGTAGCCGGGATGGGGCTTGCCGGTGTCGTCGAGCTTGCCGCAGGCCCAGAGGAGGCCGCGGGTGACGAGGTCGAGATAGACGGGGTCGGCCATGGTGTGGTTGCCGTGGCCCAGCGTGGTGCCGAAGACCCGGCCGTCGCCGTGGGTGTTCACCCAGATGACGACGTGGTCCTTCTTGGTGTCCTCGCCGTAGGCCTGCGCGAGAGGGACGAAGTTCGGCCAGAGTTTCTCGTTCTTGTAGAGTTCGTCCTTGGGGCTGGTCCATTCCTTGGGAAAGCCTTTCATCACGGGATGCTCGGGCTTGAGGTTTTTCACGAAGAGGTCGCGGTTCTTCTCGTGGCTCATGGAGGTCTGGCCGACGGTCTTGCGCCACTCGTCGGTGGCGGCGGCGCGGTAACTGTGGGTGGAGCAGTGGAGCATCACCGCCGGCACGCCGGCCGCGTGGGCCTTGGCGATGCGCTCGACGAAGGCGACGTCCGTCACCGCGCCAAAGCATTCGTTGTGGACGATGACATCGAAGCCCCTGGCCCAGTCGTCCTTCGCGTAGATGCCGACCTGGTAGGTGCGGGAGTCGCCGCCTTCGTGGATGATGGTCCACTCGACGTTGGCGCGGGCGGAGATGCCGTCGGAGAGGATCTTCTTCTGGTGCTCGTAGTCATGGCAGCAGCCGCCGGTGACCATGAGGACTTTGAGGGGCTTGGTGTCGGCGGCGGGGGCGAGGGTGGTGAGGGTGAGGAGGAGAGCGAAGGTGGGAAGCAATGCTTTCATGGGGGTGTGATGAGTCAGTTCAAATTGGGGATAGCGGGCTGGGTGCGAAGAAAATTCAAAGCGACTGTTTTCCTAGGAACGGATACGGCGGGACTTCGTTGCCGTCCTCCCTCACCCCGGCCCTCTCCCGCAGGGAGAGGGGAACCGCAGTCTGCGTGCGGAGTGGATGAAGCGTCCGGGTGTTCGAAGGGCTTGGCAGGCGGCGCTCGCTTTTGGCGGGGCGGATTAAGGATGTGGTCACCAATGCCGACGCGGCACACCCCTCACCCCGGCCCTCTCCCCTCATCCGATGAAGGGAGAGGGAGGAGAGGTCGTGGTGTGCGAAGTGGTGAAAGGGGGATTCAGTTGGCTTCATTTCGCATCCGTCATGCGGCCGGGTTCGCGGACGCCGGTGCCTTTGCGCTGGGTGAGGGAGTCGCCGAGGTCGGCGCGAGCTTGTTCGGCGAGGGCGAGCAGGCGCTGGACGACCGCCGGATTGGAGGAGGCGACGTCGGTCTTTTCGCCGATGTCATTCTGGAGGTCGTAGAGCTGCGGTTCCGCGAGCCTGGCGTTCTCGTATTTCGCGGGGATGCCGTCCTTGCCGCCAAGGCGGCCGGCGAGGGTGCGGAACTCGTGCGGGAGCTGGAGCTTCCAACGACCGTCCGAGGAGAACATCGCCTGCAGTTCGTTGTTCGCGTAGTAGCTGTAGTAGCAATCGTGCGGGTTCTTCGCACCGGGCTGACCGGCGAGGAGCGGCCAGACGTCGAGGCCGTCGATCTTGTGGTCGGGAAGTTTCGCGCCGATGAGTTTGGCGAAAGTGGGGAGCAGATCAATGGTCATCAGCATGTCCGCGCTGCTGGTGCCGGCGGGGAGCTGGCCGGGCCAGCGCATGAGGCAGGGGACGCGCGTGCCGCCTTCCCACGCGGTGCCCTTGCCTTCGCGCAAGGGGCCGGCACTGCCCGCGTGGTTGCCGTAGCTCAGCCACGGGCCGTTGTCACTGGTGAAGACTACCAGGGTGTGGTCATCGAGACCGTGCTTCTTCAAGGCGTCGAGCACCTGACCGACGGACCAGTCGATCTCCTGGATGACATCGCCGAAGAGGCCCGCGCCGGACTTGCCCTTGAACTTGTCGCTCACGAAGAGCGGAACGTGCGGCATGTTGTGGGCGAGGTAGAAGAAGAACGGGCGGTCCTTGTTGCGCTCGATGAACTGCACGGCGCGCTCGGCATACCAGGTGGTGAGGTTGGGCTGCTTCTCGGGCGTGATGTCGGGGTCTTTGATCTGGTCGCCTTCGAAGAGGGGCAGCTTGGGGTAGGTGCCCTTCTTGGCTTCGGGATGGTGCGGCCACATGTCGTTGGAGTAGGGGAGGCCGAGGTATTCGTCGAAGCCGTGGCGCACGGGGAGGAACGGTGGCTGGTGACCGAGGTGCCACTTGCCAGCCATGCCAGTTGCGTAGCCCTTTTGCTTGAACAGCTCGGCCATGGTCATCTCGCTGGCGCTGATGCCGATGCGCGCCCCGGGGCCGAGCGCGCCGTGGATGCCGATGCGGTTGTTGTAACAGCCGGTGAGCAGGGCCGCGCGCGAGGCGGAGCACACGGCCTGCGAGACGTGGAAGTTGGTGAACTTGCGGCCCTCGCGCGCCATGCGGTCGAGGTGCGGGGTGGTGTAGGCCTTGCAGCCGAAGGGGCCGATGTCGGCGTAGCCCATGTCGTCGCAGAAGATGACGATGACGTTGGGGAGGCGCGGGGCGGCGGAGGTGGTTCCGGCGAAGGCCAGAGAAACGAACAAGAGAACGGCGAAGGCGCGCAGGGCTTTCATGGTCGGGATGAAATTAACTGGCCGGGGGAGGGGTGTCCATCTTGGAGGAAGGCTGTGGCCGCTCCTTGCCTGGTCCCGCCGGGCAAGCGGGACGCTTGCGGCACGGCCGGCCGGAGGCCGGCGCTACGTCAGGCGTCTGGACTTGGCGGGCGGGTCTGCTCATGCTTGCGCCATGAATTACTGGCTCGTGAAATCGGAATCGGAGGCCTATTCGTGGGACAAGTTTGTGAAGGACGGCGGCACGGCGTGGACGGGGGTGCGGAACTTCGCGGCGCGGCTGAATCTGCGTGCGATGAAGCGTGGGGATCTCGTGTGCTTTTATCACAGCGTGACGGACAAACAGGTCGTCGGCCTGGCGAAGGTGACGAAGGAGGCGTATCCCGATGCTACTGCCAAGGAAGGCGAGTGGTCGTGTGTGGACCTTGCGCCGGTGAAGGCGCTGGTGAAGCCGGTGTCGCTCGAAGCGATCAAGGGCGACGAGACGCTGAAGGGGATGCCGCTGGTGCGGCAGTCGCGGTTGTCGGTGTCGCCGCTGACGAAGGAGCAGTTTGCGAGGCTGCTGGCGCTGGGCGGGACAAAGGTGTGAGCGCGGGACGGGATTTGTGGCAGATTGGGGCATGAACGGATGGGGCTGCATGGCGGTGGTGGTGCTTTGCCTTGGAGTGGGGTGTGGAACGGTAGGGAGGGAGCGTTCGTCTGCGCAAGTGGCCCGCCCCCTCACCTCCATCCTCCGCAGTAGTGCTACGGAGGACAGGCCAGCCCTCTTCCCCGATGGGGGAGAGGGAGAAGACTTGGCGGCAGGGGGCGTCTCGGGTGAACGCGATGACCGAGATGCTCGCTTCGCTCGCGCCGACTCCGTCGGCAGATGGGGTTCGACGGAGTCTCACCCTACCGGCGATGGGGTGCCGGCGAAGGTGATGCAGAAGTGGAATCCGGTCTGGTGGTTTGGGAATGTGGATGATCCGGAGCCGCCGGATTGGTATCGGCCGGGTTCGGCGAATCGTCGGTGGCTGTGGCAACTGCGGAATCCGATCCACAATTTCAGCTTTTATGTGGTCGGTGTGGCGGACAAGCCGTTCACGCGGACGGGGCGGTTTCCGGAGGCGGTGTTTGCGCCAGAGGGCGGGTGGAACTGGGCGGTGACGCGGCACCGGTGGGTGCGGCTGCCGTTTGTTTCGTTCAATGGGAAGGTTTGCCGGTTCTATGTGGGCTGGCGGGAGCGGGGTAATCTGGGCTGCAAGGTGAACTTTGGAAGACTTGCGGTGCCAGACCGCAACGGTCAGACCAAGGACACTATTCCCGCGCCAATTCCTGAAAAGAAGTGAGACTCCTCACGTCGTCTCCTACCTACGACAGGGGAACGGTGTGATACTCCAGCGCCCATTCCTGCATGTAGCGGACTTGCACGGGGCGGATGCGATAGACGATGAGCTGCGGGTTGTCCAGGGAGCCGAGGAACTGGCGCATGAGCGGGTTGGCGTCCCAGATTTCCTGGAGCAGCGGGCGCTCGGTGACGATCTCCGCGAGGCCGGTGAGCCGCACCTGATTGTGGGCGTCATCCATGTAGCAGAGTTCGACCTTGGGGTTCGCGGCGATCTCGCCGGTCTTGTGGTAGAAGCGGAGGTTCGCGACGAAGACGGTGAACCCATCGGTGCGGACGGGGGACACGGGGCGGGCCCGGGGCTGGTCGCCATCCATGCTGGCGAGAACGGGGAAGCGATCAGCCTTGAGGACGGCTCGCGCGAGGTCGAGGAGTTCGCCGGGAGCGATGGGTTTGGGGACGGGCTTGGACATGGGCTGAACCAGAATTGAACCACTAATGGACACTCACTGGCACTAATCCGAGAAAACTTTCGCTTCAATTCTCCGTCTTCATTAGTGCCGGTTAGTGCAGGTCAGTGGTTCACACCCCTCCGCTCAGGCCTTGTAATGGACGAGCACGCCGTATTCCGTGATGGGCGTGGAGGATTCCTTGCCCTCGGCGTCCTTCGCCTTGAGGTGGTGGGTGTATTGGATGCCGGTGAGGCTGACGATGTCGTCCTCGGCGTGCTGGCCGATGAAGTTGGATACGGCGTCATCAAAAGAGTCCTTGCCATCCTTTACGTGCTCGTGGTGCCGGAAGGATTTGACGCGCAGCTTCTTGACGGTCTTGGCGGCGACGTCGAGCGACTTGGAGGCGTTCTTGATGATCTTGGCCTCAGGGAAGCTGCCCTGAGGAATGACGGCGGGGCGCTCCTCCTCCTCGGCGACCGGGCCGGCGCCACCGCCGGGTGCGGGGATGATGAGGACTTCTTTACAGCCGGGACACTCGATCTCCTGGCCGACGCCGGATTCATCGATGCTGAGTTCGAGGTTGCAGAAGGGGCAGTTGAAGGAGAATTCAGCCATAACGTGCGTCAGGTTGGTTGCTGGTCGCGACGTTAAGCGCGGGCGCGCGGCCAATCTAGCCAAAAGTGCTACGGGGAAATGGGGAGGTGCATTTGCGCCACGCAATAGCGGGGGAGTGGTGGCGGTGCGAGGGTGGGCGGGTGGATTTTAGATGCGGAAACCACGAATGGACACGAATGAGCGGCGGCGGGGATGACACCGCAGAGGCGGGACGGGCGCAGAGGGTGGGATGGGACAGGGGGGGAGTGAGGGAATGTATTTTGCCGAACGAAGCCATTGGGCGTGGCACCGTTCGCCGGGAGAGAAGAGGGTCAGAAAGATGAGGTCAGAAAAATGCGAAACGAAGCCAAATGGGGAAACCACGAATGGACACGAATAGACACGAATTCAAGGGCAGGGACCGGGATGGGGTTTTTACAAAACGAAGCCAATTGGAAGCGCGCCGTGTCGGAGACCGGCGCTCTGCGGAGGACCCGACATTGGAATGTCGAACCACGGTGCTTTTGCGAAACGAAGCCAATTGGAAGGTGTGTGCGGGGGATACGGAAACCACGAATGGACACGAATTCAAGGGCAGGGACCGGGATGGGGTTTTTACAAAACGAAGCCAATTGGAAGCGCGCCGGGTCGGAGAGCGGCGCTCCGCGAAGGACTCGACATGGGAGGGTGGAGCGGGATGGGACTGAGAGGAGTGATAGGCACTATTTTGCGAAACGAAGCCAATCGGGGTGGCACCGCTTGCCGGGAGAGAAGAGGGTCAGAAATATGAGGTCAGAACGATGCAAAACGAAGCCAATTGAGGAAACTACGAATGGACACCGATGGATACGAATCGAGTGCTGGAAGGTTGATGGTCGAAGGCGCGGGTTGCCTCGGGAGTCAAAGGCTCCCATCATGCGCCTTATGTTCCATGTTGCACGCCGTCGTCTGGCCGAAACACTTGCCTTGCTCACCCTGAATGCGGTCCTGGCCTGGCCGCTGCTCGCTGCGCCGGAGGCGTTTGAGATCGGGCCGGACAACAAGGACCAGCTTCCGGGGGGCAAGGAGGCGGATGGGATCATCGGGGACTTTGTGCTGCGCAATGACAAGGTGGAGGCGGTGATCTCGGCGAACTTGCCGCTGCGGCGCGCAAACATGAGCACGTTTTACGGCACCAACGGCATGTCGCCTGGCTGCCTCTACGACCTCACGCTGCGGGGCGCGAACAACGACCAGCTCACCTGCTTCTCGCCCAGCGGCCAGCAGGGGCCGGTCTCCTGGGTGCGCGTGGTGAAGGACGGCAGCGACGGCGAAGCGGTCATCGAAACGGTCGTGACCTCGCCGAACAACGGCGGGCTATACAAGCGCCATGAGTATCACCTGCGCGATGGCTGGCAGGGCGTGTTCGTGGTGACCACCTATCGCAACGCTGGCAAGGACGTGCGCAAGGGCACCGTGGACGACCGCTGGGTGACGTTCACCAGCATGGGCACGACCGGCGACATCGCCTGGGCCGACGCCGTGGACCCGGCGGACAAGGCGGGCTACGCGCGGGCGTGGGTGGAGCGGGATGGCATGAAAGCGCCGCCCACGGAACTGGAACTCAAGCCCGGCCAGGAAATCTCCTTCGCACGGTTCGTCGCGGTGGGCACGTCGCCGTTGCAGGCGGTCGGCGTGGTGAAACAGTTTCAGGGTGAGAAGGGCGAAGTCGTCGGCGGACGCATCAAAGACACTGCTGGCAATCCTGTGCCTTCCGCACGCATCACTGTGGTTTCGCTTACCAATCCAGCATCAACCAACAGACTCGCCGATTATCCAAATGCTCAGGGTGATGTCGGTCTATGGCTTCCGGTCGGGGAGCACGAAATCGAAATTAGTGACTTGGGCCGCACGAGTGTGCTCGGGTTGATATCTGTGGCTGCCCCTGGGAGTGAAAAGAAATCTTACTTCATGATCAAACCGCTCGGCCCGCAGTCCGGCATCGCCTTTGACATCCGCGGTGAGGATGGGAAGCCCATTCCCTGCAAAGCCCAGTTCATCGGTGCGAATGGCACGAAGGTGCCCAACCTCGGGCCGCAGAACCGTGCCGCTGGTTGCGTGGACCAGTATCACTCGGCGAACGGCCAGTTCCGCCAGCCGTTGCCGCCGGGCGATTATGAAGTCATCGTCACGCGCGGCATCGAGTTCGGCCACCTGCGGCAGACGGTGAAGCTCACCGCCGGCCAGACGGCGACGGTGAAGGGCGTCTTGAAGCGGCTCGTGGACACGCGCGGCTGGGTGAGCGCGGACTATCACAACCACTCCACGCCCAGCGGCGACAACACCTGCGGCACCGACGACCGGCTCATCAACCTCGCCGCCGAGGGCGTCGAGTTCGCGCCGACCACGGAGCACAACCGCTTCTATGACTGGCGGCCGCACATCGTCCGGCTGGGGCTGACGAACTTCTTGCAGACCGTGTCGGGCATCGAACTCACCGGGAGCGCGGCGCATTTCAACTCGTTCCCCTTTGAGCCGGTGCCGTTCACGCAGGACAACGGCGCACCGGTCTGGAACGCCGATCCGCGCATCACGGCGGCGACGCTGCGCGACTTCCAGAAGCCCGAGCCGGCGCGTTGGATTCAGATCAACCACCCGGACATGGTCGCGAACTTCACGGACCGCGACGGCGACGGGCGCGCGGACGGCGGGTTCATCGGGCTGCCGCTGATGATTGATGGCGTGGAGACGGAAAACTACAGCGCGAGCAGCATCCTCAGCGGCGCGCCCTACACCGTGGCGAAGGACACAAAAACTGGACGCGACGCGGTGCGCTACCAGCGGGAGTTTGTCTGGCTGCAATTGCTGAACAAAGGCCATCGCTACGTGGGCATGGCGGTGTGTGACGCGCATTCGATCTATGGCAACGGGGTCGGCGGCTGGCGCATGTATATGCCCAGCGCGAGCGACGAGCCGGCGAAGGTTGACTGGCGCGAGAACGTGCGGCATGCGAAGGAAGGCCGCAGCTACCTGACCACGGGACCGTTCCTCCAGGTGCAGACCGAGGACGGCACGCTGCCCGGCGGCACGGTGCGCGCGACCGGCGGCGTGAAACTCAAGGTGCGCGTGCAATGCACCGACTGGATTGACATAGACCGCGTGCAGGTGCTGGTGAACGGGCGGGCCGAGCCGAAGCTGAACTTCACCCGCGCCTCGCACCCGGACTGGTTCGCGAACGGGGTGGTGAAGTTTGATCGCGTGATTGACGTGCCGCTCTCCGAAGACGCGCATCTCATCGTGGTGGCGGCGGGCGAGAACTTCGATCTCAAGACCGGCTATGGGACGAGCGCGCAGGCCAAGCTCAAGCCCATCGCCTATCACAATCCGATCTGGGCGGACGTGGACGGCGGGGGCTTCAAGCCGAATGGCGACACGCTGGGCTGGCCGCTGACGACGAAGATCACGCTGGATGAGGCGCGGGCGAATCTGGAGCAGCGGGCGGGTGGAGCGCCGAAGGCTGCGCCGGCACCGGTGGCGGAGCCGAAGGGCAAGGGGAAGAAGAAGTAGGCGGAGACGTTCTTTCGATTCGTCGGCTGGATTGGAATGAGCCGCCATTCTTCCTCCCATGCACCGAAGTTTTGGCAGGAAAATTAGGGGCAGGAAAATTGGAAGAGGAAATCTTCCTGCCCTTAATTTTCCTGCCCATATTCCCTCTCGTCCGCCGTGGTTTAGGGGTTCAACGCACGATGCTTTGGTTCCGCGAATTCTCACCCCGGCCCCCTTACGCTGGGAGTGGGAGAAATGT
>CAZOCL010000142.1:0-14969 GCA_964578245.1 uncultured Klebsiella sp. | reverse complement strand
CCGTCGTTCTTCGAGTAGAAGTAGCGCCCGCCCTGCTTGAAGGGGATGCCATAGCGCTCGAAGTTCCAGAGCTTCGTAAGCCGCTCCTTGAGCCGCGCGCGCTCCGGGATCTGGTCGAGATAATGGGAGGTCACCTTGTTCTCTGCGATCACCCACGCCTTGGTCTCCGCCGCGTTGTCATCCTCCAGCCAGCGATACGGATCGGACACCTTCAAACCGTGATAATCGTCCACGACTTCCTGCTTCACGGTTTCGGGATAGCCAAGGCGGGTGGTCATCATGCGGGTGGGCGTGGGCGAAGTCGTCTGGTGCGCGACGCACCCCAGCAACCCACTGGCGGCGACCCCGACGAGCAATACAAACTCAGCTTTCATGCGTGCGGCAACAGTGCCGAAAATCCCGCGCGACGCAACGCGGGAACGCGCATCGAACCGTAGTCGCAACCTTCAGGTTGCGCTGACCTAGTTTTCGCCCTTGCTTCTAGGGTGCGGATCAAAAATATCTTACCCACCTCCTTCGCTCTACCGATGAACCCACCACCTCCTCCTCCTCCTCCTCCGCTTCCGCCGCCGCCGGGCAACAAGCCCGCAAAGTCAAAGTGGCCCCTTGCTGGACGCGTGCTGGTCGGGTTCGTGATCCTCTTTGTCGCCTTCATAGGCTTTCGACTGGTTCAACTTGCCCGCTATATGAAGGATCATCCCATGCGCCGGGAACCTGGGGCGGAGGAGCTGTTTCAGGCCGCGAAGCTCATCGTCGGCAGCAGCCGGGGCTTCACCCATGGCAACACGCCTGAGGCCCAGGCCCTCGCAGAGCGGCTTTCCCGGGAGATGAAGGTGATTCGCGAGACCGAGTTCCACGGCGGCAACACGAACTCGATTGATGTGAAGATGATGACCAAAGGGGAATTCCTTGTTTTTTGTCAGTTGAACGAGGACTCCTGCGCCTTCCTGATTCATGTGCCTGAACTGAAGCATTACACCGGCCCAGCCAAGGAGGCTATCGCTTCCCTCGCTTATGCGACGGCGGCCAAGGTGCTTGATGCAGCCCAACTCAAGCGCATCCAACGTCTGGCGATCGCGACGCGCGGCAGCATTCTGTATGACCGGATCTTGATTGGGGCCTATCGGTTCGACAGTGAGAATCCGCAGGCAGAAGCCCAAGTCGCTGGCGGGGAAAGTTCACTGGCCCCGAGCTTGTATCCCTTCTTCAAACCGAAGCCGGCCCAGCCTCCGGAACCCTCCCCAAGAACCGAATGAGCGGTTTCGGGTCTTTGAGCAATGACACGCAGCTTGAGCCTGAAACATTTCCTGGCCGCCCGCTGATCTTCACCGGGTTTGTATTGCCAATCTCCCCGCTGTCTCCTTCCCTATCCCCACAACATGAATGACACAGTGCGCATTGGCATCATTGGCGGCGGGTTGATGGGACGCGAGGCGGCGAGCGCCTTCGGGCGATGGTTCGTGCTGGAGGATTTTCCCGCGCGTGCCGAACTGGTCGCCGTGTGCGACCTCCAGGACAAGCTGCTGGACTGGTTCCGCAAGGTGCCCACGGTGAAGCAGATCACCAAGAACCACCGCGAGCTCCTCGCTTCTCCCGACGTGGACGTGGTCTATGTGGCCGTGCCGCACAACCTCCACGAGTCGCTCTACCTCGACGTGCTCGCGGCGGGGAAGGACCTGCTCGCGGAAAAACCCTTCGGCATTGACCTGCGCGCGGCCAAGGTCATCCGCGACGCGGCGGCGAAGTCGGGCCGGTTCGTGCGGTGCAGCTCGGAGTTTCCTTTCCTACCCTGCACTCAGCGCGTCATCGCCGCGTGCTCCGGCGAGGCTCTAGCCAAGCTCGGTAAGATTCTCGAAATCCGCTCCTGCTTCTGGCATGCGAGCGACCTCGATCCCACAAAGGCGATCAACTGGAAGCGGCAGAACAAGTTCTGCGGCGAGATCGGCGTGATGGGCGACCTTGGGATGCATGTGGCCCATGTGCCGCTGCGCCTCGGCTGGAAACCCAAGCGCGTCTACGCGCAGCTCCAGAAGATTTACACCCAGCGGCCTGACGGCAAAGGCGGCATGGCCGAGTGCGACACCTGGGACAACGCGCTGCTCCACACGGAGGTGGACATTGCCGGCCAGACGGACATCCCGATGCGCCTCGAGATGAAGCGCCTCGCCCCCGGCGCAACGAACACCTGGTGGGTGGAAGTGCTCGGCACCGACGGCGGCATCCGCTTCAGCACGGCGGAGCCCAAGAGCCTGTGGACCTTCGCGCGTGGCAAGGAACAAGTCTGGCAGCGCGTGGACCTCGGTCATCAAGTCCCCTTCCCCGTCATCACCGGCGGCATCTTCGAAACGGGCTTCCCCGATTGCTTCCTCCAGATGTGGGCCGCCTACATTGCGGAGCGGAACGGCTTCCTGAAAGGCCGCTTCGGCTGCGCCACGCCCGACGAAGCCGTGCAGAGCCACGAGATCTTCGCCGCCGCGCTGGAGTCGCACCTGCAGAAGAAGGTAGTGACGCTCTGAGCTCGGTAGGGCGAGACTCCGTCGAGCCCCATTCCGAGCGGAGCGAGGCGAGCGATAGCGAGCGTCTCGGTCTTTGGCCGAGATTCTCGCTGCGCTCGCACCACCTGCGGTGGTTTCGACGGCTCGACAGAGTCTCGCCCTACCTTCGCTACAATCGGCGGTGACAGGCTTCCTCCTGCGCCCTAACCTGTCCTGACCATGCGTTCAGTGAAGGTGTTCCTCGGGACCCGCAGTTACGACATCAAGATCGCCCGCAACCTCCTCGCGGGCCTCGGCGCGGATTGCGCCGCGATCCAGCTTGGCCGGAAGTGCGCCGTCATCACCGACACGAACGTCGCCGCCCGCTACGCCAAGCCCGCGCTGGCCAGTCTCAAGCGTGCCGGATTCGACGCCGTCCTTGTCACCGTCCCTGCGGGCGAGACTGCAAAACGTCTCAAGCAGTTCGAGTCCTGCCTGAATCAACTGGCCGAGCATCGGCTGGAGCGGAAGTCTTTCATCGTCGCGCTCGGTGGCGGCGTGGTGGGCGATCTCGCGGGCTTCGTAGCGGCGAGTTACCTGCGCGGCATCCCCTTCGTGCAAGTGCCCACGACCCTGCTTGCTCACGTGGATAGTTCAGTCGGTGGCAAGACGGGCGTGAATCTGGTCGCGGGCAAAAACCTCGTTGGTGCGTTCTACCAGCCTCGCCTCGTGCTCTGCGACCTCGATACGTTCCGCACGCTGCCGGACCGCGAGTTCCGCGCCGGCCTCGCGGAGGTGATCAAATACGGGATCATCTACGACACCGAACTGTTTGCGTTTCTGGAGCGGGACATGGCGAAGATACTTCGCCGGGACGCGAACGCCCTCGCCCACATTGTCGCGCGCTCTTGCGAGATCAAGGCGGAGGTGGTGTCCCAAGACGAGACCGAAGGCGGACTGCGGGCGATCCTCAACTACGGTCACACCGTAGGCCACGCCATCGAGGCGATCACGGCCTACGGACGTTACCTGCACGGCGAAGCCATTTCTATCGGCCAAGTCGCTGCTTCCCATTTATCCGCCGAACGGCTCGGACTTCCTGCGGGCGACGTGGAGCGCATTCGTGCGCTGTTCGTGGCGGCTGGGCTGCCCGTGAGCATCAAGCTGAACGCCGGCCAGCGCACCCGGCTTCTGGCGGCCATGACGCTCGACAAGAAAGTCAGCGGCGGTGAGATCAAGTTTGTCCTGGCCGAGCGCATTGGCAAGGTCGTGTGGGGACAGAAGGTTCCGACGGCGGCAGTGCAGCGGGCACTGGATTTGGTGAAACCACCGGTGGACGCGAAGACCCAACGGCGCTAAGAAACTGCATGAGACCGCCCTCCTTTCTGTCTTTTGCGTCTTTGCATCTTTGCGTCAAACCCGCATGAGCGCAGTTTCCGAAACGATCGTCCGCGAATACTTCGAGCTGCACGGTTTCTTTGTCCGGCAGCAACGCAAGTATGTGGCGCCGTCGCGCCGGGAGGATGACGAGATTGACTTCTATGCCTTGAATCCCCGCTTCGAGCCGGGCGCTCCCCTGCCCTTCGTGCTCAGTTCGGCGGACCTCAACGGCGTTGCCCGCGCGTTGGTGGTGGTGAAGGGGTGGCACACGGAAACCTTCAGTCCCGGGATGATCGCGAACGCGCCGGAGATCTTCCGCTTCGTGGAGCCGGCAGCCTTCGAGCACGCCGCCAAGACATTCGGCGGCGAGGGGCCGCTCACCAAGCTGCTGGTCGTGCCTGCGCTGCCCAGCGGCGAGGAAGCGCGCGCGCAGAGCATCGCGGTGCTGCGGGAGAAGGGCATCGATGCCGTGATTTCGTTCCACACCATGCTCGCGGATTTGATCGCGGAGGTGGAGGTGAACCGCAACTACCAGAAATCCGACCTCTTGCAGCTCATCCGCATCCTGAAGAATTACGACTTCTTCCGCGAGCCGCAGATGGAGCTGTTTAAGACGGGGAGGAGGAAGCGGTGAAAGCAAGCGCCGTCAAACTCCGTGGCTTGCTCCTGCAATGGAGCTCCGTGTTGCGTGTTGCGTGTTGCGTGCTGTGGCGCACGAACGCCGGTTTTAAACACGCCACACGCAGCACGCAGCACGCCCCACTTCTGCTGGTTGCGACCTTCCTCCTGCTTATGGCCACACCCTCAGCCCGCACTCAGGAAAAACAGCCTGCCGCAAAGCGCACCGCCGATTTCGTCCTCGTTATCCACGGTGGCGCGGGACTAATTCCCAAGGAGGATCTGACCCCCGAGAAGGAGAAAGCGACGCGGGCCACGCTGGATGCCGCCTTGCTGGTCGGACACTCCGTGCTGTCGCGCGGGGGCAAGAGCGTGGACGCGGTCATCGCTGCCATCAAGATTTTGGAGGATTCCCCGCTTTTCAACGCCGGCAAAGGCTCCGTGCTGACCGCTGACGGCACGGTGGGCATGGACGCTTCCATCATGGACGGCGCGACGCACAAGGCCGGCGCGTGCGCGGATGTGAAGCATGTGAAGAATCCAATTGATCTGGCCCGCCTCGTCATGGACCAGACGCCCCACGTTCTGCTGACCGGAGAGGGCGCAGAAGTGCTGGCGAAAGAGCATGGCCTCACCTTGATGCCGGCGGAATACTTCATCACCGAGCACCGAAAGCTCCAGCTTGAGCGCATCCAGCGACAGGAGAAAGAACGCAAGGCGGGAGAGAAGCGGACCCAGGCCAGCACCTTGGAGAGCATTGGCACAGTCGGTGCGGTCGCGTTGGATAAGCACGGCAACCTCGCTGCTGGCACCTCCACCGGCGGCATGGTGAACAAACGCTTCGGCCGGGTGGGTGATTCCCCGATCATTGGTGCGGGCACCTATGCGAACAATCTCACGTGCGCAGTCTCCGGCACCGGTCACGGTGAATTCTTCCTGCGTGGCGTGGTGGCCTACGACATCGCTGCCAAGATGGAGTATCAGGGAGTCGCGCTGACCAATGCCGCGGAAGAAGTGGTGATGGGCAAGCTCACGGCCGCCGGTGGATTTGGCGGCGTGATTGCGCTGGATGTGAAGGGCAACGTGGCCATGCCGTTCAATACCGGCGGAATGTATCGCGGCGTCATCCGTGCGGACGGCAAGCCCTGGACCGCGATCCGCAAGGAATGAAACCCCTCTCCCCGCGCGCGGTGCATGGCCTATGGGTGCTGAACGCGCTCCTGCTGGTCGCCCTCGTCGTGCTCTGGGACCAGCTCCGCTGGAAGAAGATCAGCGACACTCCGGCCGGGATCACCTGGCACCGTGGCCACACGACCCATGTGGACTGCAATCGGGATGGCATCGTGGACGATGAAACCATTCGGCTGCCGAACGGGGATGCTTCCATCCGGCGCGACGCCGACCTGGACGGCTGGTTTGACATGCTCTACGTCGAACGCCGCGGGATTGTGGTTCGGATCGAGAAAATCCACGAGCAGGCACCACGGCATTGACCTCGGGTGAAGCTTCAATTCGCAAGCCAAGCCCCAATTTCCAAAGCCCTTTAGAATTTGGAGTCGCAACCCGAGCTGATGGCCAGCAGTTTGATTGAGTAGGCGATCAAAACCATCTGCCGATACGCTTCTTCGAACTTGGAATTTGAGGTTTCCTATTCCTTCTCCTGGCCGCTGTTCCAGATGCGATAGAGTTCCTCCGCGCTCGGCACCTTCAGCGGGCGCACGATACGGAAGCCGAGGAACTGCGCATCCGTGAGATACCAGATGCTCTTGGGGAGCTGGGGATCCTGCTGCTTCCAGGACTTGTCAGAGCCACGGCGGGCGGCGCTGCGGAGCTTGGCGATGCCATCATCCCAGGAACCACCGCGCGCAACCTGTGGATACGGCGAGGTCTGCTTGAGCCAGGGGTCCAAGACGGCGGATTTCACCTTGTCGTAGTTGGGATCGTATTGATCCAGACACCACTCGGCCACGTTGCCGTGCATGTCGTAGAGGCCCCACGGATTGGGCTTCTTGCGACCGACCTTCGCATACTTGAAGTCGCTGTTGGCTTCGAACCATGCGTATTGCTTGGCATCCGCCGGGTTGTCTCCCCAGGAATATGCTGTCGTGGTGCCCGCGCGGCAGGCGTATTCCCACTCGGCCTCGGTCGGCAGACGGTAGAAATGCCCGGTCTTGGCGGACAGCCATTCGCAATACTTGTTGGCCGCATGCTGGGTCATGCTGATCGCGGGGTAGTTGTCCTTGCCCATGCCGAAGGACATTTCGACGTAGGGTTTGGTGGGACGCGCGACTGCGTCAGAAACCTTCTCCCGTGCGGTGTCGATCTTGATCTGGTCTTTGAAACGTTTCTCCGCGTCCACATACATGAACAGCTCGAACTCGTTCCAAGTAACCTCGAACTGGCCCATCCAGAAGGGCGAAATCTTCACGGGATGCTGCGGTCCTTCGTTGGCCTCGCGGCCCTTCTCACCGGACGAACTGCCCATCATGAATTCGCCCGCCGGGATCGGCACCAGCGAGTAGCTGACCTCGGTGCCGGACACGGTGTTCGTGTAGGCCTTCATATCGGCGGCGGTTTTCTCCTTGAGCGTTTCGGTGATGAACTTGTGGATTCCCGCCACGGTTTCGGTTTCGTTGGCACCAGACATTGCCTCCTTCTTCTTTTGCGTGAGGACAATGCCGTCGGGCCAGACCGCGCCCTGCTGGATCCACAGCCGGACCAGCTCGATTTCATCCTTGGTCAGCCGGTCCTTGGCCTTCGGCGGCATCACCTTCTCGTCGTCCAACGACAGGGTTATGGAAGTGTAGACAGGGCTCTTCGCCGCCTGGAATGGCACCACGCCCGTGCCATTCTCGCCGCCCTTGAAGGTCTGATCTCGCGTCTCCATCTGCAGTTCACCCTTCGCGTGCCCTTCCCGGTGACAGGCTACGCAGTTGAACTCGAAGATCGGCTGGATGTCTTTTGCGAAATTAACCTTCTTTACGACGCTCAGTTTCAGCCCGGCCGGCCACTTTGCCCCTGCGTCAATCCACTCGCGCAGCTTGGCCTGCTGCTCCTTCGGCAAGATCCCTTCCTTGGGCGGCGGCATGAAGCCATCGTCATCCGCTTTGAGGGTCGTGGACGTGAAGAGATTGCTGTCCTTCGATTTTCCCGGCACCAGCGCGGTCCCGTTGTCGCCACCCTTCAAAGCATCCGCCAGCGTGTGCAGGCGCAAGCCGCCCTTCTTCTGGTCTTCACCGTGGCATTTGGTGCAGTGGACCTCCAGAATGGGCTGGATGTCCTTCACAAAGTCCACTTGGGCGGTGGCATTGACGGCGAGCGCGAGTGACGCGACTAAAGGCAGGGCAAAGCGAGTTTTCATCAACGATTCGACGCCAAGCTAGTGACCGGCGATGGAATTGGAAAGTCAAAGTTGGCCCGGCCCAAGGTCACGTATTCGTCCGTCCGTCAACCAGCCGGGCCAAAACCCGCTTCCCGCGCTGGCCAGCCGGCCCCTGAGGCTGTTATTCTCCCGCCCGGTAATCCATGGCCGCCACCCATAACACCGCGTTCCGCTGGCTTCGCAATGGCGACGAGGCCTTTGCCACGATGCTGGCCGCCATTGACGTGGCGCGTCATTCCGTGCGCCTGGAGACTTACATCTTCAGTGCGGGCGATCCGGGCAACCAGTTTCTCGATGCGCTCGTGCGGGCACGCCAGCGCGGCGTCCCGGTTTATGTGATCGTGGATGCCTGGGGTTCCCAAGACCTTCCAGACAGCTACTGGGAGCCGCTGCGAAAGGTCGGTGGCGAGTTTAGCCGGTTCAACGAGCAGACGCATCGCGGCTTCATGTTCCGCGACCATCGCAAGCTCCTCGTGTGCGACGAGCACATTGCCATCGTCGGCGGGTTTAACATCGCGCCGGAATACGTCGGCGACGGAGTGAAGCGCGGCTGGTGCGACGTGGGCTTGCACATCGCCGGGCCGCTGGCCATCCAGCTCGCGGATTCCTTCGACAAGATGTTTACACGCGCGGAGCTGAAACACCGGGCGTTCATGCGCGTGATGCGGACGGGTGCACACGCCCGCATCACAGCCCCGGATGGCGACCTGCTGATGAGCGGTCCGGGGCGCGGCTTCAGCACCCTCAAACGCGCGCTCCGAACTGATTTGAAGAATGCCCGCAGCGTGCAGATCATGGCGGCCTATTTTCTCCCGACTTGGAAGCTCCGCCGCGCGCTCACGACCGTTGCGCGCAATGGCGGCCAGGTGCAGATCATCCTCCCAGGCCAGTCGGATGTCCCGCTCGCGCAATACGCAAGCCGCCGGCTCTACCGTGCGCTGTTGTCCGCAGGCGTGGAGCTTTACGAGTATCAGCCGCAGATTCTCCACGCCAAGCTGCTCCTGATTGACGACATCGCCTATGTCGGCTCGGCGAACCTGGACACGCGCAGCCTGCACATTAACTACGAGTTCAGCTTGCGTCTGCGGAACGAACGCGTGGCCGAGGGCGGCCGGCGGCTCTTCGCCGAGAACCTCGCCCACTGCAAGCGCATCACCCGGGCGGACTGGCACGCTTCGCAGAGTTTTTGGAGCCAGCTCAAGCAGCGCTGGGCCTATTTCATCCTCGCGCGCATGGACCTCTATCTCGCCCGGCGCCAACTCGCCGGGCTGAGGTGATACGCTCGGCCGCCCCTGCTCCACAGGCATCGCGACGATGCTTGGGTAAACACCCCATACCGGGAGCAACCCAATTCGATCAATATCGCATCGTGGGAACCGGGCTGGTTGTCAGGTGAGAACGCCTCGGATTCACAGCTACATCACCAGCCATTTTGAAAACCATCCTCCTCCTTGGCGAAGCCGACCAGTTCGCCGACTCGAACCACAACAACCTCGTGCGTCTTGGACACGGTGTCGTGCGCGCCCGCAATGCCAGCGAGGCACTGGAACTCTATGACCGTCAAAAAGTGGACGCGGTATTGATCAATCTGGCCGGCTCCGACCGGGCGGGACTGGACTTGATCACGGAACTGCACCAGGCACATCCCGCCATGCAGATCATCGCCATGGCCGGCGGCGGCCTCAACGATCCTCAGCTTTTCCTGAGCGTGGCCCACCACTTCGGAGCCATGCAGGTGCTTGCCAAGCCCATCTCCGAGGAATCGCTGAACACGGCTGTCGCCGTGTGTCTCGCCAAGCCCTGACGCCTGGTTCCAGGCGCTTTTTGTGGCCCGCCGAGCCGGGCATCATCCACAGCGCTTGCCGTTACCGCGCCCGGGCTTACGTTGCTACATGAGCTTATGACAAACCTGTCACTCATAGTCTGTTGCGGCGCAGTGGTAGGATGCGAAGGAAAAGTAGTGACCAAACAAATCCGCCAACCCGGCCACGACGTGCGTTCATCCTTCGCCGTAGCGGTCAAAGAACGTCGCCGCCAGCTTGGCATCACGCAGGAAGAACTCGCCTGGCGCGCGGGCCTGCACCGGACCTACATCACGGACATTGAGCGAGGAGCCCGCAATCTCTCGCTGCAAAGCATCGAGAAGCTGGCTCGCGCCCTGCAGGCTCCCATCGCCGAGCTGTTTGCCCTTCCTGCGGAGAGCCCCGCGCCCAGCCCGCAGGCTGCCCCAGCCGAATCAGGTCGAGGCATGGACATCCTGCTGGTCGAAGACAATCCCGATGATGAAGAACTGACGTTGCAAGCCTTCCGGGCGGCGCGCCTGAAGAACCGGGTCCATATCGTCCGCGATGGTCCGGCCGCACTGGATTTCATGTTCCGCCGGGGCGCCTACGCGACGGCCTGGACGCCGCAACAAGGGCTCGTGGTGCTGCTGGACCTGAACCTGCCCAAGCTCAGCGGGCTGGAAGTCCTGCGCGTGATTCGGAGCGATGCCCGGACGCTTACTCTGCCAGTGGTGGTGCTCACGGCGTCCGAAAAGAGCCGGGACATCGCCGAGTGTCGTCGGCTGGGCTGCAACTACTACATCACCAAGCCAGTGGCCTTTGAGAGCTTCAGCCGGATCACTGCCGACCTGCGCTTCGATTGGAATTTAGTTCGCGGTTTGCCGGCATCCGCGTAAGAGTCCCGTCGTTCCTCAATCCGCCTCGACCGTCTCCGTGGACGGATCAGGCGATTCCCGAGGTGCCATGAACTCAGACGCTCGCCAACTTCCGCCTGCGGAAAATCACGAATCAATCGAGCGGACGCGGGCTGAGGTGCAGTTGAAGGCCTCGCTGAAGGAGATCGGCGATCTGAAGGCCGCGCTGGACGAGCACGCCATCGTGGCCATCACCGATCCCCAGGGGCGGATCACCTACGTCAACGACAAGTTTTGCACGATCTCGCAATACTCCCACGAGGAACTGCTTGGCCAGGATCATCGGCTCATCAACTCCGGCCATCACTCAGAAGAGTTTATCCGCGAGTTGTGGGGCACCATCACCCGCGGGAAAGTCTGGAAAGGGGAGATCAAGAACCGGGCCAAAGATGGCTCATTCTACTGGGTGGACACCACCATCGTGCCATTCCTCAATGACCAGGGCAAACCACGCCAATACGTTGCCATTCGTGCCGACATCACGGAGCGTAAACGGGCGGAAGAAAAGCTAACCGCCTCGCTGAAGGAAATCGGCGATTTAAAGGCCGCGCTGGACGAACACGCCATCGTGGCCATCACCGACCCGCAGGGACGGATCACCTACGTCAACGACAAGTTCTGCACCATCTCCAAATACTCCCGCGAGGAACTGCTTGGCCAGGATCATCGGCTCATCAACTCCAGCCACCATTCCAAGGAGTTCATCCGTGAACTCTGGACCACCATCGCACACGGAAAAGTCTGGAAAGGTGAAATCAAGAACCGGGCCAAAGACGGTTCGTTCTACTGGGTGGACACCACCATCGTCCCTTTCCTGAACGAACACGGCAAACCTCGCCAATACGTCGCCATCCGTGCCGACATCACTGAGCGCAAGCGGGCGGAAGAAGATCTGACGGCCTCATTGAAAGAGATCGGCGATCTGAAGGCCGCGCTGGACGAACACGCCATCGTGGCCATCACTGACCCACAGGGGCGGATCACCTACGTCAACGACAAGTTCTGCACCATCTCCAAATACTCCCGCGAGGAACTGCTTGGCCAGGATCATCGGCTCATCAACTCCGGCCATCACTCAGAAGAGTTTATCCGCGAGTTGTGGGGCACCATCACCCGCGGGAAAGTCTGGAAAGGGGAAATCAAGAACCGGGCCAAGGACGGTTCGTTCTACTGGGTGGACACCACCATCGTCCCTTTCCTCAACGACGATGGAAAACCTCGCCAATACGTCGCCATCCGTGCCGACATCACCGAACGCAAGCGGGCCGAAGCGGCTTTCCGCGAGAGCGAAGAGCTGTTCTCCAAGGCGTTCCGGCTGAGCCCGGATTGCGTTGCCATCACCCGGTTGTCGGACCGCACCGTCATCCGCGCCAACGAGGCGCTCTGCCGCTTGTGGGGCAGCACGCCAGAAGAGGTCATTGGAAAACCCAGCCGGGAGTATGCGACCTGGCAGACGGAAGGGGAACAGCGTGCCTTCATGGAGATGCTGCACCAGCACGGTGAATGTCTGAACTACGACACGGTGCTCTGCATGGCGGACGGCCGGTTGCTGAACTTCAACCTTTCCTCCCGCCTCATCACCTTCAACGAGGAATCCTGTGTGCTCAGCGTGATGCGCGACATCACCGAGCGGAAGGAACTGGCCCGGGCGATGAGGGACAGCGAGGATCGCTTCCGGACGATGGCGAATTCCATCCCGCAGCTTGCCTGGATCGCCCGTGCGGACGGGTTCATTGTCTGGTATAACCAGCGCTGGTATGAATACACCGGCACGACGCCGGCGCAAATGGAAGGCTGGGGCTGGCAGAGCGTGCATGATCCCGAGGTGCTTCCGCAGGTCACGGCGCAGTGGCAGGCTGCCATTGCTTCCGGGCAGCCGCTGGAGATGGAATTCCCCTTGCGCGCGGCAGACGGACGTTTCCGCACTTTTTTGACTCGTGTCCAGCCGATGAAGGATGCCCAGGGCGGAGTAGTGCAGTGGTTCGGCACGAATACCGATGTCGATGAATTGAAGCGTATGGAAGCGTCCCTGCGCGCCACCCAGACACGGCTGAATTCGACCTTGGCGGCCGGCGCCATCGGAACCTGGTCATGGGACCTCGCCAGTGACCGGCTCGTCGCGGACGAGTTTACTGCCCGTGCCTTCTCCATCGATCCAGACGCGGCGGCCAAAGGCCTGCCGGCTGCGGCCTACCTCGAGGCCGTTGCGTCGGAAGATCAGCCGGGCGTCTCCGCTGCCCTGGCACGCGCCATCCAGTCCTGCGGTTCCTATGATATCGAGTATCGGGTTCGAACGGACGGTCAATTGCTCTGGCTGCAGGCTAGGGGGCGGGTTGAAGGGGATTCGGCGGGCCGGGCGAAGCACTTTCATGGTGCCGTCATGGACATTACGGCCCGCAAGCTGGCCGAGGCAGAGGTGCGTCAAAGTGAGGAACACTTCCGCTTCCTGAATGACCTGGTCGAGGCGACGCGGACACTCGCCGATCCGGCCCAGATCATGGCCGTGATGGCCCGGATGCTGGGCGAACACCTGCGCGCCTCCCGGTGCGCCTATGCGGATGTGGAGCCCGATGGCGAACAGTTCACCATCCTGCACGATTACACCGACGGCTGTGCGAGCACCGTGGGTCGCTATCAGCTTTCGAGCTTCGGCGCTCTGGCTGTGGCCACACTCACCGCTGGCCAGACCCTGATTATCCGTGATGTGGCGGTGGAACTGCTCCCGCAAGACGGTGCCGACAGGTTCAAATCCATTGGCATTCAGGCCATCATCACCTGTCCGCTGGTAAAGAATGGCGTTCTGCGGGCCCTGATGGCCGTGCACCAGACAACCCCGCGTGACTGGCAGCCGGGAGAGGTTAGCATCGTGGAGGATGTCGTGGAACGGTGCTGGGCGACGATCGAACGCCGGGCCGCCGAGGAAAAGATCCACGAATTGAACGCCGAACTGGAGCAACGGGTGATTGAACGCACTGCTCAGCTTGAGGCGGCGAACAAGGAGCTGGAATCTTTCAGCTACTCCGTCTCCCACGACCTGCGATCACCATTGCGCGGCATTGATGGCTTCAGCCGCACCTTGCTGGAGGAGTATGCCGGCGCGCTCGATGAAACCGGGCGGGACTATCTGCAGCGCATTCGCGCCGCCACGCAGCGCATGGGGCAGCTCATCGACGACCTGCTCGAGTTGGCCCGCGTGACGCGCAGCGAGATGCGCCGGATTCCGGTGGACCTGAGCGCCCAGGCCCGCCTGATTTCGCAAGAACTCCGCGACTCACAACCGCAACGCGAAGCGGAGTTTATCATCGCCCCAGGGCTCAAACCCAGTGCCGACCCCGCGCTGCTCCGCGTGGTGTTGGTGAATCTGCTTGGGAACGCCTGGAAGTTTACCGGCAGACGGCCGCTTGCGCACATCGAGGTTGGCAGTTTGGTCCATGACGGGAAGCCGGCCTTCTTCGTGCGTGACGACGGCGCAGGATTCGACATGGCCTATGCCGACAAGCTGTTTGCGCCCTTCCAGCGGCTCCACCCGCAACGAGAGTTCCCGGGCACAGGGATCGGGCTCGCCACCGTGCACCGCATCGTTCATCGCCATGGTGGCCGGGTTTGGGCTGAAAGCCGGGTCGGGCAGGGCGCGACTTTCTATTTCTCCTTCCCTTCCTAGGTTTCATGCTAGGTTCATCTGACATGAACGACCGCCTAATCCTTCTGGTGGAGGACAATCCTGATGACGAGGAATTGACACGCCTCGCGCTGCGAAAGGCCGGCATCAACCACGAGCTGGCCGTGGCCCGTGATGGTGCGGAGGCGTTGGATTACTTGTTCGCCACCGGCACCTACGCCGACCGCGAAGCCTGCCCTCCCCCAGCAGTCATCCTCCTCGACTTGAACCTGCCGAAAATTAACGGGCTCGAAGTCCTGCGCCGTCTACGCGCCAACGCAGGAACGAGGTTCATCCCGGTGGTGGTGTTAAGCACCTCGCGTGAAGAGCAGGACATCAGCACCAGCTACCAGCAAGGGGCGAACAGCTACATCCGTAAACCCGTGGATTTTGAGCGGTTCGCCAGCGTGATGGAACTTACCGGACGATTCTGGTTGACCGTCAATGAAGGTCCCGTCCAGCTACGAAAAGCGGTCCGGGAAAAGTAGCTCCAAGCCTGCGCTACTGGCCTGAGACCGCAAAAACGGGATTGGTCACAAAAAGCGCGGAGGTGCAAATGGGAAAACCGGGCGGAAGCACTTGCTCCGGAGCGCGGCGTTCACGCCGCAGAAGGCTGCGGTTGAAACGGTGTGCTTGAACCACTTCTGGGCGTGCTCCCGTTTCTGCGGCCTGAAGGCCGCGCTCCTCCGCATCAGTCCTCCGCTCCCTTTTGCGCCTTCTGTGCCTCTTTGTGGCCAGACTCTCGTGGCCCGAAAACAC
>CAZOCL010000141.1:0-15009 GCA_964578245.1 uncultured Klebsiella sp. | reverse complement strand
CCCCCAGTGGGGGAGAGGGAGAAACACATGCTGGTTGCTCACGTTGGTCTGGCTCATCCTGATGGCGTTCATACAAGGGGCCTTCGCAGAGCCGGTCGTTGAGTTCGAGGCGGCGAACAAGCTCTTCGAGCAGGGGAAGTTTGCCGAGGCGGCGATGACCTACGAGCAGTTGCTGACCAATGCCCCGACGGCGGCCGTGCACTTCAACCTGGGAAATGCACGTTTCAAAAGCGGGCAGCCGGGGCGCGCGATTTACCAATATCACCAGGCCCTGCGGCTCACTCCGCGCGACCCGGATGCACGCGCCAATCTGCTGTTTGTGCGCCGCAGTCTCGGAGCCACGGTGGACGAGCCGCTGGGCCGCCACCTGCTCCGCATGCACACGCAATCCGAGTGGGCCTGGCTGGCGGGCACCGGGCTGGCCGCGTGGTTCCTGCTGCTGGCACTCGGCGAGGCGCTCCCGGCCAAGCGAGCGGCGTTCGCCTGGCTGACGAAGACGGCGGGCGGAGCAGCGTTCTTGTTCACCTGCCTCCTCGGAGCCGCCCACTGGGAGCGGGCCACGACCCGGCTGGCCGTGGTGGTGGTGTCGGAAGCTCCGGTGCGTCCCGGTCCGCTGGCGGAATCCAAGCCGGCGTTCAGCCTGCGCGATGGCATCGAAGTGGAAGTGCTGGATGCGAAGGATGACTGGCGGCAGGTGCGCGACAGCGGTCAGCGCACCGGCTGGATGAAGCAGGACGCGCTGCTGGCGCTGCCGTAAGCCGGGCGCGCATGAATCTATTTCCCGGCCCGAGTTTCCGATTGAAAGCGCCTCCTGCGCATCTTACCCTTCGTCCAAGCAATGGTTCCCCCGTGCAATCCGTTGAGGTTGTGAGTCGCGCGTCACCGCGCTCACCCTCGCCGGCCAGCGGGTGGCGCTGGCCCGGTTGAGCACGGCATGAACGCAGTCCCTTCAAACTTGTCCGAACCGGCCCCCCCGGCGACGACCCCTGGCACCGCTCCGCTGCGGCTGCTCCTGATTGAAGACAGCCCCGCTGACGCGCTCCTGATCCGTGATTTGCTGGGAGACGAGTTCCATCTGACCAATGCGCCGAACCTGCGCGAAGGCATTGCCGCAGCGTCGCAGTCGTCTTTCGACTTGGTGTTGCTGGATCTCTTCCTGCCGGACAGCCGGGGGCTGGACACCTTCGGCCAGTTTCAAGCCCTGCACCCCGAGCTGGCCATCCTCGTGATGAGCGGGCTCGACGACGAGCAGGTCGCAGAGTCGGCAGTGCACAACGGCGCGCAGGACTATCTGGTGAAGGGCCAGATGGACGCGGTGCTGCTGCACCGGGCAGTGCGCTACGCCATCGAGCGCAAGCGCGTGGAGCGGGCGCTGCGGGACTCCGAGGCGTTCTACCAGTCGCTGGTGGAAAACCTGCCGCAATACATCTACCGCAAGGACGTCCAGGGGCGGTTCACCTTTGCGAACCGCCGATTCTGTGTGGAACTGGGCAAGACGGTCCAGGAAATCCTCAACCACACGGACTTCGACTTCTTCCCGTCGGAGCTGGCGGTGAAGTATCAGGCGGACGACCAGCGGGTCATGGCGGCCGGGCGGCTGTTTGAGACGGTCGAGGAGCACACCCCGCCCGGCGGCGAGAAAGAATACGTGCAGGTGGTGAAATCTCCGGTCTTCGATTCCCACGGCAAGATCATCGGCACGCAGGGCATCTTCTGGGACGTGACGGCGCGGGTGCGGGGCGAGGAGAAACTTAAGAAGGCGCACGCCGACCTGGCGCGGAGCCGCGAGGATTTGCTGCGCACTTTGGCGGACCTGCAACGCTCCCACAGCCGGTTTAAAGAAGCACAGCTCCAGATCATCGAGATGGAGAAGATGCAGTCGGTCGGCCAGATGGCGGCCGGGATTGCGCACGAGGTGAAGAACCCCCTCGCGGTCATCCGCATGGGTGTGGACTACCTGAGCAGCACGTTGCCGGCGGCGGAAAACGCAGTGGCCGCCACCGTGCTGCGGGATATGCAGGATGCGCTGCACCGTGCGGATGGCATCATCATGGGCCTGCTGGACTTCTCCACCCCGGGGAAGCTGGACCTGCGGCCAGGCGATTTGAACACCCTGCTGCGCAGCGCGCTCAACATGGTGAAGCACGAGTTGAAGAGCGCGGGCATCAGCGTGGTGACCGAGCTGTGCGACAACCTGCCGCCCTCGCTGGTCGATGCCACCAAGATCAAGCAGGTATTCGTAAACGTGCTGACCAATGCCGCGCACGCCATGCCTGAGGGTGGCACGCTGACGGTGCGCACTTATCTCAAGAAGCTCACGCCGGAAGAGGCCCGCCCCAGTCCGGGCGCGCGGCAGCCACATGAGTTCCGCGCGGGTGAGCGGGTGCTCGTCGCCGAGATCGACGACACGGGCACGGGCGTTCCAGATGACAAGCTGGCCCGCGTGTTCGAGCCGTTCTTCACGACCAAGGCCACCGGCAAGGGCACGGGCATGGGACTGACGGTGTCCCGGAAGATTGTCGAGCTGCACGAAGGCAGCATCCTGTTGCAAAACTTGGACCCCAGCGGAGTGCGGGTGACCATCACCTTGCGGACGGAAAGGACTTAGCCATGGACCAAAAGCGCATCCTTATCATCGACGACGAAGCGTCCTTCACGCGCATGGTCCGGCTCAATCTGGAGCACATGAAACGCTACGTCGTGTGCGAGGAAAACCGGGCGCAGCATGCCCTGACCACGGCGCGCGAGTTCAAGCCGGACCTGATCCTGCTGGATGTGATCATGCCCGGGATGGACGGCGGCGAGATCGCCAGCCGGCTCAAGGCCGACCCATTTTTCAAGGATGTGCCGGTGATCTTTCTAACCGCCACGATCACGAAGAAGGAGGCGGCGGATGGCGTCATCACGGGCGGCTATCTGTTCCTGCCCAAGCCGGTGAGCCTGAAGAATCTGGTGGAGACGATGGAGAACGCGTTTGCGACGAAAGCGCACGAGGAGGAGAAGGCGAACGCGGAGGCGGAGGCCAAGGCGGGGAAGTGAAGTCCGGGCTGAGAAGTTTCTCCAAACTCCATCCGGTTAAGGGCGTGAAGGTGTGGCCTGCAACCTCCCCGTTGGCGGCCAGGAAAGTTTCTGCTAGCCTCGGTCCGTGAAACCAGCGTGTTGCCTGTCCCGCCTTCTGATTTACACGGTGCTCGGCCTCGCCGGCCTGGCCGCCGACGGCGCGACCTCCCCTGCCGCCACCGGCCTTGCCGCGCTCCGCGTGCCCGAGGGCTTCAAGGTCGAACTCGCCGCGGGGCCCAAGCTCGCGCCTTATGCGATGTTCGGCACCCTGGATGAACGGGGCCGCCTGTTCCTCGCGGAATCCTCTGGGAAGAACATCAAGGGTGCCGCCATGTCCCAGGCTCCCGAATGTCGTATCCGGATGCTGGAAGACACGGATGGCGACGGCGTGTTCGACAAGAGCACGAGCTTCGTGGACCGCGTGGGCATTCCTATGGGCGTGCTGTGGCACAATGGTTCGCTCTTCGTCGCGTCGCCGCCCGAACTGCTGCGCTTCGATGACATTGACGGCGACGGCCAGGCGGACACCCGCACCATCCTGCTCAGCGGCTGGAACGTGCGCGGCACCGCGAGCCTGCATGGGCCGTTCCTAGGACTGGACGGCTGGCTCTATCTGACCGACGGCCGGCACGGCTTTGACATCCACACCAAGGAAGGCACGAGCCTGAAAGGCCTCGCCTCGCGCATCTGGCGGGTGCGCCCGGACGGCACGCAGCTTCAATCCTTCGCCGGTGGCGGCTTCGACAACCCGGTGGAAGTCATCTGGACCACGGCGGGCGAGATGATCGGCACGATGACCTATTTCGTGAATCCGCAGCATGGCCAGCGCGATGCGCTCATGCACTTCCTCCATGGCGGAGTTTACAGCAAGTGGCACGAGAGCGTGGCGGAGTTCAAGCTCACCGGCGACCTCATGCCTCCGATGACCAAGTTCGCACGCATCGCGCCAGCCGGCCTCGCGAGCTATCGGAGCACCAGCTTCGGACCGGAATTCCGTGGCAATCTCTTCAGCGCGCAGTTCAACCCGCACCGCGTCCAGCGCCACGTCGTGGCCCGGCATGGTGCGACCTTCACCACGGAGGATTCGGATTTCCTCGTCAGCAGCGATCCGGATTTTCACCCGTGCGACGTGCTTGAGGATGCGGACGGCAGCCTGCTCGTGGTGGACACCGGCGGCTGGTATGTGGACCAGTGCCCGCTCTCGCGCATCAGCAAGCCGGAATTCAAGGGCGGCGTTTACCGCGTGCGGAAAGAAGGCTCGCGAAAGGTGAATGACCCGCGGGGCGACTCGCTCAACTGGAAGCAGCCGCCCGCCGCGCTCGCGAAACTGCTGGAAGACCCGCGCCCGTTCGTGGCCAGCCGCGCGGTCGAATCGCTCGTGAAGCAACGCGAGGCCGCCGTGGTCCCGGTCGCGGACATCCGCCGCAAGTCCACGAACGCCGAGGCCCGCAGCGCGGCCGTCTGGACGCTGTTCCGCATCGGATCCACAAACGCCCAGGCCGAAATCCGCGCCGCGCTGGAGGACGCCTCGCTGGACGTGCGCATCGCCGCCGCCCAGGCCGCCGGACTCGCGGGCGACAAGGAGGCGCTCGGGCCGCTCCAAAAGATCCTCCAGCAAGACCAGTCCCCTGCCCGCCGTGAAGCCGCCACGGCGCTCGGTCGCCTCGGCGACAAGCGGAGCAACGGCCCGCTTATCACGGCTGCCACGCGGGCCACTGACCGCTTCGAGGAGCACGCCATCACCTACGCGCTGATCCAGAACTTCGCGCGCATGACCAACCAGAACATCGGCGGCTCGACCATGCAGTTGCCGACCATGGCTCCGCGCAGTGCGAAGGCGGCGCTCATCGCCTTCGAGCAGATGGAGCCCTGCCAGCTCGCCATGGCGCACGTCACGCCGTTGCTGCGAAGCAAGGACGCCGAGCTGCGCCGCACCGCGCTGTGGGTCTTCGGCCGCCATCCGGACTGGGGCGCGGGTGTGCGGGACTATCTGGCGTCACGTCTGAAAGCGGAGAAGTGGGACGCGGGCGAGGAGGAGCTGCTGCGGGAAACGCTGACAAACTTTGCCGCGGATGCCCCGGTGCAAAACCTCATCGCCGCCGCGCTCAACAATCCGGCCACGGGAGAAGCCCACCGGTTGTTCCTGCTCGACGTGCTGGAGCGCAGCCCGATGAAGAAGTTTCCCGAGCCGTGGAACCAGGTGATCCGCGCATTGCTGGAGGGCCAGAGCAACACCCTCCGCCAGCGCACGCTCGCGCTGGTGCGGACGCGCGGTCTCGCGGACTTCGACACCCTGCTCCGCCGGTTCAGCGGCACGGAGCGCGAATCCACCAGCATCCGCCTCGCAGCCATCGCCGCGCTGGCACCCCGCACCACGCCCCTGGATACGAACCATTTCGCGTTCCTCAGCGAGACGCTTGCCGCCACTGACTACCCGTCCCGCAGCACCGCCGCGCAGGTGCTGGGCAAGGCCAGGCTGAGTGATGAGCAGTTGACGTTGCTGGCCAACAACCAGGTGGCGAAGGCGGACAGCGTCGCCTTGCTCGCCATCCTCGAGGCCTATCGTGGCAATTCGAACGCGGCCGTAGGCCAGTCCCTCGTGGTCGCGCTCGGCGCAAACCCAACTGCCGAAGAAGTCATCAGCGCCACGCAGCTCGGTGAACTCCTCGCGAACCATCCCGAGGCGGTCCGCACTGCGGCGCAGCCACTGTTCAGCCGCATCGAGGCACGGCAGGCGGAGCGCATCAAGCGTCTCGCGGAGCTGGAGCCGCTGCTCACCGGCGGCGATGTCGGACGCGGTCGCGCGGTCTTCTACAGCCAGAAATCCCAGTGCTCCGCCTGCCATGCGGTGGGGCGCGAAGGCGGCACCTTGGGCCCGGACCTGACGGCCATCGGATCGATCCGCTCGGGGCGCGACATCCTCGAAGCGATTGTCTTCCCGAGCGCCAGCTTCGTGCCCGGCTACGAGCCGATGCGCGTCGAGACGAAGGACGATGTCGTCACCGGCAACATCGTGCGCGAAGACGCCAGCTCGGTGGTGGTGAAACTCAACGCAGTGCTGGAGCAGCGCATCCCACGCAGTGACATCCGCAGCATCAAGCCGGGGGCGGTGTCGGTGATGCCGGAAGGTCTGGCGGCGGGGCTGACGAAGGATGAACTGCTTGATCTGCTCGCATTCCTCCAGGCGCAGAACGGCGAGCAGTGGCTGATGCCGGAACGCCGCGGAAGCAGATAGGCACGGAGTCCCGCCTTCAGGCGGCGGGACCGGGTGAGCATGATACGCTGACGCGCGCAGCAGCTTTGACCCTCGAACGCCTCGCCGCCCGAAGGCGGGACTCCGAACTTGGGCGCACGCTTGGCAAGCCCGCTGGCGACGGATAGAGTTGCTACATGCTCATGCGACTTCTCCCCTTCCTCGCGCTGGGCCTCGTGCTCGCGGGCTGCATCGAGTTCGAGCGGCAGACGCTGACCTACCAGCACGACGCGGCGAGCGACACGCTGCGCATCCACCAGACGTATCACGGCATCTTCGGCGCGGAGGACCCGCAGCAGTTGACGGACAAGGAACGCGAGCAGCTCGCCTCGGTCATGAAGGGGCAGCGGACGTTCTTCTTCGCGAACTGGGCGTTCGAGTTGAACCAGGAATTGCTTCTAAAGCAGCTCGCCGATGAAGTCCTGCCCAAAACCAATTCGCTCGAAGAAGCCTACCGCCGGGCGACGACCAGTCTGCTGACGTTGCTGATCGCCAATGTCCAGGTCGAGAACGGGAAGTTTTACCTCAACGAAAAAGGCCAGGCCTGCGGCACGCAACGCGTGACCCTCCGCAATGTCAGCAAGCTGCTCGCGGCCGGAAACGCGACCATGCGCAAGGCGCTGGAGTTGGAAATGAAGGACAAACAGACGGCCAATGAACGCGAGCTGATCAACCAGTCCCTGGCGCGACCTGAGCCGTTCTTCTCGTTGACCGGGCAGCAAATCCGCTTCCGGTTTCCGCTGACGAAGGCCGAGTTCGACAAGCTGATGAACGACGACGCGCAGCTCAAACGGTTCTTCGCTGAATTCGTGAAACAGGGCGGTGTGATGCAGCAGGCCGACGGCGAACTGCACGCCAGCTTTGGTCGCACGGACGCCCAACGTGAGACGGTCACCCTGCCGATGACCAGCCGGAAGACTTACGCCGGCAACGCGCTCCAGCACCTGCGCGACACCTATGGACTGGCCAAGGAGTTCAACGCCGAGAAGGAGGCGGGGGATTTTCTCCGCCCCAAGCCACCGGCGAAATGACCAGCCCGGTCAGGCCTTCTGCTTCAGCACCTCGTGGACCGCGCGGGCCAGCGCATCCGCACTGAACGGCTTGCGCAGCACTGCCTGCGCGCCAATGGCGTCCAGCTCACCACCGGCGGGCTGGAGTTCTGATCCGCTGGCCGCGATGACCCTGACCTTGGGCAGCAGCGAGCGAATCGCCCGGACGGTTGCCGGGCCGTCCATGATGGGCATGCTCATATCCGTGATCACCAACTGGAGGTCGGTCAGATGCTGCGCACAGATGGCCACCGCCTGGGCACCGTCGGCGGCACCCAGCACCTTGTAGCCGAAGGTCTGCAACGTCTGGGTGGCGACGCTGCGGATGGCGGCCTCATCGTCCACTATCAGAATGAGTTCGCCCTTGCCCATCGGCAACGCCGGTCCGGACGTTTCGGCAGGACCGCCCTGCGCCTCCGCCTGGGCGGGAAGATAAATCTCAAACCGCGTGCCTTTGCCGACCTCGCTGTGCACCAAGATGAAACCACCGTGGTCCTTCACGATGTTGCGGACCGTGGACAAGCCGAGCCCGGTGCCCTTGTCAGGCGCCTTGGTGGTGAAGAAGGGGTCGAACATGCGCGCGCGCACCTCCGGCGGCATGCCCGTGCCGGTGTCCGCCACGGTCAGCAGCACATACGAGCCAGGCCGGGCTTCGGGTGCCATGCCCGGCTGGATGGTGTCGAAGCGGAGGTTGCTGGCGGCCAGGGTGAGCGTGCCGCCCGTGGGCATGGCATCGCGGGCATTGACGCAGAGGTTCAGGAGTATCTGGTGCAGTTGCGTGGGCTGGCCGACGATTGGCCAGACGTTCGGGCCAATCTCGATGCGAATGTCAATGGACTTGGCAAAGGTGTGCTGGGCGAGATCCACGATTTCCCGGACCAGATGCCGGACCTGCACCACCCCGCGCTCGGCCTCCGTGCCCCGGGCGAAGGTGAGGATTTGCCGCACCATGCCCGCCCCGCGCCGGGCGCTGTCATGGATGGTGGTCAGGATGCGGTTGGTTTCAGCATCCTTGCTCATCATCCGCAGCAGCTCGCTGGCCATGACGATCGGCGCAAGCGCGTTGTTGAGATCGTGGGCGATGCCACCAGCGAGTGCGCCGATGGCCTCCATGCGCTGGCTGCGGAGGAACTGGGCTTCGAGCTGCTTGCGCTCGGTGATGTCCGTGTTGACCGCGAAAATGGCCTTGGGCCGGCCACGTTCATCGAACACCAGGGTGCGGCTGCTCGACACGATGATCTCCCGGCCGTCCTTGGTGTTCTGGCGCAGTTCGCCCAGCCACTCGCCTTTTTCCAATGTGATCCGGTTCGCTTCCTGGAACTGGGCGGAGCCGTCCTTCGCCGGCGGGCGGGCGGGCTCGGCGGCACAGGCCTCCGCCACGGTCCAGCCATACATCCGTTCTGCCCCTTTGTTCCAGTAGATGATCCGCTGATCCAGGTCGCGCACGATGATGGCATCATGCGCCTTGTCGAGCAGCTCGGCCTGGGCGCGAATTTTCTCCTGAGCCCGCTTGCGCTCGATGGCGTAACGGATGACGCGCTCCAAAGCCGGGCCGTCCATCTGGCCTTTCACCAAATAATCCATGGCCCCGGCCAGCATGGCCTCCAGATCCAGATCCGAACCACCCTGCCCCGTCAGCAGGATCAAGGGCATCTGGCAGCCTGACTCGCTTGCCTCATGGACCAGCTCGAGGCCGTTGCGCTCGCCCAGCCGGTAATCCACGAGGCAGACCTCGTGCTCCTGACGGCCCAGCGCCTCGCGCCCGGCTTCATAGCTGGACGCCCAGCCCACATGGAAGCGCGTCCGCTCGTTGTTCGCGAGCAGATCGCGGGTCAGGACGAAGTCATCCTCATCGTCCTCCACTAGCAGCACTCTTACCGGTTGCTCCTTCATTCTGCCTCCGTTGAATTCGCGGACCGCCGCGTGTGGTTCTGAGACCTGAGCAGGTCCTTTCAGACCTAGGCCAGGACACAGTTTGGAAAATTATTTTGGTTCAAAACAACCATCTCTGGATTAAAACGCTTGCACACTACTCCCACCGTTCAAAGTTGGCAAACGGTTATTGCTCTGAATGAGAGCACCCGGTGGACAGCCGCTGTGGTAGCGTGGTTCGGATTTGAGTGACAGGCAGGCTCGCGCGCAGGTGGCGCAAAAATGAAACGGACATTCAACAAAGCGATCACCATGGCCAACGTGGTGGGCCCGGCGCTGCGGCGGTTTCGCAATGAACGCGGCCTCACGCAGGAGCAGCTCGCCGCCCAGTGCCAGGTGCGCGGCATCAATCTCACCCGCGGCACGCTCGCCAAGATCGAGGCCCAGGTGCGCTTTGTGAAGGCGTGCGAACTATTCGTCATTGGCAAAATCCTCAAGGTGCCGCTGGAACACTTCTTCACGCCGGAGTTTGCGCGCAGTGTTGGCAGCAATGCGGAGGTCGATGGCAGGGTCCCTTTCGTGCCCGGAGTCACGCCTTCCTGAGCCCCAACCAGGCGAGCCCGCCCTGCACTTCCGTCAGATCGGTGCACCTGGCTGAAGCTGCCGCACCGGCAGCGTGACGATGAAGGTCGCGCCCTGGCCTGGCTGGCTCCGCGCGGTGATGCTGCCCGCGTGGCGGTGCGCAATTTTCCGGCAGACTGCCAGCCCCACCCCGGTCCCCTCGTATTCTTCGCGACCATGCAAGCGCTGGAAGATGGTGAAGATCCGGTCCAGATATTTCTCGTCGAAGCCGATGCCGTTGTCCGCCACACAGAGCCGCACCCCGTCGCCTTCTCGTTCGCAATAAACTTTCACGACCGAAGGCTCGTCTGCGCGGCGAAACTTCAATGCATTGGCCAGCAGATTCTGGAGCAGTTGCCGCATCTGGGTGGCGTCCGCCTCGATCACCGGCAGGGCGGCCACCTCGACCCGCCCTTTGGTCTGCTCGATCCGCGTCTCCAAATCTGTGAGCACCTCGCTGGCAACCTTCGCCAGGTCGGTCTGGACAAAGGGCTGCGCGCGGGTGGTCACGCGTGAGAAGGTCAGCAAATCGTTCACCAGGGTCTGCATCCGCGCGGCGGCGTTCTGCATCCGGTCGAGGTAGTCACGGCCCGTCTCATCCAAGCCCTGGGAACGCGCCTTGAGCCGGTCACTGAAAGCCTGGATCTTGCGCAGCGGCTCCTGCAAGTCATGCGAGGCGACGGACGCGAAATCCTGCAGCTCGCGGTTGCTCCGCTCCAGGCTGGCCGTGTAGAACTTCAACTCCTCCTCGGCCCGCTTGCGCGCTGAAATGTCATGCCGGATGCCGATGAGGCCGAGGACCTGCCCCTGCGCATCCCGCAGCGGGACCTTGGTCACCGCGTGCCAGCCTTGCGCGGCTCCTGCTTCATAACGATCCTCGCGATCCAGCACCGGCTCGCCCTTCTGAAGCAGAAGTTCGTCGTCCGTCATGAAACCACGCGCGATCTCGGGCGGGAAAAAATCGAACACGGTCCGGCCGAGCAACTGGCTCTCCGTCTCGGCCCCGAGCAGCCGGGTATGGTGCAGGTTGCTGACCAGGTAACGCCCCGCCGCATCCTTGACGAAGATGTAGCTGGGCAGATGGTCGATCAGCGTGCGCAGCAACTGCCGCTCGGCCCCCAGCCGCAGTTCCGCCTGCTTCTGCTCCGTGATGTCCAGCAGCGTGCCCAATATGGCCGGCCGCCCGTTGAACTCGCTGCGCGCACCATGGACCTCCACATGAATGACCGCCCCGTCCTGCCGGGTCATGCGGAGCTGGTAGTGGATGCTCTGCACCTCCCCTTCGAGGCGGCGGCGGAAGTTCTCCTGCGCGAGGGAACGGTCCGCCTCGTGGATGAAATCCAGCACGGGCCGGCTGGTCAGCCCCTCCGCGCTGTAACCAAGAATCTCCTCCAGCCGCGGATTCACATAGAGCAGCCGGCCATCCTGAATCACATAAATGCCCACCAGTGACTGCTCGACGAGCGTGCGGAACTTCGTCTCCGCCGCGCGCAGGGCGAGCTGCGACTGCTCGCGTGCGGAGATTTCCGCGAGCAGCTCGCGATTGGTCGCCACCAGTTCCGCCGTGCGCTCCTTCACGCGCTGTTCGAGCTCCTCCTTGGCCGACTGCACCGCCTGTGCGCTGCGGTAAATCTCCGCCTCCATCTGCTCCATGCGCGTGAGCATCACCGTCTCCTCCGGCGTGGGCTGCTGCTTCTGCCGCATGAACGCCGTCACATCCTCGACCCGGTGGATGACATATTCGATCCGCTGGTCTGCGCCGAACACCGGCGAATTGACCGGACTCCAGTAACGCTCCTCGAACGTGCCATCGGGCCGTTGCACATCGTATTTCTGGATGGCCATCGTGTCCGTCACACCCTCCAGCAGCACGCGGTTGAGGGAGGCGCGGAGTTTGGTGGTGCCCGTGGCTCCAGCGTCGCCGGGATTGTCTGGAAACACATCGAACAGCCCGCGGCCCATGATCTCCTCGCGCCGGGTCATCGTCGCGTTCAGATAAGCGTCGCTCACTGCCGCGATCCGCAATTCCGTGGTGAGCACGAGGAACAGGCCGGGCAGCGACTCGAAGAGATTTTGAAACACCGCCCGGCTGCGGCGCAGTTCAACCTCCGCCGCCTGCTCCTCGGTCACATCGCGGAAGACCAGCACCGCGCCCAGCACCCGCTCGCCATGGCGGATGGGCGCGCAACTGTCCGCGATGGGCCGCTCCCGCCCGTCACGGGCGATGAGCACGGTGTGATTGGCCAGCCCGTGGATCGTCCCCTTGGCCAGCGTGTCCGCCACCGGCAGAAACGCGGGCTGGCGCGTCTCCTCGTTCACGATGTGAAAGACCTCCGCCACGGGCCGCCCCTGGGCCTCCGCCTGCGTCCAGCCGGTGAGCGTCTCCGCCACCTGGTTGATCCGCGTGACACAGCCGGCGGCGTCCGTGACCAGCACGCCGTCGCCAATGGACTGCAGCGTGACCCGCAGGTTGTCCTCGCTCGCCCGCAAGGCCGCCTCCGCCTGCTTGCGCCGCGTGATGTCGAACATCGTCGAGCGGCTGTGCAGCAGCCGTCCGGAGGCGTCCCGCACCCCGGTGGCGTTCAGGAGCATGTCCATCACCGTGCCATCCGGCCGGGCGATCTTGAACTCCAGGTCCCGCACCTCCCCGTGTTGCTTGAAGCAGGCAAAACCTTCGTCGTAGGCGGCCTGGGTATCCGGCGTGACCAGATCGCGATGCGTTCGCTTCCCGATGAGTTCTTCCCGCGTGCGGCCGAACCATGCGAGTTCCGTGTCGTTCACCGCCACGAACACGCCTGCCGTATCCACGGAGTGGTAACCGCACGGCGCGTGGTTGTAGAGGTCCTGAATCTCCTGCATCGACTTGGCCAGGAGCTGCTCCGCCCGCCGCTGCTCCGACACGTCGCGGAACACGAGCACCGCCCCGATCACCCGCCCCTCGGCGTTCCGGATGGGCGCACAACTGTCCGCGATCGGCCGCTCCGTCCCGTCCCGCGCGACCAGCATGGTGTGATTCGCCAGCCCGTGAATCGTCCCTTTGGCCAGCGTCTCCGCCACCGGCAGAAACACCGGCCCCCGGCTCCCCTCGGCGATGAGCCGGAAGACTTCCGCCACCGGACGCCCGACCGCCTCCGCCTGCTTCCAGCCCGTCAGCGACTCCGCCACCGCGTTCAGCCGTGTCACCCGGCCCTCGGCGTCCGTCGTCAGCACGCCGTCCCCGATGGACTGGAGCGTCACCGCCAGGTTCTCCTGGCTGGCCTGCAAGGTCGCCGCCGCCGCCTTGCTCGCCGTGATGTCGTTGAACAGGATTGCCACCTGCCGGAGCTTCGGCTCGCCAAACCGGAAGGCGAAGACGTCATACCACCGGCCCAGCGCTTCCGCGCGATTTTGAAACCGGACGGCCTCCCCGGTCACGGCGATCCGGCCATAGGTGTCGAACCAGTGCTGCTCATGCAGGGGGGCCAGTTCCAGCATGCGCTTGCCCAGCGCGTCCCGCATTCCGGTCTGCTTCTCGAAGGAGGGGTTGAGCTCGATGAAGCGGTAGTCCGCCGGCTGCTCCTGCTCGTCGAAAATCATCTCGATGACGCAGAAACCCTCGTCGATCGAGTTGAACAACGTGCGATACCGTGCCTCGCTGTCGCGCAACGCCTGCTCGGCGCGCTTCCGCTCCGAGAGATCGCGCGCAATCACCTGCGCGCACGGCTGGCCGTTGAACATGGCGGGCACCGCGCTGACCTCCACCGGGATCTGCACCCCGTTGGAACGGACATACACAATCTCCGCCGCTTCCACGCGTTGCCCGGCGTCCAGAGCCTTGGCGCGTCCGCGCGTGTGCTCATGAAAGTCCGGCCGCACGAACTCAAAGGGCGAACGCCCGATGAGATGCGCCGGCGACGCATGACCCAGCAGCCGCGCGAAAGCGGGGTTGGCATACACCACCCGGTCCTGCTGGCTGATCCAGATGGCGTCCGGCGAACTCTCCATCAGCCCGCGAAACTGGGTGACCGCCGCGAGCTTCTCCGCATCCGCCGCCTCCCGGGCCCGGGCATGCCGCCGCAAGGTGTGCCAGGCCAGGCCGCCGAAGAGCAGGGTCAGCAAGCCGCCGGATTTGGTCGTGATGGAAGTCACCAACGCGAGCCGCTTGGCCCGTGCTTGGCGCTCAGCCAGCAAATGGTCCTCTTCCTCCACCAATTTGGTCAGGATGCCTTCGGCCGCCTCGCTCATCGCGGGTATGCCCGCCGCCGCAACCAGCTTGCCCGCGGCTTCTGCCCCCTCCGCCCGACGCGCGTCCACGAGCCGGACCAACGTCCCGGCCACGCGCGCCAGCGCGGCATCCAGCCGGTCCAGTTGCTTCAGTTGCCCGGGATTGTCCCGCATCAAATCACGGGCAAAGGCGCGCCGCTTCCGCGAATCGGCCAGCCCCACGCCCACGCGATTAGCCGCCTCTTCTTCCCCACTGAGCAGGTATTCCCGGAACCGGACCTCATTGAGCCGCGTGCACTCCCGGATGGAACTGATCGCCAGCAGAGCCTCTACGGAATGCTGCCGCCACCGCACCGCCTCCGCCTCCTCCCGTTCGCCCCAGATGCCCACGCCCTGGATCACGAGCAGCGAGGCCAGCGCCAGGGAAAGGAAGATGGTCTGTTTGGACGGCATAATCGGGCCCTACGTGACCCCGGGCACGGGCGGACAACAGCGCCGCACGGTCCCCACTTTCGTGCGGCAGTTGTCAACTTTACCAGCCCGGCTTGTAAAGGGAAAATGGCTCAACCGACTTCACCGATTGGCTTCGTTTGGCAAAATAGCCCCCCCACCCCTCTCAGCCCTGAACGGGAGCTGCGCTGGGTTTTACCGAACCAAGCCCTTGTGGACGCAAGGGGGCAGGAAGCGAAACCACGAATGGACACGGAGGGGAGGGCGGATGAAACGGTGAAACGTGGCTATTCTAGAGGCCGTTCCTCCTCACGTCCAATGAAGCGACGGGGGGCGGGAACGGGGCAGAAGGGTAATTTCCGTCCTTTCGCATGTTTCCCGAGCACCGCCTCGGCCCGGCCGGCACGCGCCTACAGTTAAACCCTTGGGGCAGGAAATTCCCTTATGCGACAGTCGGGAAAAGTCTAGCTTGGCGCGCGTGAGACTGGCGACTAACCTGCG
>CAZOCL010000140.1:4678-15173 GCA_964578245.1 uncultured Klebsiella sp. | reverse complement strand
CGCGCGATCCGTGCGCTGGAGCGCCATCTCGTAGGTCTGGCCGGAACTCGTGACCTTCACCAGCATGGAGTCATAGAACGGCGTGATGACCGCGCCCGCGAAGCCCATGCCGCCGTCCAGCCGCAGGCCGAAGCCGCCCGCGCTGCGGTAGGTGAGAATCTTGCCGTAGTCCGGTGTGAACTTGTTCTCGGGGTCCTCGGTCGTCACGCGGCACTGCACCGCGTAGCCGTTGCGCGGGATCTGGTTTTGCGGCGGCATGCCGACCTCCGGCCCGTGCAGCGGATGCCCCTGCGCGATGAGGATCTGCGCACGGACGAGGTCCAGGCCAGTGATGACCTCCGTGACGGTATGCTCCACCTGGATGCGCGGGTTCATCTCGATGAAGAACCACTCGTGCTTGTCCAGGTCGTAGAGAAATTCGATGGTGCCCGCGTTGTCGTAACGCACCTCGTAGGCCATGCGCGCAGCCGCGGCGCACAGCTCTTTGATGACGTGCTCCGGCAGACCGAACGACGGCGCGACCTCGACGACCTTCTGGTGCCGCCTCTGCACCGAGCAATCGCGCTCGTGCAGGTGAATCACATTGCCGTGCTGATCACCGAGGATCTGCACCTCGATGTGCTTCGCGTTGGGAATGTATTTCTCCAGGAAGACCGCCGGATTGCCAAAGGCCCGGCCGGCCTCCGCCTGCGCCTCATCGAGCAGGTTCGCCAGATCGCCCGCCTTGTGGACCACGCGCATGCCGCGCCCGCCGCCGCCGAACGCCGCCTTGATGATGAGCGGGAAACCAATTTCCTTCGCCTGCTTGAGCGCCTCGCCCCGGTCAGAGATGGGGTCCTCGGTGCCGGGCAGCGTGGGGACACCGATCTTTTGCGCCAGTGAGCGCGCCGCTGTCTTGTCACCCATCATCTCCAGCAGCTCAGGCCGGGGACCGACGAACGTGATGCCCGCCGCCGCGCACGCACGGGCGAACGCCGCGTTCTCCGAGAGGAAGCCGTAGCCCGGATGGATCAGGTCCACGCCGCGTTCCTTGGCCAGCGCCACGATGCTCTCGATGTCGAGATACGCGCCGACGGGGCCCTTCCCCTGCCCCACCAGATACGCCTCATCCGCCTTGAACCGGTGCACGCCGAAGCGGTCCTCCTGCGCGTAGATGGCCACCGTGCGCAGGCCGAGTTCCGTGGCCGCACGGAACACGCGGATAGCGATCTCGGAGCGGTTGGCCGCCATCAGCTTGCTGAAAACCTTCGGCCCGGCCTGGGCTTCGGCGTGCTTCTCGGCGGCATTCTTCTTCGCAGTGCGACGTGGACTCATAAGCCCGGGTGTTTTACAGGACTGCCTCCCGATGTCCAAGCCCCGATGCACGAAATGCAACGGCCGCAGCGTTCATGTCGCCGTGTGGCGTTCTTTACAGGCGGCGGGACGCCGCCCGCTACGGCAGGCAGGATGCCTGCCGCCACCCCTTCACTACAAAACTTCGTGGTGTTCCTAGTTTGCAAAGGCTCCGTGCCCACCTACGCTTCGCGGCGTTATGGAATGGCTTACGGACCCGCAACTTTGGATCAGCCTGGTCACGCTCACGATGCTGGAGATCGTGCTGGGCATCGACAACCTCATCTTCATCTCGATCCTGAGCGGCAAGCTGCCGGCGGAGCAGCAGGCCAAGGCGCGCAAGGTGGGGCTCTCGCTCGCGCTCATCACGCGCATCCTGCTGCTGTGCTCGCTGGCGTGGCTGGTGTCGCTGGACAAGCCGTTCTGGCAGGCGCGCATCTTTAGCTGGGACCTCGCGGTGTCGGGGAAGGACTTGATCCTGCTGGTGGGCGGGCTCTTCCTCATTGGCAAGAGCACGAAGGAAATTCACGAGAAGCTCGAAGGGGAGGACGGCTCCGTGACCAATCACCTCGCCCCCGCCTTTGTGAACGTGATCATCCAGATCCTGCTCATTGACATCGTGTTCTCGCTGGACTCGGTGATCACGGCGGTGGGCATGGTGAAGCAGATCGGCGTGATGATCGCAGCGGTGGTGCTGGCGATGATCGTGATGCTGCTCTTCGTGGAGCAGATCAGCCGCTTCGTGGACCGGCACCCGACGATCAAGATGCTGGCGCTGTCGTTCCTGATCTTGATCGGCACGATGCTGGTGGCGGAGAGCTTCCACCAGCATGTGAACAAGGGTTACATCTACTTCGCCATGGCCTTCAGCGTGGGCGTGGAGATGCTGAACATCCGGATGAAGGCGAAGCAGGCGACGAAGGTGGCGCTGCATCAGCCGTATCGGTGAGGGGATCGGAGCGGGGCCGGAGTATTGGAGTGTTGGAGTAGTGGAGTAGTGGCGCGGACCATCCCAACGCTCCATCACTCCATCTCCCCAGTTCTACAATACTCCAAATCCCAAGTTCCAAATCCCAAAGAAACTCCAAACTCCAAATTCCAAAGGGAGGCGTTATCTGACGCTGGACGGGCAAGTCGGACCATCCCAGCCATTAAATTAAGGTGCGAACCAGGGTGGCATGGCAGCGCGGCGCGCAGAACGATTGAAATTTGGGCTTTGGGATTTCTTTGAAGCTTGGGACTTGGAGCTTGGAATTTCCCTGCCCGCCTCCCGGCTCCACCGAAAACAGCGGGGAACCCTTCCCTTGCTCCAAATCGGCTTGTTTTTGAGGCGTTTTCTGCACAAAGTGCGGCATAGTGATGTCGGGAGCGCCATCAGAAATCGCCAGCCGTCCATTTGAACTCAACCACCTTCATGCCCAGTAAGCGGTGGAAGTGCTGGGCTGCGCTGGCCGTGGTCATCCTGGCGGCGATGGCTTGGTGGCTGCAACCTCGTGAAGAGCCCAGTATCCCCATCGGCACCAAACCCTCCCCCCGCCCGGAGGCGCAGCGGACGCCAAGAACGAGCATCCCTCCCAGCCTGAGTTCGGCTCCAGCTCCACTCCCGGCCCCGGAAGAGATGGCACCTCGCTTGCCGGCGACCAAGTTGTGGGCGGAACCAGGTCCGGTCTCCGGTGACAAACTCGCCGCTTCGACGCGAGTCAAGGCGCGTCTGAGCGGAGCCAGCATACCGGAGCGGACGGCACCGCTGGACGCTGGTTTCAGGAACTTGCTGGCAGCCCTTCATCCCGGAGACTCCGTCGTGATCCCGCTCCTCGACGGGGAGCAAGTCACCGGAAAAGTGAATCTCGTGCAGCCGGAAGCCAGCGGCGCAGTCCGGATTGGGGGCGAGTTGACTGGATCGCGCCCGGGAAGTTTCTCCTTGGGCACCGGCGGCCAGAAAGCGGGCGGCAGCATACTCCTGCCCAACGAAGGAGTAGCCTATACGATTACTGAGCGGCCCGACGGCAAGGTTGTCCTGGAGGAGAAGCAGCTCTCCGAACTGGTCTGCCGGCGGATGCCTCGGCCCAAATACGAACCGGCGGCTGCCGCGCGTAACCTGGCGGCGCAGGCGGTCACGGTGCCTCCGATTCTCAGCAGCCGGCCGCAGGCGGTCGCAGTGCTCTATCTGGATTTTGACGGCGAGACGGTGACTGAGCCGTTTTGGAACAGCGGCAGAACGATTGTGGCGCAGCCCTCGTCGCTTAGCAGTGCGCAAATCACCCAGGTATGGGAACGGGTGAAGGAAGACTACGCGCCCTTCAACGTTGATGTGACCACCGATCCCAGCCGCTACAGCACCGCTCCGGTGGGCCGGCGGATGCGGTGCATCATCACTCCGACGGATGATGCGTCCCCCGATGCCGGCGGGGTGGCCTGCGTGCACAGCTTCACCCAGGCGGGGCAAGGCGGCCTCACCGCCACCATCCCTTGCTGGGTCTTCAACACCTCCGTGAAGGGCATCGCGGAGGCCATCTCCCACGAAATGGGCCACACTTTTGGCCTGCTCCACGATGGCGATGCCAGCCAGCCGGCCGGGACGCCGGAGCGCGAATACTATTCCGGCCATGGCAGCGGTGCGGTCAGTTGGGCACCGATCATGGGCTCTGGCTATGACGCCCAACTGGTGCAATGGAGCAAGGGCGAATATGCCAATGCCAACAATCAGGAGGATGACCTGGCGATCATTGCCAGCGCCGCAGGCGGACTGGTCGTGGATGAAGCCGGCGATACGCGGGGCACGGCGGCGGCGTTGAGTGTGACCAACGGGGCGATCAGTCAAACCGGCATCATCTCCGCCGCCAGCGACAGTGATTTCTACGTCCTCACCGTCAGTGCTCCCGCCACCGTCAGCCTCGTCGCCAGTCCGGCCCTGGGTTCACCCGATCTCGACATCTTGCTGGAACTCCAGACGGGCACTGGGGCGCCTCTCGTGAGCGCCAACCCCGATCTCGCCCTGAACGCAACGGTCAGCATGGTCGCCACTGCGGGCACCTATTATGTGAAGCTCCAAGGCACCGGCCGAGAAAGTGTGCTGGGGGACGGCTATTCCAGCTATGGGAGCCTCGGCCAATACTCGCTGACGGGCAATGTGGCCACCATCGTTGCCCCGGCGATCACCACGCCACCCGCCGGCCTCACGGTGACGGCGGGACAAAGCGCGGACTTCTCCGTAACCGCCACTGGCACCGCACCACTCGCCTACCAGTGGCGGCTGGCGGCGGTCGCCATCAGCGGGGCGACCAACGCCACCTACAGCCTGGCCAGCGTGCAGACGGGTGACGCGGGCGATTACACGGTCGTGGTCAGCAACCCCGCCGGAGCCGTCACCAGCGCGCCACCGGCAGTGCTGACGGTGAACCAACTGCCGCCCGGGATGGTGGTCGCGTGGGGCTACAACAACCTGGGCCAGACGACCGTGCCTGCGGCGGCGCTCAGCGGGGTGATCGCCATTGCGGGAGGCGGGTTTCATACGCTGGCGTTGAAGAACAACGGAGCACTGCTGGCCTGGGGGGACAATCGTGCCGGTCTGGCGAGTGTGCCCGTGGCCGCGCAGAGTGGAGTCAAAGCCATCGCGACGGGCTTCGATCACGTTGCAGCATTGAAGTATGAGGGGAACGTGGTGGCCTGGGGCAGCAACACCTCTGGCCAGGTGACAGTGCCGCCCGCGGCGCTCAGTGGCGTGACGGCCATCGCAGCCGGCGGAGACAACACGGTGGCCCTGACAGCCAGCGGCGCGGTGCTGGTGTGGGGGAATAATTCGTTCGGCCAGACCGCAGTGCCGCCCGCAGCGCTAAGCGGCGTAAAGGCCATCACGGCGGGAGATTATCACATCGTGGCCCTCAAAAACGACGGCTCGGTGACCGCGTGGGGCGACAACGACTTCGGGCAGACCACGGTGCCGGCTGCGGCGCTGAGCGGCGTGACCGCCATTGCAGCGGGCGGCAATCATACCGTGGCGTTGAAGAGCGACGGTTCGGTGATCGCCTGGGGCTACAATGTCTTCGGTCAGACCACGGTGCCCGATGAGGCGCTGAGCGGCGTGACGGCCATTGCCGCGGGGGAATATCACACCCTGGCCTTGAAGACCAATGGCCTGGTCCTGGCTTGGGGCAACAACTCGCATGGCCAGCGGACGGTTCCCGTAGCGGCGCAGTTTGGCGTCACGGCCATCGCTGCCGGGGTGTTCCATTCGGTGGCACTGATCGGCACGGCTCCGCCCCTCGCCCCGGCCATCAACCTGTCGCCAACGAGCCAGCTCGCGGTGGCCGGAACCAGCGTGACCTTCTCCGTCGGTGCCTCAGGCCATCCGGCACCGGCCTACCAATGGCTGCTGAACGGCACCAATCTCGCCGGCGCAACGAACGCCAGCCTGGTGCTGGCAGGCGTGACCGCCAGCCAGGGCGGGCCTTACACCGTGACGGCGTCGAACATCGCCGGGATGGTGACCAGCACTCCGCCCGCCGTGCTCACTGTGGTGAGCAGCCTCTTCCAGCCGCCAACGGCACAAAACGCGGCGGGCGTCCGCGGGCAAGGCTTCGGTCTGAGCCTGTTGCTGGAAACCGGCCGCGCCTTCCGGGTGCAGTTCAAGCAGTCCGTGGACGACCCGATGTGGGTGGACCTGACGAACTTCACCAGCAGTGGGATGGCGTTCGAATTCCTCGACACGGCCGCAACCAACCAAGTCCAGCGCTTCTATCGGGTGGTCTCCCCCTAGCAAAAAGCCCGGTGGCCAGCCGTAAATCGTCACCTACGGTTGCCTTTTGCGTTGAATTCATGAGCCGGTCCGGCTACATGGCCCATGGTTGTTCGTCCAAAGCTGGGTGCCTCCAAGTCAAATCGCCAGCCGGTGAGGATGTGGATGACCCGAATCGTCAATCTGAGAGCATGAATTTCTTCGTCCTGCGACGTGGACAAAAACTCGGTCCCTACCCGGACAGCGAGGTGGAAGAAATGTCCGCCAAAGGCGAGCTGCGGGCGGGCGACTTGGTCTGCTATGAAGGGGAGCAAAACTGGCTGCCGGTCAGCCGGTTCATGGAACACCGCCAACAGCGCGCCGAGAGCGTTGAAGTCATCCCGGAGACCGAAGGCGAGGCCGCCTCCAGCGCATCCGCACCTGCCCCAACCAAGACTTCCTTTCTTCGTCGAAGTGTGGAGGAGATGGACGAAGCCACCCTGACGGACGCCGAGCGGGAGGTCATCGCCGGCGGAAGGTTCGTCCTCTACGAGTATTGCTGGTCGCTCCTGCTGTCCTTCAAGCACACCTCACCGCCCGTGCTGATTCGCGGGGGTGACGACGGTGGCGGAGCTGCGCTGCGCTATTCCTTGATTTCATTCTGCTTCGGGTGGTGGGGCATTCCCGGTCCGATCTGGGTCATCAGCACCCTGCGTCACAACGCGAGCGGGGGCAAAGATGTCACCTTGGAGACCCTCACGCGCCAGGTCGGCCACGCCCGTGCCGCTGCCGCGTGTGCCCGTCGCCAGGCGAGCGCGGAACCGGGCGTCTTGCTGCGCGGTCTCGGCGGCATGATGGCTGCGCTTTCGCTGGCCCTGTGGCTGGGCATCGGCTGGCTGGTCTGGGCGTTCGCCCATGGTGACCTCGGCGAGCCCGCACCCGGACCCGGGTCGCAGGAATTCGAAAAGGCGAACCAGCCGCTGGTGGAGGCCAAGCAAAGTTCCTTCTACGCCAACGTCTCCAAAGCTCTTGAACTGGCTGACTTTTTCAATCGGGGAGTGCGGGAATCTTATCTGGCCCTGGCCCGCGAAAATCCGGGCGTGGAGGGCATGGAAACGAACAACGTCACCATCGCCTCCTACTGCGAATTACACCAGGACCGCGTCGTCTTCCTCGTGCTGATTCCGGGCCTGCAGAAGCTGCCGCAAAACATCCGGCACCGGCTGGCGGACGAGGCCTGGCGGGGCTCCTCCCTCGCGCTGACGGAACTCAAGGCCGGCTTCACGGACCTCCGCGTGGCCGTTGGTGTGCGGAGCGCGGGCAAGTATGACCAGGTGCTGATGGGCCGATATATCCGCGACTTCGAGGTGAACAACACCGGACTCCGCAGCCGCAGCGAAGGCCCGCGCAGCAAGGCCAAACTGTATTCGCTCTTCGTTCCGCTGGATCAGCTTGAGTCGTGGAAAGACGAGTGAGGGGATAGGGGAAGCGGAGTGTTGGAGTCATGGAGTAATGGAACTTGATCCCAATACTCCAGTTCTCCATCACTCCGTCCGCTGCTACCCCTTCAGCTTCGCCACGTAAGCTCCATCCACCCCATCGCGGAACGGCAGCAACTCGCGTTCGGATTCCAGCTTGAACCGCGGGTGCGTGGCGAGAAACTCCTTCACAACCTCGGAGTTCTCCTCGGGTTCCACGCTGCAGGTGCTGTAAACCAGCGTGCCGCCGGGCTTGAGGTGGGCAGCGGCCAGACGCAGCAGTTTCACCTGGGTCTCGCGCAGCCGGGTGATTTCCTCCGGCTTGATGCGCCAGCGCAGGTCGAGCCGACGGCGCAGCACACCGGTGTTGGAGCACGGCGCGTCCACCAGCACCTTGTCGAACTTCATCTGGAACAGCGCGGCTTCCGGGTGGTCGCCGAGCGCGAGGGTCTTCACGCAGGCCACGCCGAGCCGGGCACAGTTCTCAGTCACGAGTTTGAGACGGTCAGCGCTGGAGTCACAGGCGAGCAGTTCGCCATCGTTCTCCATCTTCTGTGCGATGTAAGCGGTCTTCCCCCCGGGCGCGGCGCAGAGGTCGAGAATGTTCTCTCCGGCCCACGCATCAAGCGCCTGCACGGCGAGCAGCGTGCTCGGGTCCTGCACGTAAAAGCAGCCGGCGCGGAAACTGTCCATGATCGCCAGGGACGGATGCGTCTTCAGGGCGAAGACATGATCCTCCGCCCACGGGCAGCGGACGAAATCGTATTCCACGTTCTCATGCAGCCGCCAGCGGTCCAGCAAGGCGGCCGGCGTGGTTTTGAGCGTGTTGACGCGGACATGCGTGAGCGGCGGGGTGTTGTTCCACTCCAGAAGCTTGCGGGTGTCCTCCGGCCCCCAACGGTCGGTCCACTTCTGCACGAGCCACTCGGGATGGGAGTAACCGATGTGCGGCTGCGCGGCCTGTAATTCAGCGAGCAGCTGTTTGACCGGGGCAAGCTCGTCCGAATAACGGCGCAGGATGGCGTTGATGAAGCTCGCCTGCAGGCTGAAGCCCATCCGCTTCGCGATCTCCACCGTCTCGAAACACGCGGCGTGCGGGGGCACGCGGTCCAGGAAGAACAACTGGTAAAGCCCGAGCCGGAGGAAGACCTGGATCTGGGGCTGCTGCGGACGGGTATCCGTCTTGCGCGCGATGAGCCAGTCCAGCGTGCCCTGCCAGCGCACGCAGCCATACACCATCTCCTGCGCAAGTCGCCGGTCATCAGGCCGCATCTTGGTGCCGGCCAGCGCCTCTTCGAACAAGTCTTCGACGAAGGCGTTGGTCTGCAAGCGCCGGAGCAGCACGCGCGTAGCGGTCTCCCGTGCCCGGGAAAGCGGTTCCTCCGTCAGTCGAGGCGGGGGGACGAAGAGTTGATCAGCCTTCGCGCCTTCTGACCGAATGATACGCTTCTCCAAGTGGGGTGCGGGCCGATCCGAGGCGCGGCGGTATGGGTCCCGGGGGCGTTCCTGCCACGGGCGTCGGTCACCCCCACGTTGATCATCCGGCCCCCGCTGCTCGTAAGCAGGTCGGGGCGCACCGGAATAGGGTTCGCGGCGATCATCGCTGCGCGGTCCGCGGTCATCCCGCCGAGGAGCGGGCGCTTGCCGGTCGAAAGGGCGCGCCCGATCAGGAGCACCCGCACGCGGATAATCTCGACGCTCTGCGGGCCTGGGGCCGGAGAATTCATCGCGTCGGGCACTGGAATCGAAATCCCGACGCCGGCCGGACGACGCTCCGAGCGGCTCACGCGGCTGGCTGGGGCGCATCGGGCCACCCCGGAAGTCATTGCCGGGACCGCGAACGTCATCTCGACGCGGGCGCGGCTCGGCACGGGGCTCGGGACTCCGCGGACCGGCGGAGGATGGGATGCGCTGGGCGCGCTCGCTGGCCGGCAACCATTGCCCGGGGCGTGCTTCGCTGCGTTCCCGGGGTGCCTCGGCTGGCTCGGCGCGCTTCGCTTTCGGCCGCTTGGCGAACCGCTCGTAGAACTTCCCCGCGTGCCGATCCGCCTCCTCCCCAGGGCGTGGCGTGGCTTCCGCAGAATAGTTTTCCCGCTCTGCAGGGGCACCCTCGCCCCCCTCGGAACGCGGCATGGATGCAGGCTCGCCCCGGCCCTCGTCCCGTGAGCGGTCAGCCGGATTCGGCTCAAATGGCCTGCGAAATCCCCCCTCGCGCTGGCTATACGGTTTCCCAGACGGCTTGCTGGACGGACCCCCGGACGGCTTGCCGAATGGCTTCTGATCCGCATGGCCTTCACTTGCCCCGGACATTTCTCTTGGTTTTAATCGCTGCACGACGTAACAATGACGGACATTTCGCATAGCGCGAGTTTTTTGAAACTATGAGAGACGAACTGGAAAAGTTGGCCGTCGCCGGGAAGATTGGCAGCAAGCACATTGAACCGTTGCTGACGTTGGCGCAGGGAGGTTACTGCGCCCACAAGAGCTGGGGCTTCGGGCGGATCACCACGGTGGACACGGTCTTCTGCCAGTTCACGATCGATTTCCAAGGCAAGCCAGGCCACAAGATGGACCTGTCCTTCGCCGCGGAGTCCCTCAAGTCCATCCCTTCCGACCATATCCTGGCCAAGAAAGCCGCAGACATCCACGGCCTGCGCCAGATGGCGGCGCGCGACCACCTAGGCGTGATCAAGCTCGTGCTCAACAGCCATGGCGGCAAGGCCACGATCGACCTGATCCAGCGCGAACTCGTGCCCGACGTCATCACCGAGGACTGGAAGAAGTGGCTCGAAGTCGCCAAGCGCGAGATGAAGAAGGACGGCCACTTCATCGTGCCGCTCAAGAAGACCGAGCCCATCGTCTATCAGGCCCAGGAAACCACCGTGCAGAAGCGCGTGATGGACAAGTTCAAGGCCGCCAAGGGCCTCAAGGCCCGCCTCGCCGAGGCCGCCGAGCTGCTCAAGAGCGTGGA
>CAZOCL010000140.1:0-4578 GCA_964578245.1 uncultured Klebsiella sp. | reverse complement strand
ATGCTCATGCAGAACGGCAAGCTCGATCTGCTCCGCGACACCCTCACCCGCCTCATCAGCCAGCATCAGGCCAGCAGCGATCTCCTCCTCTGGCTCGCCAAGGAGCGCTCCGACACCTTCGCTGACATCCTGACCCCCGAGTTGTTCCGTGCGATGGTCAGCGCCATCGAGCGCGACATCTTCAACGAGAAGAAGTCCAACAAGCTCCGCGACTTCATCCTGTCCGACCACGAGCTGCTGCCGGAACTCATCACTTCCGCCGACATCGAGGTGGTGAAGGATCTTACCCGCTCGCTCCAGATGTCCCCGAGCTTCGACGATATGGACCGGCGCTCGCTCCTCGCGCGCATCGTGAAGGTCTTCCCCGTCGTCAAGGAACTGATCACCGGTGAGGCCACCAAGCAGGATCACACCCACATCGTCTCCTGGGAAAGCCTCGAGCGCCGTCGGAACGAATACGACGACCTCTGCAAGAAGCGCATCCCGGCCAACTCGAAGGACATCGCCCTGGCCCGCAGCTACGGCGACCTCCGCGAGAACCACGAATACAAGGCCGCGAAGGAAATGCAGAAAGTGCTCATGCGCCGCAAGTCCGAGCTGGAAATCCAGCTCAACCGCGCCCGGGGCACCGACTTCGCCGACGTGCGCACGGATGTGGTCAGCATCGGCACCAAGGTGACCGTCCACGACATCAACAATCAGAAGGCCGTCACCTTCCAGGTTCGTGGCGCGTGGGATTCTGATCCGGACAACGGCATCATCGCCTACCTCAGCCCCATCGGCCAGGCTCTCCTCAACCACCCGGTGGGTGACGAGGTCGAGTTCGAGCTGCAAGGCACGAAGCACCGCTTCCGCATCGACGGCATCGCGGCCCTTCCGCCCGCGCCCAAGCCGCCGGAGCCCGTCGAACCCGAGGTCCAGCCGGAAGGCTGAGCTGGGACAGTCGGGAGTTCCAAGTTTCGAGTTTCAGGTTCAAGCTTTCCGACGCATTCGGATACTTGCGCCTGACTTGAAACATTGAACTTTGAACGTTGAACTCACTTCGGTTCATCTTCGCCTGTCTGCTCCTGGTCGCCGGGCACGTTGAAGCCCAGCCGGCCGCGGGTGCACTTGCATTCGATTCGCTGCACAAGATCACCAGCGTTCGCTACGGCCAGACCAATGCCGTGGTGGGCTTCTCGCTCACGAACCGCTCCGCTGCACCCGTCACCATCGGCGACGTCTCGCTCTCCTGCGGTTGCAGCGTCGCCAGCCTCCCGGCCAGGCCTTGGACGCTCAAGCCCGGCGAGCACGGCCAGGTAATCATCACGACCGATCTGCGCGGCAAGCGTGGTTCGCTCGTAAAAACCGCCATCGTGTATGCCACCTCCGGCACCCGCGTGCTCACCTATCAGGTGGACATCCTGGAACCCGCCACGCCTGAGGAGCGGGCGCGCAACCAGTCCCTGGCCAAGGCCGACCGGCAGGCCGTCTTCCGCGGCGATTGCGCCCGCTGCCACTCCGCGCCTGCGTTGGGCAAGACCGGCAAGGACCTCTTCGCCGCCGCGTGCGCCATCTGCCACGAAGCCGAACACCGGGCATCCATGGTGCCGGACCTCAAGGCGTTCAAGCAACCGGCCACGCGCGACTACTGGCTCCAATGGATCTCCCACGGCAAGCCCGACGGCCTCATGCCCGCCTTCGCCAGCAAGTTCGGCGGTCCCCTCACCGACGCCCAGATTCAATCGTTGGTCGAGTTCCTCAGCACTTCCGGAATGAAAGCAAAGTAGTCAGGATGCCCTGAACGGTGGTTGAGAGTTCGCCGACACCTGCCGGACGGAAATATGGAGTGCGGTGACTTGTCGCCGTCACAGGCCGATGGCTTCCAGCATGACAACGGTAACGACCCTCGGTTCGCATTGGTGCAGTCAAGCCGCTGGCAAATCCTCCGCATCAATCTCCACAAACTGGAACTCTCGCCGCTCAGTGACCAACGGCAGGGCTTGTGATCATCCAACCAAGCCCAGCCTGAAGGTTGCCACTACCGAGGCACAGGTGATGTCTTCGGCAGCCACCATGTGGGGATTAAGGTGCAGCACCATGGTCGGCCTCAATTTGTCGACGTCGGAACGGTATGGGTCGGTAGTCACCTGCGTAGCGTGCATAACTCAAATCGAAATCTTGCAGCCGCAAGGCAGGTTCTTGGAAACGAAAGACCAAATGATGGACGCCGCTGTCCGAATAAACCGGCGTGAGTTCGCCTTTCATGTCTCGGAGCATGGCGACGACAAAAAATCCGAACCGAGAACACAAGGCATGTGTTGTGATTTGCCCAGCTTGGCTCAAAGAGATGTGCAAGATCGTGAATGTCTGAGGGCCACTGCTTTCCTTGCTACAAGTCACTCCAACTGCCAGCCCGGAGCTTGTAACGAAAGCAGTTCCGTCATCCGGGGAGGGCGGCGCTTCCGCTTGCTGGCGTTGCGCTGCTGCCACCGCTCTGAGGAGCGCACCGTGAAATTCCCGAAAGCTTTCGACAGAGAAGATCCGCTTGTAATAGCGGTTTCGTGATACCACAAACCACACCACGGGCACGGCGAATACGATGATCAATGCAAAGCAGAAGGCGGTAACCCACATACGCGCAATATTACAAGCGAACAGGTGATTGAGCGGCAATGGAAAAAACCTAGGTTCCTCACTCGTTCCTGACGAGTGCATGGTGTGGACTCTCGGCATTCTGCCGATGCTGTCAAAGCGATTGTGCCTCGTCTCGGAGCCCGAGCAAGTAGAGGGCTATCCCGCAGAACACCACTCTATCCCGGTTCACCTCTTCGCCACCCACCAGACATTGCGGTAGTAGATCGGATTCCCGTGGTCCTGAAGCTGGATGGGGCCGGGCGTCGGTCCTTCCTTGAGGCCGGCGGCGGTGGTGGCGCTGTTGACCGGGGCGTTCTCGTGGATCAGCACGCCGTTGTGCTTCACCGTCAGCGCGGCATCCTTGGTCTTCATCCCGGCGGCGTCGAACTGTGCCTCGGTGAACTCGATGTCGTAGGTCTGCCAGGTGAGCGGCGGGAAGCACATGTTCACGAACGGGCGGTGCTTGGTGTAGATGCCGCCGCACTCGTTGTTCTCGCCCTTGAGGCCGAAGCTGTCCAGCACCTGCACCTCGTAACGGTCCTGGAGATACACGCCCGAGTTGCCACGGTCCTGCCCGCGCCCGAGCGGCTTGAAGGGCAGGAAGAACTCAATGTGCAACGTGCCGCTCTGGATCATCTCCTTGGACTTCGTGCCGCACCGCAGCAGCTTGCGCTCATCCATCTTGCCATTCTGCCAAGCGTCTGGGCTGGACCCGTCGAAGAGCACCAGAGCGCCCGCAAGCGGCTTGGCGAGCAGCGTGGGGCTCTGGCGGAAGACCTTGATGAGCTTGAATGACTTGCCCTGCGCGTCCGTGCCAGTAAGCAGGCCGCCCGCTGCGGTGCCGCTCGCCTTGCCATCGGCGCTCTTGAAGACGGCTTTCGCCCCGTCGAGCGCACCCTCGACTTCCGTCTTCGCAGACTTGTCCCAGCCCGCGCCGGGCAAGCCGCCCGCGTGCAGCACGAGGCGGAACTTGTTATCGCCGAGCGCGATGACCTGCCCGCCGAGACCGGCATCGGCATACTCGCCCTGCAACTCGAAGTCCGGCCCAGCCGCCCGCGCCTCGGCCTCGGTGAGGTAGGCGGGAGGTTTGGGCTTGGGGGCGTCGGCCCCGTAAACTGTCACAGCAAGGAATGCAAACGTCAGAGAAAGGATTGTCTTCATGGATAGATTCGGTTGTGAGCAGAGGTGCGCTTAGCCATAGCAGAATTAAAAGCCAATCATATTCAGGATGAGTTCATCACCCTTTTCCAATGGCTCACTAAGAAATTGCGCTCTCAATTCTGACCTCGAGAATGACTTGACCGTTTGATGGTCGCGAACCAAGCGGCCATATGAATTGAAAACGGTAAGCCCTTCAGCCGAACGCACTAAATCACCCAGCGTGGCCCCCTCCTCCCAAATAAACCAACCCGGATTCCGCACTTCCCCCGTGATGCTAACAACCATTTTATCCTCGATGCTTTTGTCGGCGCGTTGAAGCTGCCGCTCGATAGCCTCCACCTTCGGTGCTTTGTCCGCCAGCTTGTGAATCGTGTTGAAAATCTCCTGGCTGATGGTCGCGCCATCCGCCGCCTTGAGGTTGAACTTCACCTTCATCTGCATCACCGGCTTCATGTCCGGGATTTCGAGGAACACGGTCTTCTTGTCCGGAGCCACTGAGACAGACTTTACGTCGAGTTTCTCGTGGCCTTCCTTCTTGGTGGCCGTGTCCACGTATTCCTTGGAGCCGTAGCCGCCGGAGTAGATATAGTTCCAGCGCTCGACGGCCCAGTTCGCCGTGTCGGCGGCGGAGGCCCAGTCCAGCGCACGGGTGAAGGTGATCTGCAAGCCTTCCTTGGTCACATGAAGCGAGTAGGGCATATTCACATGCTTGCCAGTGTAGCGGACGCGCGTGAGCGCGCCGTCGCGGGTGCCGCGGGTCTGCCAGCCGCGCAGGCCGGTGAGGTAGAGCTGGCCGTCCTT
>CAZOCL010000139.1:0-15238 GCA_964578245.1 uncultured Klebsiella sp. | reverse complement strand
GTCGCGCAGGAGGAAATCTTCGGCCCCGTGCTGAGCGTGATGACCTTCCGCACGCCCGAGGAGGCCTTCGAGCGCGCGAACAACACCCCCTACGGCCTGAGCGCCGGCGTGTGGACCGACAAGGGCAGCAAGATCTTCAAGCTCGTGAACAAGCTCCGCGCCGGCGTCGTGTGGGCCAACACCTACAACAAGTTCGACCCCACCAGCCCTTTCGGCGGCTACAAGGAAAGCGGCTTCGGCCGCGAAGGCGGGATGCAAGGGCTGGCGGGGTATGTTAACCTGACTTGAACTGCGGTGCGCCAACCGCTACCTTTACGACGTGAGCACGGCGGAACTTATCTTCCAGAAGACCTTGGCGTTGCCGGAACCCGCGCAAAACGCGGTTCTGCAAATCGTCGAGCAGCTCGCGCTCAAGTATCCACCGCTCGTCATCAAGCCGCTGACCCTCCACGAAGCCGCCGAGGTGCGCGGTCAACTAGCCGCGTGGGAGGAAGACTGGAACGCCCCCGGCATGGAGGCTTATGACCGGCCTTAAGCGCGGCGACGTAGTGCTCGTCCTCTTTCCGAACAGCGACCTCCTCAGCTTCAAACGTCGCCCCGCGCTCGTCGTGCAGGCCGACGATCTCGACACTGCGCTGCCGCAGACGGTGATTGCCATGATTTCCAGCAACCTCGACCGGCGCGGCCCTCCCAGCAGGGTGTTCATCCCGCTGAACTCGTCCACGGCACGGACTGCTGGCCTGCGCACCGACTCCGTCGTGATGACCGACAATCTGGCCACCGTGCTGGACAAGGCCATCGTCAGCCAACTCGGGCAGCTTGTGGAGCTGGCAGGTGTGGACGCGGCCTTTCGAGCGACACTTGCGCTTTAACCTGCGGCTGATGCCAATAGTTGATTGGCTCCGTTTGACAAGCCTTGGCTTAAGAGTAGTTTCCTCTCGCCTCTAACCCAATGGGCATGGGATTTCGGCTGGCGGCGGCGCTAGCTGGTCTAGCTACTATCGCGCATGAGCAGCGCAAAGGTTCAGAGCGCTCACCCACCGCAAGAGCAACCCGGACGATATTCTGTCCGGGGAAACAACTGATTCAATGCCTATGCATATCGTTGTTGAAACAATGAACGTTTCGCTCGGCGGACACGATGTTGTCGTGCTGCTACTTGCTTTCGCGCTAATGCGAAACCTGAGCACTCGTCTCAAGCCGAAGAAGTGACACATAAGGGGCAGAGCCGAAAGGCTCTGCCCCTTCGCCGTTAATTCGTGTTCATTCGTGTCCCTTCGTGGTTCTCCCCCATCCGGCTCGACAAGCCCAACTCCCTCGTTAGCCTGCTGGCATGACCACCCCCATCCACCCGCAAGTCGCCATCGGCCATGTGCACCTCAAGGTCGCCGACCTTGAGCGTGCCCTGCGCTTCTACTGCGGCGTGCTGGGCTTCCAGCTCACCCAGCGCTACGGGACCGCCGCCGCCTTCCTCTCCGCGGGCGGCTACCACTATCACATCGGCCTGAACACCTGGGAGAGCCTCGGCGGTTCGCCCCCGCCACCCGGCGCCACCGGCCTCTTCCATCTCGCCATTCTCTACCCCACGCGCGCCACCCTCGCGGACGCCCTGCGCCGCCTCACCGCCGCCGGCATCCCTCTGGACGGCGCGAGCGACCACGGCGTGAGCGAAGCCCTCTACCTGCGCGACCCCGACCAGAACGGCGTGGAACTCTACTGGGACCGTCCTCCCGCTGAGTGGCCCCGCACCCCGGACGGCCAGCTCGCCATGTTCACCCGCCCGCTCAACCTCAAAACTCTGCTTGATGAGGCCACCTGAGACCGATGCCTTTCGGGAAAACTCCAAAGGGATGCCCCCAAGTCTCGCAACGAATGCCGCTGCTCCAGGGCTGAAAGCCCGTCCGGTGACAGCCCGGGCTGGAGCTGAGCATCGCGAGGCGAAGGCTTGGAATCCCCGACAGGCATTACCCCAAACCGTAGCTCGACTTTCCAATGTCGAGAACCACACTCACTGTAACCGTTCAGCCTCGACCTTGGAATAACGAGTCGCGCCCCCATGAAATCCCTTCTCGCCTGCCTCCTCCTCTCCCTGCTCACGGCTCCCGCCGCTGACTTTGACCTCGGCCCGCGCGGCACCCTGTCGGCCACATTGCCCGAAGGCTGGGCGGCGGATGTTCAGCCTGCGGGCCGTCCAGGCGGGAAGACGCTCGGCTACACCGTCGCCTTCAAGCCACCCGGCGACGCCAACGCCAAGTGCCTCCTCACCCTCATCTTCCTGCCCCACCGCCCGCTCGATAAGGCCGTGCTCCACGCCGAGATGCTGCGGTCGGCGGAACGCTTCGTGGCCGGCTCCGTCGAGCAGAAGAAGACGCTGAAGGAATTCGCCCTGAAGGAAGGCTTCGGCGCCTACTGCGTCTTCACGGACGCCGACCTCGCCGGCAAGCCGCCCAAGCGCGGCGACTACAAGGTCCTCGGCAGCGGCCAGGTCCAGCCCGCCGCCGACACCCTCGGCGTGGTCAGCCTCTTCGCCGACGAAGCCGACGGCAAAGAGTTCAAAGCCATGATCCAGATCATCAACAGCCTCCAACTGAAAGCGAAAGATGCGAAGTGAGTGCCGCGTCGGTGCACGGAAACCTGAACCCATCCACCCATGCAAATCGTAGGCTCAACCTGCAAGTCCTGCGGAAAACCGGTTTCTTTCCTGGCAGAAGGCATCGCCTGCAGCCACTGCAGCGTGGCATTTCATCGTGACTGCCTGCCTGGAACCACTGTTTGTCCCGTGTGCCAAGAGGACATGGCCGCCCGCGCGGCCCGCGAGCAGGCCGCAGCCGAGGCTTCGCAAAATGAACTGCTCCGCGCCGGACGCCGCCAAATGCAGTTTTGCCTGGGACTATTGGCCGCCTTGGCCGGGTTGAATCTATTGGCTCCGATTGTGGTCGGCTCCGCCGCCGCCTTTGCCGTTCAACCATGGGTGCAAAGCCTCTGGCTGGCGGGCCTGAGTTACTGGACCTGGTGCGGCATCCTCTGGGCCCGTGTGTTTCTGACAATTCCCGTGCTCATGAGCGTCTTCGCCTACGGCTCACACTTGCGGCACCTGGCCCCGACCGCAACGCCCCTGGTCTTCGTGTATCTGCTGGCCTCGCTGGCGGCAGCGCTGGTCATTCTCTGGTGTCTGGCGTTTTCCTCCAGTGTGCGATTCTTCCTCGCAGCACAGCGCCAGCCGCAGGACGACTAAACGCGCAGCCTGACGGCTTCCATCAGCATCACCTGTGAAGTCAATCGCGCGTTGGCGTCGGTGGGGTCCCAGAACACTTCCTTGGCGTCTGGTCCCCTCCCTAATCAAACAGCGAATCCCCTCACTCCGCGAGGCATGTGCGGGGAAAGGGGCGCATCAACAATGCTCCGACGGCCTCCGCCTCTAAGCCCGCGCCACCAGCTTGCTTTCCTCTGCGTGAACACTCCCGCGTCGAAAGCCCCGCCAGAGATGCTGGCATAACCAGCCTCCCATCTTTGTCTTCCCCGAATCCTTGGGAATCTTTTCGGCTCTCCGTCGATGTCCGCTTCCCTCCAAATAGCAGAAAGGCAAGGCACCCCTTCAAACCAGGCAGCGGACAGAATGGAAGTCCGCAACCCGGTTTTTAGGAGCGCCTTGCCCCCTGCTGCTCAACCCACGGACGGCCTGGAAACCCAAAACCCGACCGCCCGTGAAATTCGCTACTTCGCGGCCTCGATCTTCTCCGGCGTGACCTCGAGCTTGTCGCCGACCTTCTTGCAGGTGCCGGTGACCGTAATGCTCTTCACCGTCTCGCAAATCTGGCTGTGGAAACCTTTGCTCACGTCATTCTGCACGAGATAATACTTCGTCTTTTTCCCGTCCTTCTCGACCGTCAGCACGTTCTGGCACGTGTCCGATTCCTTCAGGCAGCACTTCGCGCAGCAGCCCTTGCCGGCGAGCGTGATCGTCTTGCCCTTGCTCTCGGCCGCAGCGTTGAAGGCCAGGGCGGTGATGAGGGCGGCGGCGGCGAACGTGGAGGTCAGAAGCTTTTTCATGGTTTCGTGGTGCGTTGCAATTTCTGGTGTCACTAGACCCATTTACGGCCCGCGCCGCTCCCCCTTTGTTGGCGGAGTATCTCCACCGATTGCCCCGCCAGCAACGCTCCAAACACGATTGGAATTTGAGCCTTGGAGCTTCTTTGAAACTTGGAGCTTGGGATTTGGAATTTCCCCACTCTGCGCCTTCGCGTCTTTGCGTCAAACGCAGCTCCCCGCCTCAGTGATTGAACGCAAACTCCTTTGTGTTCATCAGCGCCCAGAAGAGATCAGCAAAGAACGCCTCGCGCGGATCGGCCGCACTTTGCTGGCGGCTCAAGGCCTCACGCTCCGCGGCGGTCGGCTTGCGGCCCAGCGTCGTGAGATAGAGCTGCTCCGTAAGCTTCGCGTCATCGGGAAACTCCTTCAGCCACTGCGCGAGCCGCGCCTCCGGCGACTTGATCTTCTTCACCAGATCCTCGCCGTTGTTGAGGTGCAGGAGCTGAGGGAGCGTCACATCGCCACTACGTTCGCAGGCGCAGGCCGTCACGCGGTCACTGCGGCCAAAGAGCGTGAGGAAATAGCTGTTCACCGTCGGGTCCGGGAGCTGCACCGCGCGCAGGCCGACCGGATACCCGGGGAAAGTCTCCGGCACGCCCGTCGCGTCACCTACCGCGTCCAGCAGCACCTCGGCTGGTAGCCGGCGCGCGTAGTAATGCGAGTAGAAGCGCCGGTCATCCGCATTCGCTTTCGTGGTGTCCGCACTGAGCTGATAGGTGCGCGAGGTGACGATCAGCCGCATCAGCTTCCGCAGGTCATACCCGCTGGCGAACTCCCGCTTCAGCAGCGCCCACAGCTCGGCATTCGACGGCGGATTGCTGTCGCGCAGGTCATCCACCGGCTCGACCAGCCCCACGCCCATGAAGTGACGCCACACGCGGTTCACCATCGCGCTGGCGAAGAACGGATTCTCCGGCGCGGTCAGCCAGTCCGTGAACGCCTCGCGCGGGTCCGCGCCCTCGGGCATCGCGAGCATGCGACGGTCCAGCGGCTGCGCGACCATCATCTGGCGCGTGCGCGGCTGCTGCACGGACGGCGGCTTCGCGCGCGCGGACTTCATCTGCTGCGCCAGCTCGGTGGCGCGCTTTTCGGTGGCCACGACTTCCTTCGCGCGCTTCTCCGCTTCCTTCAGGTCAAGGTTAGGCGCGGCGGCGGCTTCCTTCGCCTTCACCACCTTCTCTTCCGCCTGCTGAAGCTGCTTCGCGAGCTGTCGTTCATTCTCCGTGCCGACCTGCAACGCGGTGAACCCATCCACCGGCTCCTTGCGGTCCAGCGACACCCGGGCGAAGAACGCCGCGAAGTGATAAAAGTCATCCTGCGTGTAGCGCTCCAGCGGATGGTTGTGGCACCGCGCGCAGCCGATGCGCGTGCCGAGGAACGCCTGCGCCACCGAGTCCGGCAGGTCGGACTGCTCCGGCTGCCGCTTCTCGCCCACGTTGTAGATGAAGTAGCCCACCGCCGGTGTCTCGGCAGCAGACCCGTTCGCCGTCAGCACATCGCGGGCAAGCGCGTCCCATGGGCGATTCGCCGCCACCTGCGCGCGCAGCCAGCTCTGCAAGGCCCGCACGCCCTTCGTCCCGCGCACGTCGTGATCGCGCTCCTTGCGGTTCTGGAGCAGGTCGGCGAGCTGGAGCGTCCAGTAGTCCACGAAGCGCGGGCTGCCGATAAGCTGGTCCGCCAGCCTCGCGCGCTTGTCAGGAGAAGTGTCCTTCGCAAATGCCGCCGCCACCTCCGCCGTCGGCAGCGTGCCCGTGAGATCGAGATGCACGCGCCGGCAATACGTCGCGTCGTCGCCCAGCGGCGCGGGCGGCAGCCGCAGCGCCTGGAGTTTCTTGAAGACCGCGTCATCAATCGCGTTGTTCCGCGCCGTGTAGTCCGCCGCGTTGACCTTGTTGTCGTAGGGCATCGTGAACGACACCACCTCCACCAGCCCCTGGAAATGCACGCGCACCGACGCCTCGCCCGCGCGCAAGGCCGTCGCCACGCCCTCGGGCGTGACCTTCAGCGTGGACTCGTCGTTCGAGAAGAACTGCGCCAGCCACGTCACGTCGCGCTCACGACCGTCCGTGTAGGTGGCGCGGGCGGTGACGGGCAGCGTGTCGCCCGGCTTGAGCGGGCGGGTGCTGGCGGCGAGCGTGAGCTTCGCCACGCGCGCCTCGTTCGTGGTCGGCCCGGGCGCGCCCGCGAGAATCCAGTCGCGCAGCAACTGATGCCCCGGCGACCCCGGCGCGAACCGCGCGCCGCCCTCATGCGGCTCCGTGGCGAGCGCCTTGGTGAGCAGCAGGCTGGCCTCCGGCTGGGCGAAGTTCAGGCGGCGGCCCCGGCTCTCTCGCGCGAGATGCTCGTAATCCTCCTCTGGCGCGAACCCGCGCAGGGACAGTCTAAAACCGTTCTGCCCCGCGAGCTTCCCATGGCACGCCCCCATGTTGCACCCCGCCCGCGTGAGCACCGGGATGACATCCTCGCGAAACGACGGCCCCGCCGCACCCGGCGCAGACCCGGCGCACACGAGCAGCGCAGCGAAGACAACAAACTTGGCGAACCGGAACATCGGAGGGTTCAGACTGGCGGGTGGAGAGGGGGATTCAGGAAAATCAAGCTTGTCGCCAGCACTCTTCCATTATCGCAAAAGAGCCGTGGGTTGTGAGAAAAGCACATTTAGTCGCTTGCAATCGGGAATCTGTCGGGAATAATTCGATTGCTGATGCGATTTTTTCACACGAAACGACATGCTGTTATCCTTCTCAGTTGCTAATTTCCGGTCGTTTCGGGAGGAGCAAACGCTCAACATGGTTGCCCAGCGACGCTTCACCGACCATCAAGATCACTACATCCCCGTGCCTGGGACGGATTTGAAGGCGCTCCCGGCTGCGGTTTTCTACGGCGCGAACGGCGCTGGTAAATCCAACCTCACCCGTGCGCTCGAATTCGGCTTGAATTTGGTGAAGACGGGTATTCCACGGGATACGCCGGTTCCTGTGCAGCCGTTCCGTTTCGGCGGAGTTGAGGGCCAGCCTTCCAAGTTTGAGTGGCGTTTTGCCACTGGGGGCAAGGTGTTTTGTTACGGATTCGAGTTGGATCTGCTTCAAGTAAGGTCGGAGTGGCTAGATTTGTATGAAGGTGAGAAAGCTCACCCATTATTTGAACGTGCTACAACCAAGGAAGGGACAGTAAAGTTGGAAGTGACGCAACGACTGCATTCAGACAGCGCGAAGATTTCAGCGCTCAGCGTCGTTGGTGTGAGGCGTAACCAATTGTTTCTCTCCTTAGTTCAGGAGGCCATTAATCCAGAAGAGATGGGGGTGCTCGCCACTAACGCACTGGATTGGATGAATCAGTTCATGGTGATTTCCCCGGATGAGCACTTTTCGCTGGGCTGTCTTTTATCGATGGATGAGTCAACGTCACAATTTGTCAGTGATTATCTGCGAGATGCTGGCACTGGCCTCGAAGCGATAGAGATTCGCACTCACCCTGTGGAGCATTTGATTGATGAGGATCACAAATCAGAGCTGCGGGCTAAATTGGAACGGAGTCCGGGAGACGGTGTGGAACATATCCGACTTGAGAATGGTGAACGGTGCTCTGTCCAGTTAGACTCAGACGGTAAATTGGTAACCCGAGATGTCGTTGCCTGTCATCGAACCGCGACCGGGGACACAGTGCGTCTGGCTATGGAAGAGCATTCCGATGGGACTCAACGGCTCGCTGAACTTCTACCAGCTTTACACTTATTGCAGTCCGGAGAGTGTGTCTTTGTAATTGATGAACTGGACCGTAGTCTGCATCCCTTGTTGGCACTCAAATTCTTAGACTCCTTCCTTCGATTGCACCGTGGCCGGCCGGCTCAATTGATTGTTACTACACACGAGACACATTTGCTGGATCTTGAAGTGCTTCGGCGTGATGAGATCTGGTTTGCTGAGAAAAGCGAAGCTGGAGCGACTCACTTGTATCCGCTTGCGGATTTTCCTGTTCGCACAGATTTGCGCGTTGACAAGCATTATCTGCAAGGCCGCTTTGGGGCGATCCCATTCCTAGGCGGCATTGATGCTTTGCTAGAACGCACTGAAGCCGCCAAGTCAGCCTGAGCATGTCGCTCCTGCACCGCAAACCCAGGCCGCTGGCCCCGGAGGAAAGATCCTTCCGCGATGACCAGTTGATCGTGGTGGTGACGGAGGACACGTATGCTCCGGAGCAATACTTTGCCCTCGTGAAGGCCCGGCGCGTTCATGTGCGGGTGGCGGCTGCCCAAGGCGGTCACAGTTCGCCACAAGCCATTCTTCAAAGCGCTCGCGCGCTTAAGGATGATGCTGATTTCAAGGACCACGACGAGTTTTGGCTGCTGCTGGACACGGATCACTGGGCCGATCCAGGCCACATTCATAATTTTCTGGGAGCGATCAGCACGGCCAAACAGGAGGGGTTCAAAGTAGCGGTGAGCAATCCTTGTTTCGACCTTTGGCTGCTGCTCCACCATGCCGTTGTTGCAGCCGAAATGCCTTTCAATAGTTGCGAAGCGGTGGGCAAAACCCTCCGAAGTGAACTTGGCGAGTTTAACAAGAAGCGGCTAAATCGAGAGCATTTCACTGTGCCACTGGCCAAGGAGGCGATTCGGCGGGCACGAACGCTCACGCCAGATCTGAACAATTACCAACCGCCAGATCCCGGCACTCAAGTGTGGGCGTTGGTGGAAGTCGCCTTGGCGGATGTCCTCGGCAAGCCGGGGCATTGATTTTTGGCTGCCGCTCGTGTTTTGGCGGAGCGCCGATCTCCGATCCGGCGCGTTCCTTAATCACGACTGGTCCACGCCGGGTCGGAGACCGGCGCTCCGCTACTTCCGCCACTCATCAATCACCGACGCGATCAGCGCCGTCCACCCCGTCTGGTGCGATGCCCCCAGTCCCGCCCCAGTATCCCCGTGGAAGTATTCGTAGAAGAGGACGCGGTCGCGCCAGTGGGGGTCGGTCTGGAACTTCTCGTTCGCGCCAAAGACGGCGCGGCGGCCTTCGGCGTCGCGGGCGAAGATGCGGATGAGCCGTTCGGCGAAACCCCCGGCGAGTTCGTCGAGGTTGATGGGCGTCTCGTCTTCGCCGCAGCCGGGAATGGTGAACTGGCCGCCGTAGGCCTTCCGCAGCTTGCGCAGCGTCTCGATCATCATGAACGTCGTGGGGAACCAGATCGGCCCGCGCCAGTTCGAGTTGCCGCCCTTGAGCTTGGCGATGGACTCGCCCGGCTCGTAGCCGATGTTCCGGTGGTCCAGGACGTAGGGGTGGCGTTCGTGGTGCTTCGAGAGGCTGCGCAGGCCGTAGGGTGAGCGGAACTCGCCGGGGTTCCAGATCACGCGCAGGAGCTTGTGGATCTGCTCCGGGTTCATCACGGCGAGCACGTGGACCTTCCCCTCGTCCGTGTCCAGCGTGGTGACGCAGCGTTGAACGAGGTCGGCGCGGTGCCGGAGGAACCAGTCCATGTTCGCGCGGAACTCCTTGAACGGCTCCAGCCACTTCTCCTCCAGCCGCTCGATGGCGAACATCGGAATCAGCCCGACGAGCGAACGCACGCGGAACTTGTCATAGCGCCCGTCCGGGTGCCGGAGCACGTCGTAAAAGAAGCCGTCGCGCTCGTCCCACATCTCGATGCCCTGGTCGCCCATGTGCTTCATCGCGGAGCCGATATAGACGTAGTGCTCGAAGAACTTCGTGGCGGTGGCCTCGTAGGTCTTGTTCTCCTTGGCCAGCTCCAGCGCGATGCGCATCATGTTCAGGCAGAACATGCCCATCCACCCGGTGCCGTCGGACTGCTGGAGCGTCGTGCCGTCCGGCAATTTCTCGCTGCGGTCCAGCACGGTGATGTTGTCCAGGCCCAGGAAGCCGCCCTCGAAGACGTTGTTTCCCTCGCGGTCCACCTTGTTCACCCACCACGCGAAATTCAGCAGCAGCTTGTGGAAGCAGCGTTCGAGGAAGTCGCGGTCCGCCTTGCCGTGGCGGATGCGGTCCATGTTATAGACGCGCCACACGGCCCACGCGTGCACCGGCGGGTTCATGTCGCTGAACTCCCACTCGTAGGCGGGGATCTGGCCGTTCGGATGCTGGAACTGCTCGAAGAGGAGCAGCCAGAGCTGCTGCTTGGCGAACTCCGCGTCCACGAGCGCGAAGGGCACAGCCTGGAAGGCGAGGTCCCATGCGGCAAACCATGGATACTCCCACTTGTCCGGCATCGTGAGGATGCGGTTGGAGTTCAGGTGCTGCCAGCGGCGGTTGCGGATCTTGGCCCGCGATTCCGGCGGTGGCGCGGCGGCGGTGTCGCCCTTGAGCCACTGGCTCACATCGAAGCGGTAAATCTGTTTGCTCCAGAGCAGGCCCGCGAGCGCCTGGCGCTGCACGCGCTTCTCGTCGTCCGTGGCGGACTTGGGCTGGATGCTCGCGTAGAACTCGTCCGCCTCGTCGCGGCGTGCTTGCAGGATGCCCGCCACCTCGGCCAGCGGCTGCGTGAGTTCGCGGTTCGTCAGCCGCAGCTCCACCACGGCAGATTTGCCCGGCGGCACGTCGAAGCGATAGTCAATGCACGCCTTGGTGCCGTGGTGCTCGGGATTGACACAATCCTCGCCGCGAACCAGATGCCGGTGGAAGGCGTCCTTGACGAAGCGCGAACGGTTCTCAGCCGGCGGACCATAGACCAGCTCGTGATTCGTCTCGTTGTTCGTGAAGAGCGGCTTGCCCCCCGGCTGCGCGTAGAGGTGATGCGTGCCCAGCCGGTAATCGAAGGGCAGCCGCCGGATGGTCGGACAACAGGAGTCATCGGCCACCAGCGAGAAGTGGGTGGGCTGGGACGGTCCCAGGTGGATGCGCGGCTCGGGATGTTCCTCGTCACCCCACGACCAGCGGTTGCGAAACCACAGGTGCGGCAGGATGTGCAGCGGCGCGGCGTCGAGACCGCGGTTGAAAGCCTCGATGCGGATGCAGATGTCGTCCGGGCCGGCCTTCGCGTATTCCACGAACACGTCGAAGTAGCGGTCCTCGTGGAACGCGCCGGTATCGAGCAATTCGAACTCCGGGTCGGTCGGCCCGCGCCGGCGGTTCTCGTCAATGAGCTGCTGATAGGGATAGGCGCGCTGCGGATACTTGTAATTCCACTTGAGGTAGGAATGCGTGGGCGTGGAGTCGAGGTAGAAGTAATACTCCTTCACGTCCTCGCCATGGTTGCCCTCTGTGGGGGTGAGGCCGAAGAGGCGTTCCTTCAGGATCGGGTCGCGCTCGTTCCACAGCCCCAGCGCGAAGCACATCACCTGATACCGGTCGCAGATGCCCGCCAGCCCGTCCTCGCCCCAGCGGTAGGCGCGGGAGCGCGCGTGGTCGTGCGGGAAGTAGGCCCACGCATTGCCGTCTGCGCTGTAGTCCTCACGCACCCCTGCCCACGAACGCTCGGAGACGTAGGGACCCCACTTGCGCCACGGCGAAACGGGCCCCGTATGCACTTCATAGAGGCGCTGGTGTTCCTTCGTTTGGTTCACGGGTGTGATGTGTCGCGAGTCTGGGAGCGGACGCCGGGCAGTTCAATCTGAATTCAGGCACGCACCCGCCGCGAACGAGCGCAAGGAACAAGATCGGAACCAAGAAGGCGGCCCGCGAATGACGCGAATGCACGCGTATCAAAAGGATGGATTCACACCGCCAAATGACCTGCCAAAGGTGATCGCCGCCACTCCGTAGGAGACGACGTGAGGAGTCTCACTTGTTTCCGCCTGAAAGTCAGAGACTCCTCACATCGTCTCCTACGAGGACAAAGCCGCCGCCGGCCGCTCCGCCCGCGTCTCCAAAAACGCCTTCAGTTCCTGCGCCGTCTTGCCGCCAAAGCCCGGCACCTCCGCGATCTGCTCCACCGTCGCGAGGCGCAGCCGGTGAATGGACCCAAACTTCTTGAGCAGCACCTGCTTCCGCGCGTCACCGACCCCGGGGAACTCGTCCAGGATGCTCTCGGAAATCTTCCGCAGCCGGAGCTGCGCGTTGTAGCTGTTGGCCACGCGATGCGACTCATCCCGCACCCGCTGCAGCAGCTTCACCGCCGCGTGATCCAGCCCCAGGCGCAGTGGTGCCGCCTCCCCCGGCTGGTAGATTTCCTCGAACTCCTTCGCCAAACCGATGATGGCAATGTGGCCGAGCCCGAGCTTCGCCAGTTCGGCGCACGCCGCATTGAGCTGCCCCCGTCCGCCATCAATCAGGATCAGGTCCGGCAGCCGCACCGCCGATGGCACCTTTGGCACCCACGGCGCTGTCAGCTCATCGCGACTCGCCGCGTCATGGACAATGGCATCAAACGCCGAAGTCGGCCGCGTCTCGGGAGCCTCTTCCCCTTCCTCCGGCGCGTGAGGGGGACACTCCTGTCCCCCATCAGCCACCGCAGCGCTGTCCTGCGCCTTCACCAAAGGGGACAAGAGTGTCCCCTCCACCTCCTTCTTCAACCGCGAGTATCTCCGCCGGATCGTCTCCGCCATGCACGCAAAGTCATCCTGCCCCGTCACCGTCTTGATCTTGAACCGCCGGTAGTTCGTCCGGTCGGGCCGCCCATGCCAGAAGCTCACCAGCGACGCCACCGCGAACGTGCCGCTGATGTTCGAAATGTCAAAACCCTCGATCCGCGCCGGCGGCTGCGCCATGCCCAGCACCTTCGCCAGCGCCCGCAAATCCGACTCCGGGTTGATGGACACCGGCAGCTTGTAGGGCACGCGCTCGAACTTCTCCGTCTTCTGCGTCGTGCTCTTGATGTCCTTCAGCAGGTCTCGGAGCTGCGCCGCCTGCTCAAAGTCCAGCGCCGCCGCCGCCTTCCGCATCTGCGCCTCCAGTTCGGTGGCCATCTCATCGCACTGCCCGTCGAGGAAGTCGCACCCCGCGGTGACCTGCATCAGATACTGCTCGCGCGTCACGTTCCCGATGCACGGCGCGGTGCAGACCTTCATGTGCGCGTAGAGGCAGTGCTTGTAGTCGCTCGCATCAGGATTGAGCGGACGGCAGCCGCGCAGGTTGAACTTGTGCCGCACCAGGTTGAGCGTGCGCCGCAGCGCCCCGCCGCTGGCGAACGGCCCGAAGTAACGCGCCCCATCCTCAATCCGTAGGCGCGTGAGCGTGAAGCGAGGAATCGCGTCGTTGAGATTCACCTTGAGCATCAGGAACCGTTTGTCGTCGCGGAAGGAGATGTTGTAGCGCGGGTGAAACTCCTTGATGAGCTTGCCCTCGAGCAACACCGCCTCCGCATCCGACTTCACCACATGCCAGTCGAAGTCATGGATGGCCTCGACCAGCGCATTGAATTTCAAGTCCCACCCCAGCCGCCGCGACGGATGAAAATACTGCGACACCCGCTTGCGCAGGTCCCGCGCCTTGCCCACGTAAATCACCGTGCCGAACCGGTCCTTGTGCAGATACACCCCCGGCCGGTGCGGCACCTGCGAGAGCTTGTTGCGGATGTGATCGGTGACGGGCATCGCTAATCGTGAATGTAAGCCCAGGTGCCGATGCGTTCCAGCACGCCGCCCCAGCCGCGTTGGGGGTAATTCTGGTTCGGCAAATAGATGAAGGTGTTAAAGCCAACGCTTGCGACTGGCGGACGAACGGTCAACCACCATTGGTTCCCGTCACTTCCGTCGTCGGGCGATGGCCGATGATAGCGGAATTCTGTAGTAACGCCAATTCCAGGGGTTGGAATCGCCGTGAGCTGGCCCGGAACCAGTGCAGACAAATGCTCTGGTGGCCAGCCGTTTGCATCCTGATACAGCCGGATGGCAGCGATGAGCGGTTCGGCTCGGGCCATCAAATGTTCGAGTGACTTTCGCTTGATGGGCTGACTTAGGATCAGTCCGAAGACGAAGCTGGGAATGCCGATAAGTGCGCACGCCAACAGGCACCGTGAATTACGGCGGCTGTGGTTGAAGCAGAATCCAAAGAGCGCCGTCGGCAACGCAATAATCGCTCCGAAAAGAACCAGCGGCAGGCAGAACGAGAGCCAGAGCCCAATGTGGTGGAGGAACGAATCCTGCCAAGCGAGCCACTCCGCCAATGGCACCAGAACGACCTGGCCGACAGCGAGTCCCAACAGTTGCCATCGGGTTGAACGACTCCACTCCCTGAAGAATGGCTTGGCAGAGGGTTGGTCGCAGTCCGGCATGGCTACTCCGGCAGCAAATCCTCCGGCAGCGCCATCAGTTCGCCACCGCTGTCCAGCCGCCAGATGATCCGCCCATCCTCGGCGTGCCGGACGACTACACCCCGCGCCGACCCACGCAGGGTTTTTACGCGGTCGCCAGGGTTGAACTCGGTGCTTCGAGAAAGGGTGTCCACGATTTCCACCATCGCTTCCCGGTCCAGCACGCCGGCGATGTAATGGGCCACAGCGGAAGCCACCCCTCGCTGTCGCACTGCGGGATACCCGATAAAAAGGGAGGCCATGATGCGTCGCCCGATGGTGGCAAAGGTGTTGCCGTTGAAGAAGAGGAACGGAGCCGCCCGGTGACAGGACTTGAGGAAGTCAAACAACTCGCCGAGCGTCAGTTCGGCTTTTCGGCGGGCTTCCCACTCGCGCTCGCACGCTCCAACAGCTTCTGAGTTAAAGCCATGTTGCGCGCGTCCTCTTTCGCACACTCCTCGGTTGATGAGGGTGACAGACTGCCAGTCCCAGTCTTCGATAAAAGCGGCTCGGGTTTGAAGCGGTGAGCCGTCTCCGCCGCCTCCTCGATGAAGTCCTCCACCTTGAGGTGTTTGAGCAGGTCGAGACGGAGTTTCATCGGGCATAACGTAGCGCAAGTCCGGGCGTTGCGCCAAGCTGGATTCTGCTCAGGACTTCGTCAACTCGGGCTTCTCCATAAACGCATAGCACAGCAAATGGCAGATGCCCATGTGCGCATCCTCCACCCGGCCATAGTGCGTGTCCGCGATGACGATCACGTCCTTCGCCAGCTCCGCCAGCTTGCCGCGCTTGGCCCCGACCAGCGCGATGGTGTGCAGGCCGTTCGCATTGGCCCACTCAATGGCCTTCACGCAGTTCGGCGAGCTGCCGCTCACGCTCATGGTCAGCACGATGTCGCCGGGCCGGCCGTAGTTCTGAAGCTGGCTGGCGAAGACGTCCGCGTAGGAGTAGTCGTTGCCCAGCGCGGTGAGCC
>CAZOCL010000138.1:3387-15352 GCA_964578245.1 uncultured Klebsiella sp. | reverse complement strand
CCCCCACTGGGGGAGAGGGTCGGGGTGAGGGGGAAGGTCGCACCCATTCACAGAGCGCTCCCGCCTCCAGCCCGGCTCGCCCTCGTGCATCCGCCGAAAGTTCCTGTCCATACGACTCCACCGGTCTTGCTTTGAACTGCGCCAACTCAACCGTCTTCCCTGTCCGTTCCATCAGCGCATACCAGATTTCAAACCGCACCGATTCCAGTTCACCGCGCAACTGGTGATTCCAGAACCGCAACACCTTGATGTCCTTCGTTGCGAGAAAACGGTTGCGCTGCGCATCTCGCGCCCGTTCGTCAGGGAACCCGTGACGCCCACCGTCCAGTTCAACGGCGAGTTGGGCCAGGGTGCAATGGAAGTCGAGGAAGTAAGGGCCGCAGGCGTATTGACGTCGGAACTTGAACTCGGAGAAGCGGCGGTCGCGGAGCAGCCGCCAAAGCCGCTTTTCGGTCTCGGTGGACACTGTGCGAAGATGCCGGGCAAAATTACGTGCTGCGGGGGTGCGCGTGCGATGTATGCCTGAATGCTGAGGTCGCAAAGTCTTCTCCCTCTCCCCCACTGGGGGAGAGGGCAGGGGTGAGGGGGAAGGGCGCGCAGCAGTTCGAGACGCACCAGAAGTCAGAACAAGGCTGCTTCCCGGAGCAGGTGAGTTGGATAATTCGCGGCTTCGCAGTGCCGCCTCCGCCCGCCCCATCACCCTAACCCTCTCCCCCGATGGAGGAGAGGGGACTGCGCGCCTTGTGGCCGATTGCGCTGCGGCATTCATTGCTTCAGCGGCGTAAGTGCTAGGGTCAGTAACGATACGAGCCAGCAAATCACATACAGAACCGCCGCCCCAAAAATGCCAGCCACTTGCCAGACCGGCATCCAGATACAGACGACGACAGCCACCAAGAGCAATTCCAGCTCATCGTGAGTTCCAACTGTGGAGAAATAGAGAACTGCAATGTATGACAATCCACCAACAGTGCCGGTGGCCACCCCGGCCCTGAGCCAGTTGAGTATTCTCGACCACTCCGATTTGGCCGTTGGCACTAGGTGCGGAATGAAGTTGGCCTTCATGATTTGAAGCTGTTCATTTGTTCGCCGCCACTTTCCCCGGCTGCCCGGTCTTCGCATCAAAAAATTGCAACGAGCCGTCGAGGCGGCCGACGACGAAGCGGGTGTTGGCGGCGGTGAAGGCCACGGCGGGGGCGAGGTCGGGCTGCGGCTCCAGGTGGCCACGCTCAATGAGCTTGGTGGCGTCCCACCACTTCACGGTCCGGTCTTCGGCGCTGGAGAGGAGCGTCGCGCCGTCACTGGAGAAGACGATGCGCAGGACCGCGCCCTCGTGCGCAAACTTGGATTCGAGCAACTGGTTCGTGCCCTCCACCGCGCCCGCGCTCACGGCATAGAGGCGGATGCGGTTGTCCACGCCGCCCGCCACGAGCCGCTTGCCGTCCGGGCTGAAAGCGACAGTGTTCTGCTCCTTGGTGGGCTGTGAAAAGGTGTCGAGGCGCTTGCCAGTGGCGACTTCCCAGAGCTTCACGGTGCGGTCGCCGCTGGCGCTGGCGAGCACCTTGCCGTCGGGACGGAAGGCGAGGCCATACACCGCGCCGTTGTGGCCGGTGAGGGTGCGGACTTCCGTGCCGGTGGCCGTGTCCCAGAACTTGATCTTCTGGTCGTAGCTGCCGGTGGCCAGCAGCTTGCCATCGGGGGAGAGGACCACGGAGTAGAGCGCGTCGAAGTGTCCTTCAAACTTTCGCACGAGGGCGCCATCCGCCACGCGCCAGATGCGCGCCTCGCCTTGCAAGCCCGGCTCGCCGCCAGCCGCGGCGATCCACTGGCCGTCGGTGGAAAAGGCGACGGAGTTCACGTTGCCGCGAATGCCGGTGAGCGAGTGACGCACAGCACCGGTCTCGGCGTCGCGCAACTCCACTTCACGATAGCGCGCGACGGCGATGACGTTGGGCTGGGCCCCAAAGGCGACGGCCTGGATGGATTTGCGGGGCGTCACGCGCGGCTCGATCTTTGGGGTGACCAGATCGCGCACGGGGTCGGTGGCGATGGCGGGTGGCCTGGCCCCGCCATCAATCCAGGCCTTGATGACGCCAAGCTCGGACGCTTCCAGCTTCTTCTTCTTGCCGGGCGGCATGATCTTCTTCCCGTCACGACCTTCGAGGGACTTCATCAGCAGGCTGTCCGCGCTCTTGCCCGGCACGACGGGGACGCCGCCGTCGCCGCCCTTCATCAGGGAGGCGTGCGTTTCGAGGATGAGGTTGTTCTCGGCATCGCTGGAGGCATGGCACTCGACGCAGTGCTTCTTGAACAGCGCCTGAACCAGCGTGAAGTCAGGCGCGGCGGAAGCGGCGGAGGCCGGCCGCGAGAAGACCTCAATCAAGATGGCGACGACTAAAATGGCTCTCATGCAGGGCACGGAATAACTTCGCTGAACGTGGAGCAACGTAGCGCACCCTCCGGGCGAGGCGAATGCAAAAAATGGCCCGGCACATGCAGAATTCTGTCTGCGGGGCCGGGCCGTTTTAAGGTGTGGAGAATTTGGAGGGCCTCTTGTGGCGCGGGCTTATTTGATGGACAGCGCGATGGCGAGTTCGTGGATCGCGGCCTCCACCTGCTTCTGGAGTTTGGGACGTCCGCCCAGCCCGTCATGCGCCTTTTGGAGGGTGGCCTGGACCGCACGCAACTGGGCGTCCGACAACGCCTGAGGTTCGCCGGCCCGTCCGTCCCCGTTGAAGTCGGCACCGAGCATGTGCGCGGCCTTGTCGATGTGGTTCATGGCGGCCTTCCGGTGGCCCTTGTAGTCATGGTCCGCGAGGGAGAGGGTGGCGTAGGCCTCGCGCAGAATGGTCAGTTCATTCCCGCCGCTGGGTTTTGGGGCAGCGTTTTTCTCGGCCGGCTTGGCATTTGGCTTCGGCGTGTCACTGGTGCCTCGGACCAGGTCGTTGGCCCGGCCTTGCATGGGGGCTTTCTTGCCCGGGGCATCCGCGGCGGCGCGCGGTTGCGCCGGCTTTTCCCCGGCGGGCACCTGACCGGCGTTAACTTTGCCCTGCTTTCCGTTTTTGCCGTCTTTGTCTTTGCCATCCTTGCCGTCCGGAGCAGCCGTGGAACTCACGCAGAGTCCCGCGAGCAGGAGGGCGGTGAACAGGCTTTGAAACGAACAGGGCACGGTTTTCATGGGGTGATTAGGTGCTATGCGGGTTAGGCGAAAACTATACTTCACGAAGACTCTGGCAACTGAAATCTGCGTGGCAGAAATAGGCCGGGCATGTTTCGGCACTGCCCCCGGAGCGCGGGTCTGCGACCCGCAGCGGCCACCCGTGTCCCTTGCGGTTCGTGCAAGCCAGGGGCCGGAGGTTCGGACGTTGCTGCGGGTCGCAGACCCGCGCTCCTGCGGCAATCAGCCCAGCAAGCCCTTCACCACCTGGCATGGCTCTACGCCAGTCAGTTTCAGGTCCAGGCCTTGGAAGCGGACGGAGAGGCGCTCGTGGTCGAGGCCGAGCTGGTGGAGAATGGTGGCCTGCAGGTCGCGGACGTGGACGGGGTTTTCCACGATGTGGAAGCCGAGTTCATCCGTCTGGCCGTAGGTGAGGCCCGGCTTCACGCCGCCGCCCGCCAGCCACATGGAGAAGGCCTGTGGATGGTGGTCCCGGCCGAGGCTGCGACCGAGCGCGGCATTGGACTCTACCATCGGCGTGCGCCCGAACTCCCCACCCCAGATGACGAGGGTGTCGTCGAGCAGACCGCGAGATTTGAGGTCCATGACGAGCGCGGCGCTGGCCTGGTCGGTGGTCTTGCAGTTGCTGCGGACGTTGCCCTCGACGTTCGAGTGCGCGTCCCAGCCTTCATTGTAGATATTGATGAAACGCACGCCGCGTTCGACCATCCGCCGCGCCAGCAGGCAGGAGCGGGCGAAGGAGGGCTTGGCAGGGTCGCAACCGTAGAGTTCGAGCGTGGCCTTGCTTTCCTTGCGCAGGTCCATGAGGTCCGGTGCGCTGGTCTGGAGGCGGAAGGCCATTTCGTAGGCGGCAATGCGCGTGGCGATTTCGGGATCGCCATCCAGCGCGAGGCGGCGCTGGTTCAGGCTGCCGATGAGGTCGAGCGAGTCGCGCTGCAACTGCGCGTCCGCGCCGGGCGGGCTGGAGACGTTGAGGATCGGATCGCCCTGGTTGCGGAAACGGACGCCGGTGTAAACGCCCGGGAGGACGCCACTGGACCAGCAGGCCGAGCCGCCGCTGATGCCGCTCCCCGTGCTCATCACGACGAAGGCCGGCAGGTCGCTCGTCTCTGCGCCGAGGCCATAGAGCGCCCACGAACCCATGCTGGGCCGGCCCGGCTGGCCGAAGCCGGTGTTGAAGAAGATCTGCGCGGGCGCGTGGTTGAACTGGTCCGTGCGCATGGACTTCACGATGGCGATGTCGTCCACAATCCTGGCGAGGTGCGGCAGTGTCTCGCCCAGTTCCGCACCGCACTGGCCGTGTCTGGCGAACTTGAAGCGCGGTCCCAGCACGGCGGCATCCGACCGGATGAAGGCATAGCGCTGGCCGCCGATGACCTCGGGCGGGATGGGCTTGCCTTCGAGTGCCGCGAGCTTGGGTTTATAGTCGAAGAGTTCGAGCTGGCTCGGTGCGCCCGCCATGAAGAGGTGAATGACACGCTTGGCCTTGGGGGCGAAATGCGGCGCCTTGAGCGGGAAGGGATGGGCGGGTGCGGCGCTGGCCCGGCGGGTGAAGGCGTCCGTGAGCAGGCCGGCCAGGGCGAGCTTGCCGAGGCCGACGCCGCAGTGGTGGAGGAACCAGCGGCGGCTGTTGGCGGTGGCGTGCTCGAAATAGTGCATGAGGCGAGTCAGGGCTTGAGTAGTTTGAGCCCTTCGAGCTGGGCGAGCTTGTTCGCTTTCTGGTCGAAGCTCAGAAACGTGTCGCAGCCCAGCAGCAAGGCCTGCGAGACGTGGATCAGGTCGTAAGCGCGAAAGCCATGCCTGGCAGTGTGGCGAAGTAGAAGCTCCTCGATTTGACGCTCCAAAGCTGCAGCCTCCAACCGCACAAGATCAAACCACTCGCCAGCTTTCGCGTCGTGCTGGAAGGCTGCATGTGCGCTGGCGGCGAGTTCCGGGCTGATACGAGGCTGGCGACCTGCGCGGGCTTGGAAAACGTGCAACTGAAACGCGTTCCACACTTCGATGCGATGCAGCCAGGTTAGTGGAAATGGGTCTGCGGCCTTCTCACGGCCGATTTCAATCACCCGGTCGGCGGTTGGCGAATCGGTCAGTTCCAAATAGATCCGGACCAGGAAATTGCTGTCGGGGTAGGGCTTCATTCGCCGGCGATCAACTTGTCCACGATGTCGGAATCGCGTTTGGAGATTCGTCGCATCCCCATCAACTTGCGGCGCGCGGCGAAGTCGGGGAATATGGCCCGACGCTGGGGAGCCTTCTCCGGACGCAGCGAGTAGGTGCGCCCATCCCGACGTCGGATGAGCACCGCACCCTCGGCATCACAAGCGTCCAGCACCGCGCTCGGCTCACGGTCAAGGTCACGGACAGTGTAAGTCTTCATGTCGGACAAGATGTCGGCGTTCGCGGCGCAGGTCAACCTTTCGCAATCATTTCGTCGAGGTTCAGGAGCGCGCGGGCGAGGGCGGTCCAGGCGGCGCGTTCGTTGGCGTCGCCGTCGCCTTTGCCGGCGAAATCGGTCGCTTTGAGTTCCCCGCTGGTGAAGCGGGTGCGCTGGGTCTCGAAGAACTTCACGAGCTGCGCGCGCTCGTCGGCGGAGGGCGGGCGAGTGAGGCAGCGGCGGAAGAGGGATTCCACGCGGCTCTCGATGCTGCCCGACTGCGCGGTGAGCTGGCGGCCGAGGGCCTGGGCGGCTTCGAGCATCACGGTGTCGTTGAGCAGGGTGAGCGCCTGAAGCGGGGTGTTCGAGACATCGCGGCGGGCAAGGCAGGCTTCGCCGCTGGGACCGTCGAAGGTGTTGAACATGGCGTAGGGTGCGGAGCGTTTGGCGAAGGTGTAGAGGCCGCGGCGGTAGCGGTCTTCGCCCGTGCTCTCGGTCCAGGACTTGCCAGCATAGACGCCCTCCTGAGTCACGCTCGCAGGCTGGGGCGGAAAGACGCTGGGCCCGCCAATCTTGGGCGAGAGCTGGCCGCTGGCACGGAGGACGGAATCGCGGATGAGTTCGGCATCCAGGCGGGTGCGGGGGAAGCGGGAGAGGAGGCGGTTGTCCGGGTCGCGCTGGGAGGATGAGTTTTCAGTATTCAGTTTCGAGTTTTCAGTGGACTTCGCGGCGCCGGAGGCAACTGAAGACTGAACACTGAACACTGAATACTTGCTGCTCTGCTGGTAAGTGGCACTCGTCACAATGAGCCGGTGCAACTGCTTCAGCGACCAGCCTTGTTTCATGAATTCCACCGCCAGCCAGTCGAGCAGCTCGGGGTGCGTGGGGGCGTCGCCTTGGAGGCCAAAGTCCTCCGTGGTGCGCACGAGGCCGCGACCGAAGAGGGCAGCCCACTGGCGGTTCACGGTGACGCGGGCGGTGAGCGGGTTCTCGGGCGAGACGAGCCATTGGGCGAAGCCGAGGCGGTTCTTGGGTGCGTCGGTCGGGAGCGGATTCAGCACGCTGAGGACCGCAGGGGCGATGGGTTCCTTGGGCGACAGGAACTCGCCACGATGGTGGCGGAAGGTCGGGCGGGGATTCTCCGGCGGACGCTCGCGCAGGACCAGCGTGGTCTGGTAGGCAGGCGGTTTGCGGAGACGCTCGATCTCGGCCCGGGCGGTCTTCAGCTCGGGTGCGACGAGGAGAAACTGGTCGCGCAGGCGGTTGCGCTGAGTGGCAGAGAGCTGGGCTTCGGGCACGCGGAGCAACGCCTCGGCTTCCTCGGACAGGTCGCTAGCGGTGGCCTGCGCCCCGCTCGTAGCGGAGAGGCGGAAGCGGCCGAGCGAGCAGGCGTAGTGGCGGCCAAACTGAAGCTGCACTTCCAGTTCGCTAGCGGCGGCGAGCGGCTGCGCAAAGTGGAAGACCGCGACGTGCCGTTCGCCGAAGCGCTCGAAGACGCCCCAGCCGGTTTCAGGATTGCCGTCAATCGCGAGGGCAGCGGAGGTCTTGTCGCCACCGAGCCAGATTTTGGCGTAGGTCTGGGACGGTCGCGCGAGTTTCACTGGCTGGCCACCGGCCTTGACGCGGAATTCGCCCAGGAAGAAGTCGCCTTTGGGCCCTTCGTAAAAGGCCATGCCGGGGCCATGGGCGGGGAGGCGGTCGTCGGGCAGGGCTTCAAGTCGGAGGGCGGTGGTGCCGGCGGGGACGTTGCGGAACTTGAGGGTGTAAGTGTCGTTCTTGCTGATGTCGCCGCTGGCAAAGACCGAATGGTCGGGCTGCACGGTCAGGAGCGGGAGGTTGGACTTGGCTTCGTCGGGGCGGAGGATGGTCCAGGGCACGACACGGGTGCGCTCGGTGGCGAGCCATTCGGAGAAACGCTTCTCGAGGTGCTCGGGGCCGGTGAGTGCCCGAACGGCTTGCCCCCTCACCCCAGCCCTCTCCCCCGATGGGGGAGAGGGAGAAGAAGCCTTGGGGGCTTCGGGAGTCGCGGGTTTTTCTGGTGGGAACTTACCCGGCAGTTCGGCGAGGAGCTTGGCGGCTTGCGTCAGGTTTTTGCGATGCTGTTCTTCTAGCGCCGTGTCGGGCAGGTCCAGATCCGGTTCGTCCGCGTTGTTGAGGAAGGCCATCATCGCGTAGTAGTCGGTGTGCGGGATGGGGTCGAACTTGTGGGTGTGGCACTGCGCGCAGCCAATCGTAAGCCCGAGCCAGGTGGTGCCGGTGGTGGCCACGCGGTCGGTCATCGCATAGAAGCGGAACTCCAGGGGGTCAATGCCGCCTTCCTCGTTGAGCATCGTGTTGCGGTGGAAGCCGGTCGCCACCAAGCGATTGAGTTCTGAGTTTGGAGTTTCGAGTTTCGAGTTGAGAGGCAGCAGGTCGCCGGCGAGTTGGAGGATTGTAAACTGGTCGAAGGGGAGGTCGTTGTTCAGGGCGCGGATGACCCAGTCGCGCCAGGGCCAGATGGTGCGCGGCCGGTCTTTCTCGTAACCATTGGTGTCGGCGTAGCGGGCGAGGTCGAGCCACTTGCGTGCCCAGCGTTCGCCGTAATGCGGGGAGGCGAGGAGTTTGTCCACGAGCATGCCGATGGCTGATTGCCGACTGCCGAGTTGAATGGACTTCACGAACGCATCCGCCTCTTCGGGAGTGGGCGGGAGGCCGATGAGGTCGAGGTAGAGGCGGCGGACGAGGGTGAAATCGTCGGCAGGCGCGGAGGGCTTCAGGCCGGCTTGCTCCAGCCGGGCGAGGATGAAGTGGTCGATGGCGTTCTGTGGCCAGGCGGTTTGCTTCACCTTGGGCAGCGGGGCCTGCCTCGGCTTGATAAACGCCCAGTGCGGCTGGTAGTCAGCCCCTGCGGCGATCCAGCGGCGGAGCGTGTCCTGCTCGGCGGCGGTGAGCTGTTTCTTGGCTTCCGGCGGTGGCATGACCTGGTCGTGGTCCGTGGCCGAGATGCGGCGGACGAGTTCACTCTGGTCAGGCTTGCCGGGGACGAGGGCACGCTTGCCGGACTTGGCCGGCTTGAGCGCCTCGTCGCGGAGGTCGAGACGGAGGCCGGCCTTGCGTGCGTGCTCATCCGGTCCGTGGCAGGCGAAGCACTGGCGGGACAGGATGGGGCGCACCTCGCGCTGGAAGTCGGGCGGGGCAGGGGCGGCAGCGGCCGGGAGCAGCAGCGCGAGAAGTGCGGCAAGCGTGGCGGCAAAGTAAGTTACGCGACGGGTCACGGTGGAAGGATAGACGGTGCGGAAGGTATTGGGAATGAGGCAAAGTAAAACTACTTCGCTGAATCGTAGTAGCGTGCGAAGTGACGGGACTCGGTGACTTCGACGCGTTCGGAGGGCTTGCGGGTGACGCGGGCAGACGCGCCACGAGTCGTCTCGACCAAGGCCAGCCCGCGCTGGGGACCGACGACGCAGGTGGTGGTGGAGAGGCTGTTCGCGGTGAGGCAATCGGGGGCGACGACCACGACGAGGCTGTGGTCGGTCATGCCCAGACCAGTGTGTGGGTCCACGATGTGGGAGTAGCGTTTGCCGCCGAGTTCCACATGCTGGAAGAGGTCGCCCGAGGTGGCGAAGCCGCAATTGTGGAGGGAGAGGAAACGAACGGGTGGAGCGCCGGGGGCATCAAGGGGTGCGAGTTCGATGCGCCAGCCCGCACGGTCTGGGGGCGCGTCGCCGATGGCCATGTCCCCGCTGCCGGTGACGAGCGCGCGCGTGACGCCGTGACTACGCAGGGTGACGAGCGCCTCATCTAAGGCGCGGCCCTTCGCAATGGAGCCGAGGTCCAGGCGCATGTCGGGCACGAGCAGCCTTGCGGTCTGCGCGCCCGGATCGAGAACTACTTTTTCCCAGCCGACGCGGGACCGGGCTTCCGTGATGACCTCCGGTGCGGGCAGTTCGCGTTGACGGCGGGCGCGTCGCCAGACCTGCACGAGCGGTCCGACCGTGATGTCGAACGCGCCGTCAGAGCGGCGGTTCATGTCCTGCGCCACGTTCAGCAGACGCCACAATTCGTCGCTCACTTTGACCGACTGGCCGCTGCCCGAGGTGCGGGAGAGCTTCGTTAATTCGCTGTCGTCCTCGTAGTCGCTGTAGATCTGATTGAGTTCCGCGACGCGGCGGAAAGCGGCGCGGGCGGCGGTCTCGGCGATGGCCTGACTGCCCGCATAGAAGACAATGCGGAAGGGGACGCCCATCTGCGCCTGCTCGAACTCGAAGCGCTGAAGCGCGGTTCCCTGAGGGGTGCGGCAACCGGCCAGCGGCCAGCAGGCGGCCGGCAGGAAGGCGAGCCGGAGCAGGGTGACGCGCCGAGTGGCCAGTCCGTTTTCCGGCTGGCCTGCGGCGGGTGATTTGCTAATTTCCGGCGTCGGTTTCATTCCAAACACGCTTATGTTCGCCGCCATTGATACCGAGTTGTTGAACAAAATCACAGAGCAAGCGATCACGTTTCTGTTCGACTACGGTCCGAAGCTGCTCGGAGCGGCGATCATCTTCTTCGTCGGCGTCGTGGTGGCCGTTCAGGCGGGGAGGGTGCTGCTACGCTGGCTGGGCACAAAGGACCTGGAACCGCCTGTCCGCATCCTCATCGTGCGCGTCGCGCGGCTGATGGTGATGGGGCTGACGCTGATGCTGGTGCTGGAGAAGGTCGGGGTCGCGATTGCGCCGATCGTTGCCGGTCTGGGCGTCGCGGGCGTGGGCGTGGGCCTGGCCTTGCAGGGCGTGCTGGGCAACTTGATGGCCGGCCTGCTCATCATTTTCACGAAGCCCTTCCGCGTGGGCGAATACATCGAGATCCATGGTGTGAATGGCCAGGTCCACGCCATCGAGCTGTTCTCCGTGATCCTGGTCCACGGGGACCGCTCGCGCGTGGTCATCCCGAACCGCAAGATCATCGGCGAGATCCTGCACAACTACGGCTCCGTCCGGCAGCTTGATCTTAGTGTGGGGGTGGCTTACACGACGGACTTGAACAAGGCCTTGAACCTGGTCAACAGCGTGCTGGCGCGCATTCCCTCCGTGCTGAAGGACCCAGCGCCGGTAGTAGGCGTCGCGGGCTTTGGTGATTCGGCCATCAATCTCTCGATCCGACCCTGGACGAAGGTGGCCGACTACGGCCCGGCGACGGCGGCCGTGAACCAGGCCATCGCGGAGGAATTCCGCAAGCAGGGGATAGAGATACCGTTCCCGCAGCGGGAGATTCGTGTGCTGAATACCGAGCCAGCGGCAGCCAAAGTGGCTTGATGGGAGGCATGCCGGAATGGGGCAGCTTGCAGGCGGTTCGTCCTGCTGTGGCCAACGGCCGACGGCTGCAAGCCGCCGGCACGGGCGTCAGCCGGCTTACTTGCCGAAGGCGTAGAGGGCCTTGGGGGTGCGGACATAGAGCACGTTGCCGACCACCGCAGGGGTCGCGGCCAGGCGTTCGCCGAAGTCGGCTTGATGACTGACTTTGGGGAGGTCACCCCCAGCAGAGAAGGCGGTGAGCTTGCCATTCAGCGAGGCGACGAAGATCCGCCCGTCGGCCGCGATGGGCGACGCGTAGTAGCCGCCGATGGCGTCGAGGCGCTCCTGCTGGTAGTGAATCTTGCCGGTCTTCGCGTCGAAGCTCGAGGCCATGCCTCCGTCTTTCACGAGGTAGATGCGACCTTGATAGAGCACTGGGGAGGGGACGTAGGGCAGGCCGCGCGATTGCTTCCAGGCGACCTGGCCCTCGCTCACTTCGCCAGTCAGCCCGGGCTTGAAGGCGAGGAGCACGTTTTCACCCTTGGCCATCATGTTCTTCATGGATTCGAGGTCGTCCGCCGTGATCTTGCCATCGCCATTGAAGTCCTGCGCGCGGAAGAACGGCTCCAGGTCGGTGCCCTTGGCCTCGTCGGGCGTGATCGCACCGTCCTTGTTCTTGTCGAGGCCGGCGGCGAGCTGGGCGAAGGTGGGCATCGGTGCGTCGCCCTTGCCCGGGGACCAGCCGCCGAAGAAGAGCAGGCCGTCGCCTAGGACCGGCGTGGTGCAGGTGAAGGACGGGAGGCCGGTGTAGGACCAGCGTTCTTTGCCGGTCTTGAGGTCGTAGCCCTTGAGCTTGAGGGAGCCGGACATGATGACTTCGTCCACGCCGTTGTTCTTCCAGGTGATGGCGGAGCCGAAGCTCTGGGTCACGTCGGGGCGCGGGGTTTCCCAGACTTTCTTGCCGGTCTTCACATCCACGGCGAGGAGGGAACAGCCCTTGAGCAGGTCGCGATTGAGCAGCACGAGGCCACCAGCGAGCGTGGGGGATGCGCCGGAGCCGAAGCCGCCGGCGGTTTCGGCGAAGGGCAGGGGATGCCGCCAGAGTTCCTTGCCCGCGAAGTCGTGGCAGATCAGGCCGAAGCTGCCGAAGTAGCTGACCACGCG
>CAZOCL010000138.1:0-3287 GCA_964578245.1 uncultured Klebsiella sp. | reverse complement strand
TGCCCGCGAAGTCGTGGCAGATCAGGCCGAAGCTGCCGAAGTAGCTGACCACGCGTTCCCCGTCCGTGGCGCAGGTGGAGGCCGCCGGGCTGCCCTCGCTCAGGTGGAATTCTTCAAGCTTGGTGGCGGGGGCGACGCGCTGCCAGAGGAGCTTGCCGTCGCTGCGGGCGTGGGCGCGGGTCTCCAGCTTGCCATCGGCGAAGGCGGTGAGGAAGAGGCGGTCGCCCCAGATGCAGGGAGAGGAGAGGCCGGAGGGCACGGCGACTTTCCAAAGCTGGTTCTTGCCCGGGCCGAACTCAGTGGGCGGCTTGGCGGTGTCGGACACGCCGGAGCAGTTCGGGCCGCGGAACTGCGGCCACCAAGTTTCGGCGGCGGGGGAGGAGGTGTGGACAGCAAGGCCGAGGGACAGCAGCAGGAGATTCACTTTCATGGCGGCGGGAATATGCCGGAAGTTGACCGGGAGGCAAACGGATTGAGTGGGGATTTTACCACGGGAGATTCAGGTGGGGCTGAGCGCATTTTGACGCAGCCACCGAAAGAGGGCCGGCGAGGACGCCGGCGATACGGCCCGCGGGACGCGGGCGCTACGCGGAGCGCGGCGTTCACGCCGCTTCAACGTGAGTTGCCGTTTGGTGAGAATATGCACCGCGGCGTTCGGACGGTGAAGCGCCGTGAACGGCGCGGTCCGCCGGCTCAGGGCAGCAGGAGGTCGCGGATTTGGGGGACGGTGGCGGTGCCGGTGGTGCCGAGCTGGTGGACGACGATGGAGGCGGCGGCGTTGGCGAGTTCGATGGCTTCGCGCACCGTTGCGCCGGCGGCGAGGGCGGCGGTGAGGTTGGCGGTGACGGAATCACCGGCACCGACGATGTCGATTTCGCCACGCAAGGGGTGGCAGGGGACGTGTTCCACCTCGCCGCTCGGAGCCGCGCCGAGGATGCCGCGCTCGGACAGGGTGATGAAGACTTCGCGACGGATGCCAGAGGCAAGTGAGGCCGCCGCGCGCTTTGCATCCTCCACAGATAATTGGCCTTCGATGCCCAGCAACGCTGCGAGTTCCGTCGCATTCATCTTGAACGTGACCGGTGGATAGCCGCGCAGGCCCCGCCGGCAGTCGGCGATGACTGGTGTTCCCGGGTCGCCGATGGGGAAGTCACCCAGCAGCGGGAGAATGCGGTCGGTCACGACCCCGGTGTTGGGAATGTCCACCTGATCCATGACGGCCACGCCGTCCACTTTGAGACGGAGTTCGCTGATGGATTTCCAGATTTCGCCGGTGAGGAGAGCGGGGGTCGGTTCCCAGTTTTTGGAGTCTAGCCGGCTCAATTCCTGGGGAGGCTTGCCGGGATGCATCAGGAGCGGTTTGCAATAGGTAAACGTCCGCCGGAGTTGGGTTCGATGAAAGTGGTCGAGCTTTACGCCGGGCTTGGCGGCCAAGGCGCGATGCAGCTCAAAGCCTTCACCGTCGTCGCCGCAGAAGCCCACGGGCCAGACCGTGCCCACGCCCAAGGCGCAGAGATTATTAAGGATGGTTCCGGCAGCTCCGGGCTGCGAGCGCACCCGCACGACGTTGTGCACGGGGAGGCCGGTTTCGATGGAAGTTTCGGCCAGCGCGGGGTCGATCTCGAGGTAGCGGTCGAGGCAGAAGTCGCCCACAAGCGCGAGGCGGAGCGAGGGGTAACGGGAGGTGATTTCAGCGAAGCGGGTCGCATTCATAACGGAAGATGATTAGCCACAAAGAGGCACAAAAAGCGCAAAAGGGGACGGAGAAACGGGATGTGAGTTCTCCCCCCAGTGGGGGAGAGGGAGAAGACAGGGGCGTTCGGTTGTGTCTGAGGCTGCGCGCGGAGCGTCAGGGGCGGAGTGACGTTCCACCGGCTGAAGCCGGGACTCCAAACGTGGGGCATCGAGCAGGCGGGCGGGCGAGAGGCGCGGTCGGAAAATTCTTGGACGGACGTTTTGGTGGAATAGAAGCACCTTCGACTCCGTGCGCGAAACCCCCTCACCCCGGCCCTCTCCCCCAGTGGGGCCGAGGGAGAAGAACGGTGGCTCTGGAAGTGGTAGAGGGGCCGCCGACTTTTGGAGGCTCGAGTCATTCTCCTTTTGTGCCTGTTGTGCCTCTTTGTGGCAAAACCTGGTCGCGGTTCACCACTTGTAGCGGGGTTCGGGGGTGGGCTCGCCGATGTCGGGGATGGCCTTGGTGGCGGTGCGGCCGTGGAGGGTTTCGAGTTTGTGGAAGAGGTGGTGGAGGAAGGCGACGTTGTCGCACTGGGCGTAGTGCATCGCGCCGCCCATGCGGGAGAAGCTCTTGCAGAAGCGGAGGTAGTAGGCGGGGTTGTCGCGGGGCGGCTCGCCCTGGGTCCAGTCCCAGTTGCCGCCGTCCTGCAGGTCCACCACATAGATACTGTGGCCGCTGACGATGGGGCGGCTGGCCTGGAGGCGGAGGTTGTTCACGCAACTGATGCTCTTCTCAAAAACCTGCGGGCCCATGATGGCGGAGCCGACGCTCAGGACTACGCCGCCATCGAGCTGCTCCACCGAGCCACCAAACAAGGCGAAATCCACGCCGGCGGCGCGGCCGATGACACCGCCGTTGAACCACGGGTGGTTCGAGATGATGTCGTAGCCGATGCCGGGGTGGACGGTGAAGGGCACTTCGTGGCGCGCGGCCTGGGCGAGGACGCTGGAGTTGCGGTGCGGGTGGGGGACGATGTGCTGGCCGGCTTTCAGGCCGAAGCGCTGGATGGCCTGGAGCAGGTCGGCACGGGCGGAGGTGAGCGGGTGGCCCGGCTCGGTTTGAATGAGCTTCGTCAGTTCGGCCTCGGGGGGGATGAAAGCACCGTCCTCGTAGATGAACTTGCCAAGGGACTTGCCGTAGCCGAAGCCGCGCACACCGCCAGTGAGCAGCGCGAGGTGGATGTAGCGGCTGGTCTCATCCCAGGTGCCGAAGCTGCCGGTGGCGACGTTGTCGCGGACGCTCTCGGTGGAGCGGCCCAGCCAAGAGAATTCCCAGTCGTGGATGGTGCCGGCACCGTTGGTGGCGAGGTGGGTGAGGAAGCCGCGGTCGAGCATCTGGCCGAGGAGGAGCTGGCCACCGTTTTTCACGAGGTGCGCGCCGTAGATGAACATCACCGAGGCGTTGCGTTCGAGCGCGGCCTTGATGTCGCGGGCGCAGCGGTCAATGAGGGCGGCGTTGAAGTCGGTGACGGGCGGCGGGGTGGTGGTGGGCTCGATGAGCACCTCGTCCACGGTGCTCATGCTCTTGCGCTGGGCGAGCGGGAAGACGCGGA
>CAZOCL010000137.1:0-15358 GCA_964578245.1 uncultured Klebsiella sp. | reverse complement strand
TCATGTCCTTGTGCTCGATGCACACGAGCTGCTTGTCCTTCACCTTGCCCGGTGTCATCACCCAGGTGTGGTCCCGGTCCGTGACCGTGATGCCCGGAGCGAAATCCACCTTGCCAGTGGCCGGATACGCACCGAGCACCTTGGGGTTGGCGATGTCCGTGATGTCGAGGAACTCCAGCCGGCCATCCACCCAGCGCATCGCGCGGTTCCGCTCCGGCAGCACCTGGTGAATCGAATGCGCGTTCGTGTGCACCGTGACCCGCTCGACGTGCGTGGGGTCCGTGATGTCCACCTCGGTCGTGCCCTTCCCGCCGGGCACGAACAAACGATTGCCGCGGAAGAAGCCGGAGATGTGCGTGGGACAACTGAACTTGAGCACCGAGCCGTTCTCCAGGCGGATCATGCGCTCGTAGAAGGGATGCTTCGGATCTTTCATGTTCACCGTCTGCAAATAGTTGTCGTGGAAGTTGCCGGTCATGTAGGCGAAGCCATCCCGGTAGCCCAGGATCGTATGCGGATAGGCAAAGTGCGGCGGCTGCCCGGCGACCCCGAGAATCTTCATGTTCGACGGGTCGCTGAGGTCCACCACTCCCAGCCCTTCCGACTGCTCGCTCATGGCGGCGATGGCATAGGGTCCGGCCTTGCGCCAGCCAGCGAGCCGCACGTTCATGTATTCGGTGCGCGAGATGAACTCCGGCTCCCGATTTCGGCCATCGGCGAACTTCAGCCGCCCGAGCTTCGCATCCACGGCCACCGTTCCCTGCGGCACCGTGACAGCAGGGAAACCGGCCTTGTCCGAGAGATCCGTGGGCTGCAGCTTCAGCCGGTTGCGATAGCCCATCGCGACTCGGTAAGCCTCCGAGGTCACATCCAGGCCGTCCACCTTCACCTTCGGCGGCTTGTCCGCGGCCTGCGGTGCGAAGGTGTAGGTGGTGGCCTCCTTCGTCGCACGCAGTTGATACTGGAAGGTGCGGATCGTGTTGCCGGCCTTCGCGTAGAGCTTGTCCCCATCGCTCACCACGGCCTGGCAGTCTTCCCCCGGCTCGCGGCGCGACCCGAGATACGCATCGTCCGCACCCATGCTGAGCAGGCGCAGGCCGTCATCACCGGCGGCAATTGCGATTATTCCGGGGGCGATCAGCTTCACATCCTGCGCGCTGCCCGCGCCCAGCCGGCAATACCGCCACGCGGCCACGGCATCGTCCTTCAGCGTCAGCACATAGGCGCGCGTGATCGGCAGCTTGCTGAAGCTGTAGCCCGAAGTGACCAGATAGCGCTCCTCGCCGAGCGCCGTGATCGTGGTCGTGGGCAGCATTTCATCCACGCTCTTGTAAGGCCGGTTCCAGACGCTCTTCCACGTCACCTTCTCGGCCGGGGAAACCAGCTTCTCCAGTTCGTAAATGAAGACCTCCGTGCCCACGACCCATACCCGCCGGGCCTCGACTACCAGGTCGCGGATGGGCGGCTGCGAGGGCCGGCTCTCGGAATGCGTGGGCAGCTCCAGCGGGCGATCCGCGACCTGCTTGAGTCTGGCCGGATCGCGGATGTCCACGAGCAGCAGTTGGTTCCCATCGTGCACCACGCCGGCATGCGTCGGTCCGAGCCGCAGCAGCGAGGCGTTCGCCGGCATCGCCAGCGTGCCCAGCACCGTGAGCTTGCCGTCCGCGAGCTTGGCCGCGGTGAGTTGCTTGGTGCTCAGCAGAAAGACCTTGGGGCCTTGCGTCGCGATCTTCAAAATCGCGCCTTCATCGCGATAGACTTCCTTGGCGAGCGAGCCGCCCACGACGCTCATCAGCGCCGGTCCGTCCGCAACGAAGAGCTGGCCTTGCATCGCCAGCATCGGGCCGGTCTCCCGGGTGGGCAGTTTCCCGGTGATTCCGCCGTTCGCGAGCAACGTGACGGAGCCGTCGCGGCCCACCGCAACCTGCCGCTTCGCATCGCCCGCGACTTCGGCCACGGGACCCAGGTCCTTGACCGGCTTCAGGGGGCTGAAGCGCGAGGTCTTCGCGTCAATCTGCGTGACGCCCAACTGGCCCGCCCCATGCAGCACGAAGACCTGCTCCCCGAACGATTGGAACGACGTGCCATCCTTCACCGGCAGTTCATCCAGCACAAACTGCGCCTTCACGCCGGGCGCGCTGAGACTGCGCGGCACGAGCTGTGCATCCTGATCGCGGCGCGAGCGCGCGAAGGCCTTGGTATTGTAGAGCCGCAGGCCCGTGTCCGCATCGAGCACGAGCGACTGCATGGTGCCGTGGGGTTCGATCCAGCGCACATTGCCGAACAGCGGCACATCGGCGAGGAACTCAATCCGACGGTCGGGCATGATGTTGTAAAGCTGACACACCCCGCCGCCGCCCAGCACAAAGAAGCGGTCCGGCACACTCGCCCCCACCAGGTGCCGCGAGGACATCTTCCAGCGGAGTTCGGGAAGGCAGGCGTTCCCAAGGTCGCGGGCCAGTTGCATCGTCGTCGCCGTGCGCAGCAGCAGCGCGCCCGGAATCGCCCCGGTGACCTGGTCCGTGCCCTCCAGCGCATATTTCCAGGCAAACGTGGCCGTGCCCTTCTTGACGTTGAGCTGATACGCCGAGACCCCGACCGCATCCGCGACATACAGCCGCGCGCCAGACGGCGCGACGAAGCGGATCGCCGTGTGACTCTGGATCGTCGTCAGAAATTCCGGCGCTCCGCTGGACCCCAGGCGATATACATCCACCAGGCCCGCGCGCAGCCCCGGTCCCTGCCCCGCGCCCGCAGTGGTGGCCACCGCCAGCACCTCACCGGAGAGCGACGCATGCGTGGCGAAGCCCGAGCCGAGCTGTGCCACCGCCAGCGGCTTGAGCACTGCCTCCTTGCGATCCGTTTCAAAGGGCAGCGGTGCAGCCGGCCCGGCCGCCAGCAGCGGCACTTGCCAAAGCACGAGCGCAGCGAAAAGCAGTGGTTTCATGGCGCAATCCTCCGAAATAACTTCTCCCCGTGCAAAGCATCTTTCATTCACCGGTGCCCTTGAACGGATAGTGACAGCACGCCGGGGTTTGGAACATCCTGTGGCACATTTGAATTGCCACCACTGCTTGCTGCCTATGATCGCCCTCCGCCACGTCCTCCTGCTCGGCTTCACGACCCTCTCCCTCTCCGTATTCGGGGCCGACCAGAAGCCGCCGGAGAAAAAGAAGCAGGACCGCCCGCAGCCGCCGACGCGTCCGTTTGATGCGCCCGGGACGCCGAAGTTCACCCGCCTCGACGGGAAGCCCGGGGCGAACCCGCCCGTGGACGCGGACGGTGATTTCCTCATCGGCCCCGAGTATGTGGCGGCTCCGGAGACCAAGGTCGTGGCCGGGGTGCCGGCGGGGAAGGTGCAGCAGTTCAGCATCGACTCGAAGGACTGCAAGCGCTTCAACCCCGGCATCGCCCGGGATGTCTTCGGCACCGTTGACCCCAAGAATCCGAAGACGCTGATCGTGGAGACGCATCCGATCGACTATAAACGCACGGTCACCGTTTACGTCCCGGCCCAGTATGTGCCGGGCACGGCCGCGCCCTTCATCGTCACGCACGACGGTCCGGGCATGGGCAAGCCGGACATGAACCTGCCGCATGTCCTCGACAACCTCATCGCCCAGAAGCGTGTGCCGGCCATGATCGCCATCATGATTTCCAGCGGGGGCGGCGATGCTCAGGGGCACGAGCGCGGACGCGAATACGACACGATGTCCGGCTTGTTTGCCGAGTTCATCGAGCATGAGGTGCTGCCGCTGGTGGAGAAGAACTACAGCGTCAAGCTGACCAAGGACCCCGAAGGCCGCGCGACGATGGGCAACAGCTCCGGCGGCTCGGCAGCGCTGATCATGGCGTGGTATCACCCCGAGTGGTATCACCGTGTGCTGACCTTCTCCGGCACCTTTGTGAACCAGCAGTGGCCTTTCAACCCTGAGACGCCCGATGGGGCCTGGGGTTTCCACAACAAGCTGATCCCCGAGAGCGAGAAGAAGCCGCTGCGCATCTGGATGGCCGTGGGTGACCGCGACAACTTCAACCCCAACGTGATGCGCGATGGCATGCACGACTGGGTGGAGGCGAGCAACCGGATGGCCATCGTGTTGAAGGCCAAGGGCTACCATTACCAATACCTCTACTGCCTCAATTCCGGCCACGGCGTCGGCAACGCGAAGCCGCAGATCCTGCCGCAGGCGCTGGAGTGGCTGTGGAAGGGGTATCCCATCAGCAAGACGCCGTGAGCTGAGAGATGAAACAGCTTTCTTTGCTCATCGCGCTGCTGTCAGCGAACTCGCTCCTGGCTGAGATCATCTGGAAGGGCGATTTCGAGACCGGCACCACGGAGCAGTGGCGCGGAGCGCCGAAGGGCGAGCACATCAAGATCGTGCAGGCACCTGTGCGCGCCGGGAAATTCGCCCTGCGCATCGACGGGAGCAACGCCGCGCGCAGGGGTGAGCTCGACCGCGTTGAGTTCCAGCATCAGCCCACCGGGAACGGCACGGCCGAGGGCATGGAACGCTATTTCGGCTGGAGCGTTTTCCTGCCGCACAAGTTCACCAACACCCTGCACTCGACTGGTTACTTCGAAACCCGCAACAGTTGGACCCGCCTGATGGCGTTCGACGTTCACGGCGAGGACATCCTGTTCACCACCCGCGTGCCCTATGCCCGGCGTTGGGATGGCAAGGGGAAGCTGACGCCGGGGCGCTGGCACGACTTTGTGGTTCACGTCTTGTGGTCGCGTGACGCGACGAAGGGGTTCGTCGAAGTCTGGTTCGACGGCGAGAACGTGGTGCCGCGCGTGAGCACGGCCACTCTGCGGGACGAAAACCCGGCGTTCTTCCAGCTCGGATTCTTCCGCGCCACCAGCGAACTGCCCGAGACGATCATCATCGATCACATCATTGAGGCGACCACACTGGCCGAAGTCACCCCGCCTCCGCTGGCGGAACGGGGCAAGCCAGCCGCCGCCAAATGACGGGATTCGAGCCTGGCTTGAGCCCGCTGGGGGGCGGGCCTTCTTCACGGCTCCGAAGCTCCGGCTTACACCTCGCTCAAGACGCCCGTGCTGGCGCCGAAGGACTTCGCCTCGATGCCCAGATGGTGCAGCATGCGGACGTAGAGGTTGGAGAGCAGCAGGTTCTTCTTCCGGTCGAATGACAGGTGCCCCTGATGCTTGAAGCGGCCCCCGGCGAGCAGGATGGGGAGGTTGTTGTTGTCGTGGGAAGACGAGTTGCCGAGGTTGCTGGTGTAGAGCACGGCCGTCTGATCGAGCAGGGTGTGATCGCCTTCCGTGGTGGCCTTGAGTTTCTCGATGAACTCGCCTAGCACCTTGATTTCCGCCTCTTCGATCAGCGCAAGCTGCTCCAATTTCGCGGGGTCCTGACCGTGGTGGGAGGCATCGTGGTGGCCGAGGTTCACCCCCATGATCTCCGGGCGCTCCTGGGAGCCGATCCACAGCGAGATGACCCGCGTGGAGTCGGTCTGCAGGGCGAGATGCACGATCTCATACCATTGCCGCGAGCGCTCGATCAGTTGCGGCCCGCTGAAATCCACGGTGGGCGTCGGGACGGCGACCTTGGGCTTGGGTGAGGTGCTCCACTGTTCGTCTTGTTGCAGCTTCTGCTCGGCTTCGCGCACGGAGGTCAGGAACAAATCGAGCCGCTGCCGGTCATCGCTGCTCACTCTCCGGTTGAGCGATTTGATCTGCCCACCGACGTCGTCCAGAATGCTCTGGCCGTCCTTGATCCGTTGCAGTTCGCGCGCTTCCTCCTCGGGGCTGCCGGCGATGAAGAGCTTCTTGAACACCGCCGTCGCCCGGCTCTCGGCCGGAATGCGGACGCCACGGCGGTTCCAGGCCACGTCGCCGCCGCCGAGAATGAGCGACGGGTAGCGGGTTTGACCGCCAATGTGCGCGGCGGCTTCCTGATCCAGCGAGATGCCGTTTTTGATGTCCTTGTCGCGGATGAACTCCGGCGCGACGCCCGTGAACAGTCCCACCTCGGCGAAGTGACCGGCGGCATAGCGGTGCGACATGCCGGAGAAGACCGTGAGCTGATCCCGGTGGCCTTGCAGCAGCTTCAGGTAGCGGCTCGGCGCGTAGTCCTTGCCGGCCTGCTCCGGAAAGAAATTCGGGCCATACATGCCGAGCCCCTGCCCCACGAGGACCATGCGAGACGGCTGCTGCTTGCCGGCCCTGGCCTCGGCGGCACTTGCTGGCAGCATGACATCCAGAAACGGCAGTCCGATGGCCACGCCGGAGGCACGGAGAAAGGTGCGGCGGTCAATTCGTTGGTAGGACATCTGGATGGTGGTTATTTGTTCAGAAACACGCGACTCTGCACGATTTCATGCACAAGCGACCGCAGACCGTAGTTCGTTGGACGCACCCGGGCGACGATCTGCTCGACAACTTCGCGATCGGCAAACTGGATGTCCGCGCCGGTGGCATAGATCATGAGCTTCTGCGTCAGGCTGCGGGCGAGCTGGTCCTTGTCTTCCAGCAGCAGCTTCTTGTAGTCGGCAATGTCCTTGAAGGCCTTGCCCTCGGGCGTGACGCCGCCCTGCTCGACATCCGCGCCGCGATACACCCCGCGCCCGCTGGTGGGAAACAGGGAGTTCGGATGCTGCTTCGTCCGTTCGGTGCCGCGATAGAACTCACGCCAGTTGCCAATCGGGTCGAAATTTTCCAAGGCGAAGCCCGGCGGATCAATGTGGACATGGCAGGTGGCGCAGGCGGGGGTGCTGCGGTGCTTGTCGAGCTGCTGACGGATCGTGGTGGCCCCGCGAATGTCGGGCTCGATGGCGGGCACATCGGGCGGTGGCGGGGAGGGCGGCTTGCCCAGGATGCGTTCGAGCACCCATTTCCCGCGCAGCACGGGGGAAGTCCGCGTGCCATCCGCCGTCACTTTCAGCACGCTCGCGTGGGTCATCACACCACCACGATGGCTGTCCGGCGGCAGCTTTACCTTGCGGAAGTCGTTGCCGCTGACGCCGGGGATTCCGTATAGCCGCGCGAGCCGTTCGTTGAGGATTGTCCAGTCAGAGTCAATGAAGTTGAGCAGGGAAAGGTCGTTTCGCAGGACTTCCTCGAAGAACAACTGCGTCTCGCGCGGCATCGCCCAGAGCAGCAGGTAATCAAAGTCGCTGTAGAGCTGCGGGTCAGGAATGGTGAAATCAATCTTGCGCAGGTCGAGCCACTGGCCGGCGAAGTTTTCTGTGAAGCGGTGCGCGCGGGGGGAATTCAACAGGCGCTCGACCTGAGCGCGCAGTCCGGCGGGTTGGCTGAGTTCACCCCGGGCCGCCACAGCCAGGAGTTCGTTGTCCGGGCCGGAGGACCAGAGGAAATAGGCGAGGCGCTCCGCCAGCGCGTAGCCATCGAGCTTCGGAGAGACGAGGTCACCTTGCGCGGTGGCCTGAGCACTGGGTGAGTCGGACACGAACAAGAAATCGGGCGATGACAGGATGAGTTTGTAGCCATACATCATCGCGTCGTAGAAGGTGTATTTCTGATCGAGCCGGTCGTGGACCAATTTCACGAAATGCTGCTGCGTCGGCTCGCCGACCGGCCGGCGAAAGGCGCGCGGGAGAAACGCGCGGATCAAACGCTCGGCATCCGGCTTCGGACTGGCCGACGCGGGCACCAGCGGATCGTTCGCCCACAAGGACTCCGATCGGGTCGGGCTGATGGACGGGGGCTTCGTGCCCGCCAGTTCCGCTTTGACGACGGACCGGGCTTTCAACGGCACGTCGCCGAACAGATTCTGGTAGCTCGGGGGCGGGAAGGCACCGATTGGCCCTTCAACCTGCAGCCATTCAACCATCAAGCCCGGGCCGGTGTATTCCTCGATGGGCTTCTTGAAGATGCGAATGTCCCACGTCGTAAGGAGATTTAGGACGAAGGCCTGGTTGCGCCCGAGGTCGAACTCGAACTCGATCAACTGTGGCTTGCCATGCGGGATCTCGCGCACCTCCCGCAATACCGGGGATTCTCTTCCGCTGGAGTTCACGACCATGAAGCCCGCCGGCACCGGCTTGCCCTCCCCGCCGACCGAACACGCGGACATCGTGATGCGGTAGCGCCCGGCCGCGGGCACGGAGGCCGTTGAGCAAAGTCCGTAGCGCGGCAGCTTGGTGTAAAAAACGAGCGCGTCCCCCTGCATCTTCGCGCCCCGCCCCATCGTCTGCTGGAAATTCGGCCCCTTCTTCACCATCACCTCGGCCGTGCGCCGGTCGCTGAACGGGATCGGCGGATGGACCGGCACCACGGACTGCACCGCCCGCGCCGCCGCTTCCTGATACTGGAGGAAATGCGTGGCCGACAGGTCCAGCCCGCTGCCCACATTGTCAAAGCCCGCCGTCGTGCTGTCCTCCGGCAGCAGCTCCTTGAGGGCGACACTGGTGCCGAGCAGATCACGCAGCGTGTTCTCGTATTCGGTGCCATTGAGCCGGCGGACCATGACGCGGCCCTGCTTCTGCTGGCGCTCCAGCGAAACGGCGTGCAACTGGCTGCGCAGCAACTTGGTGGCCGCGGCGAGTTCTTGCGGCTGCGGTCGTTCGCGCTTCGGTGGCGGCATCTCGCCCGCGACGAGCTTGTCAAACACATGCGTCCAGGTGGCTGCGGCTTTTGCATCGCCGAAGTCGGCCGCGAGGGTATCCAGCCGCAGGCCCGCCTTCTGCACCTCCGCACCATGACAGTCCACGCAGTGCTTTTCCACGAACGCAGACAGCAGCGGTGAAGCCGCCGCCGCGTGGGTGATTACCGGCACGCAGAAGAGGGCGAACACTGGCAGCAAGCGCAGATGGAACATGAGCGTAGGCAGACTAGAAGCTAACGCATTTACGAGTCAAATGATTCAAAGCGGTGCGAGCTCCCATGCGAGGGTTGTTGACGGTTAGGTTCACGGACGCAGTCCCTTTCTTGGCTTGCGAGCAGCGGAGAGAAGTTCCTGATGGTCCAAGTAACGGTCGGCTCGTGTTCAGCGATGCGTTTATGCCGAAGGCGGGCCGGGCCATCTTCAAGCCGCAGTCGAGCATGCGAAGGGCACTGCCAGCGCGGCCTTCAACCGAAATCGATGGGGGCCATGAGCTTTCCGCTCCCGGCACCGGAGCAGCACCGGTTTCGCTGTTCGCGAGGGGCGGTTGCGCTTACTCTTTCGTAACTGCTGTCTGCCACGCAAACGTCTGTAGAGAAAGTCATGACCATGCTCATCACCTCCCGTCAGTTCCTCAAACCTCTCGCCCTCGCCGGCCTGCTGCTGGCGTTCGGCAGCGACGCCCGCCTGCTCCGCGCGGCGGAGAAGCCCGTCAAGACCGTCCGCCTGCTCACGGTGGGCAACAGCTTCTCGCAGAACGCCACGCGGCAGCTCGGCAACCTTACAACCAACGCGGGGCATGTGCTCATCCACCAGCCCATCGTGGTGGGCGGCGCGTCCATGGAACTGCACTGGGGCCGGGCGGCGGCCTACGAAAAGGACCCGCAGGCCACCAACGGTCTCTATGGCAAGCTTAGCCTCAAGCAGCATCTGATCGCCCAGCCGTGGGATTTCGTGACCATCCAGCAGGCCAGCATCAAGAGCCACGACGTCGCGACCTACCGGCCGTTTGCCAAGCAGCTCCACGACTACATCAAGCAGCACGCGCCCAAGGCCGAGGTGTTGATCCACCAGACCTGGGCGTATCGCGTGGACGATCCGCGCTTCTCCCCGACGACGCCGAAGGCCGCCGAGCCGGCGACCTCGGAGGACATGTATAAGATGCTCACGAGCGCCTACACGACCATCGCCAAGGAGCTGGGCATCCGCCGTCTCCCGGTGGGCGATGCGTTTTATCTCGCGGACACGGACCCGAAGTGGGGCTACCAGAAGGACACGAAGTATGACTACAAGAACAAGGAGCAGACCACCCTGCCGGATCAGACTCATTCGCTGCACGTAGGCTGGCGCCGGGCGAAGGGCAAGGACGGCAAGGAATCGCTCGGCATGGACGGCCATCACGCCAACATGGCGGGCGAGTATCTGGGCGCGTGCGTGTGGTTCGAGGTGCTCTTCAATGAGAGCGTGGTGGGCAACAAGTTTGTCACCCCGGGGCTGGACAAGGACTATGCGCGCTTCCTCCAGGAGACCGCACACAAGGCGGTGGAGGCCGCGCGGGCCGGTCAGGCGGCCAAGTAGCCAGGGCCTTTTATCGGTTCCTGACCCACCACCATGAGGTCGCGTTCCATCAGAGACACATTTGGGTATCAGTCCGAGCTGGCTCAGGCGATGACGCCGGACCAACTGGCCGCGCTCCTCGGGAAATGCCGAAAAAATTACGGAAGCTTGACCAACTGGACTGATGCATGGTCTGGCATTGCCACCTCCATGAGCCTGAAGGCGGTCAAAGCCGCGACGAAGGCAAACAATGGCCTCAAATTGGAAGGGATTGACACGGTGACTGTTCCACAGCCCGGCGTGACGCTGGGCCAAGAATGCGTCAAGGCGGTTGAGCGTTTCTTCAGTCAGAAGCATCCAGATGCCAGGCTCACGTTCACGTCGGAATGCAAGGCCAAGGGTTATGCGTCGAAGAACCTGTTGCCCTCTCTTGAAGCACATCATCAGTGTCTTCGGGTTTATGTCTGGGTTTCGGAGGGAAAGCGACAATGGCTGGAACAAGTGAGCAAGATGTTCAACCCCACAGCAATCGTGTTGGAGAAGGGTGGGCAGGTAGCAGTCGAGAGCCCCAGCGGAGCGCGCCTTTATCAAGGGCGCAACCACAAATCGGGATGGATAAATTTTTTGGGCATCGAGTTTCATCGCCGTGAAGCCGCCGAAGCTTTTGCGAAATACCGGGAGGTTTGCGAATTGCCCGGCATCAAGATCGCCAAATGGAAGAATGAAATGCTGGACAGCAAGTCGGCTGTGAAAGCCGAGCACTTCTGGAGTCTGGACTGTGACTCCTACCGACCTGGAAAAAGCACTCCCGAGGACGATATGCGTTTGCTAGAATCTCTCGGATTGAGCCTCCGGCACGGGGAGATCCGATATGCTTGGCGGCTGGAAGGATGGGAAGCGTGGCGGAGTCTCGAACGAATCCCCGTCGAGTTCAAGTCGGACCCGTGGCGGCAAAGCCCGCTGTTTTCCTTCCAGACGGGGACTGGAGGCGAAGCCCTGTTCCAAGTCGTGCTCACCAAAGCGGGTAAATACCGGCCTTGGCTCAGGTTCTCCCAGGAATCGGACATCGGGCCTGTCCATCAGGCATTGGGCCTCAAAGCGTCAGACCGCGATTAGACCTTTTAGTGTTGGCGAATCATGGCGAAACTTTCTTTACCCTTGAGTTGTTCGCGCTCGCGCCGTCTTGGACTGCGGCGGGAAGCGAAGCGCCACGCCGCTATTTCCTCCCGCGAAGCGGCGGGTGAGAAGGGCACGCTTGTCCGCCGTGCGATGCCAGAGGCTTTGGTCAGGGGGACAGGAGTGTCCCCCTCACGCCACCGGGCCGCTCCGCGGGAGGCCAAAGCGGTGTCGCCGCTTCGCTCTGCCACCGCAGTCCAAAAGTGGGGGCTCTCCGCCCTGCTGACGCTCGTGGGGTTGGCATCGGTCGCGCTTGCCGCTGAGCCGAAGCTCCTGCCGGCCGGCTGGGATGCCAAGGCCGCCGGGGACAAAGTCATGGCCGGGTTGTTCCAGGTGTCGGCTCCGGAGGTGAAGGGCGCGCATGATGCCGAGTTCGTGATGGTGGGTGACCGTGCGTTCGTGGTTTACGAGGCGAATGACGTGCGCCCCGGCGAGGCTGCTGACTGGCCGTTTGTTTATGTGGCCATGGCGGTGGTGAACGTGAAGTCGCGCACCGTCGAGCACGGGATTCCCTTTGCGCGCTCGGAGCAGAAGTTCGCGAACGAGACGCTGCCCGCCGGGGCGTGCTTCGTGCCGCGCATTGTGCAGAAGGACGACCGCACGCTGCGCTGCTGGTTCGCGAGCGAGGCCCCGCGCCAGCGCCAGTCGGTGACGTGGTTCATGGATTTCGATCTGGAGCGGCAGGCGTTCGCCAACCAGATCCACAGGGCGCAGCTCAAGACTGCTGTTGGCACCGGCGACATGACGCCGCAACGCTTTCATGCGGACGCGGCGGCGCAGGGCTTCCCGCGCGAGGCCAAGGATTACGGCCTGTATGTCTTCGACTCCTTCAAGCGCTTCGACGGGAAACTGCACGTCGCGCTGAACAACTACCCCGGCGGCCAGAACGCGCTCGCGGTGCTGAATGCGGCCATGGACACCTTCGAGGTGCTCGGCCACTACAACGAGCCGGCGGCGCTGAAGCTCACCGAGTCCGCCGTGAACCGCCTGCCGGACGGCACCTGGCTGGCGATCTGCCGGCAGGAGGGCGGCAACCGCAACTACACCTTCACTACCAGCCCGGACGGTCGCCGCTGGACGCCGGGCGAGTTCCGGGTCGCGGTGCCGAACGGGACGAGTTCCAAGCCAACGTTCGACCGCTTCAACGGCGTTTACTATCTCGGCTGGCAGGAGGCGACGCAGGTGCAGCGCGTGTCCCGTTCCGTGTTCAACCTGGATGTCTCGCGCGACGGGGTGAACTGGGAGCGGAAGTATCGCTTCGAGACGACCAAGTCCTTTCAGTATCCCGCCTTCCACCAGCACGACGGCGCGATCTATCTCGTGGTGACGCAGGGCGACACGGATGCGAGCCGGAAAGAGCGCATCATGTTTGGACGGCTGGAGTAAGGGCGCGGAGTGCCGGTGCCCCCGTTGAGTTTGGAATTCGGATTGACCACAGAGACGCGATGAACACAGAGAAGACACCAAAGGAAATCTCTGTGTTCATCGCGTCTCTGAGGTCAAATTGCAGTGGCCGGTTTTTCGCGTCCCTTCGTGTGTTTCGCGGGCACTCATTCAGTTCAACGCGACCCCAACGTCTGCTTGTCCCCGGCCGCGAAGTGGCTGACACTCACGCCGAATTACCGAGCCGTGCCACGCACCACTCACTGATTGCCGCCGCTTGATCTCAGCCTTCAGCCTTTCCACCTGATGAAACCACGCTTATCCCTCTTCCGCACTGCCTGCCTCGCGCTCGGCCTGACGCTGGCCTGCGCCAGCCACGCCGCCGCACCTTCCCCCGCGAACGACGCGGCTTTGGTTCCGCAAGCTGTTAACACCGCGCCCGGCCCGACCTATGCGGACGCCACGCGCATCTTCCAGGGCATCCCCGGCATCGAGCGCGCGGCGAACGGGCGTCTCTGGGCGCTCTGGTATGCCGGCGGTCCCGACGAACCGGGCGAAGGCCCCGGCAACTACGTCGTGCTCGTGACCAGCGGCGACGACGGCAAAACGTGGTCCGGCCCGAAGCTGGTGATTGACCCGCCCGGCCCCGTGCGCGCCTACGATCCCTGCCTGTGGCACGCGCCGGACGGCCGTCTCTGGCTCTTCTGGGCGCAGTCGTATCAGTGGTGGGACGGCCGCTCCGGCGTCTGGGCCATCACCACCGAGAACTCCGGTGACGAGGCCCCGCGCTGGTCCGCCCCGCGCCACCTCTGCAACGGCATCATGATGAACAAGCCCACGGTGCTGAGCACCGGCGAGTGGCTGCTGCCTGCGTCCGTCTGGGAACGCCCCGCCGACAAACGCACCGACGAAGCGCATCGACATGATCTGGCCACTGAGAACGGTGCGAACGTTCATATCTCGCGGGACAAGGGCGCGACGTGGTCGTTGCTCGGCCAGGCCAAGGTGCCCAAGCGTGTCTTCGACGAGCACATGGTCGTCGAGCGGAAGGACGGCAGCCTGTGGATGCTCGTGCGCGCTGGCTACGGCATCGGTGACAGCGAATCCGCCGACCGCGGCAAGACCTGGTCCCCCGGCCGCGAGACGACCATCCCGCATGTGAACTCGCGCTTCTTCATCCGCCGCCTCAGCTCCGGCAAGCTGCTGCTCGTCGCCCACGACCCGCCGGACAGGAAGTCCCGTTCGCACCTCACCGCGCGCCTCTCCGACGACGACGGCAAGACCTGGCGCGGCAGCCTGATGATTGATGAGCGGGTCGGCATCTCCTACCCCGACGGCGTGCAGGCCCCCGATGGCACGGTCTATCTCATCTACGATTACCAGCGCACCGGCGACAAACAGATACTGATGGCGACCTTCAAGGAGACCGACGTGACCGAGGGCAAGTGGACTTCTCCTCAGGCCCGCCAGCGCGTAGTCGTGAACCAGGCCACCGGCAAGCGCGCCTCCGCCGGGCCGAAGGCGAAAGCCGAGGCTCCGGCCAAGCCGAATCCGTGGGCACAGCAGGCCGTCACCGACGCGAAGCAGGACCGCACGTCCATTCCCTTCGATGGCAAGACGCCGGACAAGATGGTGTGCGACACGACGCTGCGCCAACTGGCCGACGGCTCGTGGGTGCTCTTCATGCTGGCGGGCGATGACTTCGAGCCTTCACCGCGGAACTACACCGGCATAACGCGCAGCACGGACCAGGGCAAGACGTGGTCTCCGCTGGAGCCGATGGCCACGGGCCTGCCGCGCTCCGGGTTGACCACGGGGCAGTGCGTCTCCGAAGTCATGGTGCGCGGCGGGCGCGTCACGGCCTTTCTCTCGACCCACTCGCAGACGTGGGGACGCGATTGGAAGTCCTGGATTCTGCACAGCGACGATGCCTGCAAAACGTGGAGCAAGCCCGAGCCGGCCCCGGGACGGCTGGCCAACTTCACCTTCATCCGCAATCACATCATCGCGCGTGATGGCCGCATCATTATTCCCTTCCAGCACTACGTGGGTCCGCCGGCCGGCACGCCGCCGCCCGCTGCGGAGGAGAAGCCCTGGCACGGCGCGCTTCGCCACTACGTCAGCAATCCGCGCAACGGCGTGCTCATCAGCAGCGACGGCGGCAAGACCTGGTCTGAGCACGGCAACGTGCGCCTCACCACCGACGACCGCTACCACGGCTGGGCCGAGAACAACCTCGCCGAACTCAGCGACGGCCGCATCGCCATGATCATCCGCGCGGACCGGCTCGGCGGCGTGCTCTACTATGCGGAATCGAAGGACGGCGGGAAGACCTGGCCGGAATTCGCCGTGAAGACGGACATTCCCAACCCCGGCTCGAAGGCCACGCTCTACCCGCTCGGCGGCGACAGCGTGGCGATGCTGCACAACCCAAACCCCGCGCACCGCAGCCCCATGGCGTTGTGGATCTCCTTCGACGGCCTCAAGACCTGGCCCTACCAGCGTGTGCTCGTGCCGGAGTCCTGCGACGGCCCGAAAGGCCGGCTGAACTACCCCGACGGCTTCGTGAGCGCGGACAAGAAGTGGCTCCACTTCGCCTTCGATGACAACCGCCACCGCGCCGTCCACTACAGCGCCAAGCTGCCGCCGCT
>CAZOCL010000136.1:0-15389 GCA_964578245.1 uncultured Klebsiella sp. | reverse complement strand
GCGTGGCTGATGATGCAGCCGTCGGCGACGAGCGCGTGGTCAATGCTCGCGCCGTTGATCTTGCTGCCGGGCAGGAAGCGCGGGCGGGTGTAGATCGGCGAACTCATGTCGAAGAAGTTGAACTTGGGCAGCTCCTCGGCGGAGTCGAGGTTGGCCTCGAAGAAGCTCTTGATCGTTCCGATGTCCTCCCAGTAGCCCTGATAGATGTAGCTGAAGACTCTGTGCGTGGTGATGGCTCCGGGGATGATGTGCTTGCCGAAGTCGGTGAAGTCGTTCTCGAGCAGCTTGACGAGGGTGGCGCGGTTGAAGACGTAGATGCCCATCGAGGCGAGGTAAAAGTCCTCGTTGCCCTCGATGTCGAGGTCGTCGTAGGACTCGCGGGGAATCTTGAGCGAGTCCAGCACGTCGGGGTCCTTGGGCTTTTCGACGAAACGGGAGATGCGCCGCTCGTTGTTGATCTGGAGGATGCCCAGCGACTGTGCGCTGTCCCGGGTGACGGGGATGGTGGCAATCGTCAGGTCCGCCTTGGATTCCGCGTGCTGGGCGATGATGCGGCGGAAGTCCATCCGGTAGAGCTGATCGCCGCTGAGGATGAGGCAGTATTCCCAGTCGTGGTTGAGCAGGTGGACGAGATTCTTGCGCACCGCGTCGGCGGTGCCCTGATACCAGGACGTGCTGTGCATGGTCTGCTCGGCGGCGAGCAGTTCCACGAAGCCGCCGCTGAAGTGGTCGAACTTGTAGCTCTGGCTGATGTGCCGGTGGAGCGAGGCGGTGTTGAACTGCGTGAGCAGATACACGCGGCGGTAGCCGGAGTTGATGCAGTTCGAGATGGGGATGTCGACGATCCGGTATTTGCCCGCCAGCGGGACGGCCGGCTTGGAGCGGTCCTGCGTGAGTGGCCAGAGCCGGGTGCCCTGCCCGCCGCCCATGACGACAGCGAGGACATTCGGGACGTGGGGAGCCATGCGACGTGGTGCAGCCATAAATAAATCCTGTCTTGCGGTTCGGTTCGGCGCTCCTTTAACCTTTTTTCCAGCGCAAGCGCAAGCAACAACCAATATCCCTCTTCCAACCAGCTATGTGCGGCATCATCGGCTACATCGGAAAACAGCAGGCCACTCCCATCCTCATCGAAGGCCTTCGCCGCCTTGAATACCGGGGCTACGACTCCGCCGGAGTCGCCGTTTTGCAGAACCGCGAGCTGAGCACCCGCAAGAAGAAGGGCAAGATTGACGAGGGCCTGGCCAAGCTCGTGCAGGCCAGCCCCATCTACGGTCAAGTGGGCATGGGGCACACCCGCTGGGCCACGCACGGTCCGCCGACGGATGAGAATTCCCACCCCCACCTCGACGAGTCCGGCAAGATCGCCGTGGTCCACAACGGAGTTATCGAAAACTTCGACTCGCTCAAGGACCGCTTCCTCAAGGGCGGCGACACCTTCAAGTCTGCCACGGACACCGAGGTGCTGGCCCATCTGATCGGGCATCATTACGAAGAACTGGTGAAATCGGGGAAGGGGACGTGGGATGGGGAAGGGATTCACCCGCTGGCGCAGGCCGTGATGAACGCCCTCCGCGAGGTCATCGGCACCTACGGCATTGGCGTCATCTGCACGGACCACCCCGGCGTCTTGGTCGGTGCACGGCGTGGCTCGCCCTTGATTGTCGGGGTCGGAGACGGCGAACACTTTCTGGCCAGCGATGCCAGCGCCATCGTCAGCCACACCCGCACGGTCATCTACTTGAAGGACTACGACGTGGTCACGTTGTTCCCCGACAAGTTCAAGATGGACACCCTTGGAACCGAGGTCGCCTCCTTCCAGCTCTCGAAGATCGAGTTCGCCGCCGACGCCGCCGAGCGCGGTGCGTTCCCGCATTACATGCTCAAAGAAATCTTCGAGCAGCCCAAGACCGTGCTGAACGCCATCCGTGGCCGCCTTGATGCCGAAGACGGGACCGCGAAGTTCGGCGGGTTGAACATGACCACGGCCGAGCTTCGCGCGGTGGACCAGATCGTCATCACCGCCTGCGGCACAAGCTGGCACGCAGCGCTCGTGGGCGAGTATCTCATCGAGGAGTTCGCGCACATCCCGGTCGAAGTGGAATACGCCTCCGAGTTCCGCTACCGGAACGCGCCCATCGAGAAGAACACTCTCTGCCTGGTCATCACCCAGTCCGGAGAAACGGCGGACACGCTTGCCGGCCTGCGCGAATCCCGTCGGCGCGGCCACAAGGTGCTCTCCATCTGCAACGTCGTCGGCAGCACCATCGCCCGCGAGGCGGACGGTGGCATATACCTCCACGCCGGCCCGGAGATCGGCGTCGCGTCCACGAAGGCCTTCGTCAGCCAGGTCAGCGTGCTGACGATGTTCGCCTTGATGATGGGCCGCATCCGCATGTTGTCCAACCGGCGCGGCAGCCAGATCATCAAGGGCCTCGAAGCCATCCCCGCCCAGATCCAGCGCATCCTCGACCAAAACGAGGAGATCAAACGCATTGCCCTCAAGTATGCGCACGCGGAGGACTTCTTCTTCCTCGGCCGCCAATACAACTTCCCCGTCGCCCTCGAAGGCGCGCTGAAGCTCAAGGAAATCTCCTACATCCACGCGGAAGGCTATCCCGCCGCCGAGATGAAGCACGGCCCCATTGCGATGATTGATGAGAAGACCCCGACGGTCATCCTCGCGCCCACCGACGCGCTCTACGAGAAGACCTTCAGCAACCTCGAAGAGATCAAAGCGCGCAAGGGCCCGATCATCGCGCTCGCCACCGAAGGCAACGACCGGATCAAGGAAAAGGTCGAGGATGTCATCTACCTCCCGGCGACCTGGGAGCCATTGCATCCGTTGCTCGCGGTCATCCCCCTGCAGCTTCTCAGCTACCACATCGCCGTCGCGCGTGGCTGCGACGTGGACAAGCCTCGCAACCTCGCCAAGAGCGTGACGGTGGAGTGAGGCCGGCCCCGGAGCGCGGCTGGGTCGCGGAGACCAGCCGCAGCGGCACCGCCTAGCGCGGGGCATTTTCAATCCGGTCTGCAGCTTCGACGTTGCTGCGGCTGGTCCCGTGCCGAGCGGGACACAGCTGCGCTCTGGTGCAGTCAGCGATGCATGCGATTCCGCATTTCTACGGCAATCACTCTATTTGCCCGGAGGAATTTGTTGTGTCACATTGCGTCCGTGCAACCCCGTTTCATTTCCTAGCCTCCGCCTGACCCTTACCCGTCACGCGCCAGACTAAACTTATGAGTGGGCCCAAATGCGTTGTCGTCGCGCCGCTTGCCCCGGCACTCCCCTTGGTTCCCATCCTCCTCGTCGCGGCAGCAGCCACGGTGGGCACGATGGCCTTGGTCAGTTTGTCCACCCACTACCTGGAGCGGCGCCAGCTGGAGGCCCGCTTTCGGCGCACCAAGGATGATCTGGCCGCCCTCGCCACCCGTCTTCGCACGCTGGGTGAGGAGTCCGAAGAGTTTCAGGAAACGATCGAGGAATTATCGCGTCGCGCGGATGAGCTGATGCAGAAAGGGCAATGCGAACAGGCCGTGGCTCTGCTCGCCTCCTCGGTGCAAGCGGTGGAGAACAAACGACGTCTGCTGGAGCTGTGCATCGAGCGCCGCGTGGGCGAATTGCAGCGGCGCTTCTTCGAACTCTCGGCGCGTGGCACTGAACTGGCCGCGGCCCGGCAGCACTTTGAATTGTTCGCCCAGACCGCCACGCCACCTGACTGGCCAGTGGCAGATCGCGAACGCATCGCATCGCTTGGCCGCGCGGCGCTGGATCAGATCACCGTCCCCGCCACGCTGGCCCCCGACTTGAGCGAAGCCGGCGCGGAACGGCTCAAGGCCGCGGAGGAGCAAATGAAGGCGGCCGAGCGGGCTTTGGAGCAGGCCCGGCAGGAAGTTTCCGCCGAGGTCAATCGGACGCAGACCCGCCTCATGGCTGACCGCTTGGGCATCAGCACGGCGCGCACCGTCACGCTCGCCGACTGGCTGGCCGCGCGACCAACGGTGGTTACGCCTCCCACCGCAGCGGAGAGCGGCATCCTCAAGAAGCTCGACGTGCTGATGGCGCAGATCGGCGCGTTGCAGGACACCGCCGGCTGGGCGGAACTCATGCGTCGCGCGGAGGCAGTGCGGGCCGAGACGGATGCTGACCGTCGTCGCCGGCTCTACGAAAGCCTGGTGCTGGAGAGCGGCCAGCGGCTCAAGCGCCTGCGCGGCGTCCAGGCCTGGATTGCGGAACTGGATGCCCTTATTGAGGAGGCCGAGCCTTACGCCGGCACCGCCGTGGACACGGTGGCCGCCTCATTGCGCGATCTCCGCCGGGCTGGCAGGCCTGAAGACCTCACCCCTTGGCGCAATCGGCTGGCCGCCGCCCAGCAGCGCGAACTTGCCCGGCTGGAACACGAGCGGAAGCGCCACGCCATCCTCGAATCGCTCGCCACACTCGGCTACGAAACCAGCGAGGGCATGGAGACGGCGCTGGCCCAGGCCGGCAAGCTGGTCATTCGCAAACCGGGTGACGAGGAATACGCGGTGGAAGTGGTGAGTGACGCGAAGCTCTCCATGGTGCAGACCACCATGGTTCGCTACGCCGACGCTCCTGACATGACCGAGCAGCAGCGCCAGCGCGATTGTGAACGCGAGGAGGAATGGTGTGCCGATCACGCCCGCCTCCGGGACCGTCTGGCGCAGCAAGGGCTCGCCACCAGTTTCAAGCTCAAGCTGCCTTCCGGCGAGCATCCGGTGAAGGTGGTGCAGAAGGACCAGCCTTCGGCGGCGAAGCGTGCGCCGGAGAGACGAGTCTTGCAGCACGTCAGTTGAGCAGCGATTTTCAGGCCGCCAGTTCGTGCAGATCGTCGTGATGCCATGACCAGCGAGCGCACCATCTTGGAGCACCTCCCGGCGCAGCCGCCGGGGTCCGGGGACGTTACCATTCTCGAACAGCCTCCCGCCCATTCCTCACCGACGGCGCGACAAACGGCGAAACGGGTCGGCCTGCCCGGTCCGCGCACGGCCCGGCTGGCGGCTGGCGAAGGCCGGCCCACACTGGTCCTGATCCCTGGGGCGGAGTTCCGCGATTACCGGCTGGAGCGGCCCATCGAGGCGGCGTCCGCCGAGGCGGACCTTTGGGTGATGGCGCACCGGGAAACAGGGGAAATGGCGGTGCTCAAGCTCTACCGCTATGGCATCCAGCCCAAGCGCGAGATTCTTGAAGCGCTCAAATCCCTGCGGCACGCCTCGGTCGTCCGGGTGATCGAGAGTGGAGCGGTGGATGGCCGGAGTTTTGAAATTCAGGAGTTCATTGAGCACGGTTCGCTGGTGAGCGCCTTCGGCGGCGGGCCGTTGCCGCCGGATCAGTTGCGCATCCTGCTGCATGAACTGGCGGATGCGCTCGCAGATGTCCATGCCGCCGGGATCATCCACCGTGACCTGAAGCCATCGAACATCCTTGTGCGCACGCGCGAGCCCCTGGACATTGTGCTCGCGGATTTCGGCATCTCCAGCCTGTCCGATTTGTCGCTCCACCTCAGCAACGTCAACCGCACCGCCGCCTACGCCGCTCCGGAGGCCATGACCGGCGTGGTAACTCGCACGAGCGACTGGTGGAGCATCGGCGTGATGCTGCTCGAACTGTTCCGGGGCGAGCATCCGTTCGACGGTCTCGACGAACGCACAATCAACTTCACCCTGGTCACCCGAGGCATCGAAGTCCCGGCGAGTCTGCCCGACGACTGGGCCTTGCTCCTGCGGGGACTGCTCACGCGTGATCATCAAAAGCGCTGGGGCCTGGACCAGGTCCGCGCCTGGCTCGAAGGCCGGCGCGATCTCGTGGTCCATGAGGCGCTGGATGCCGAGCCCGGCGGGACGCGCTCACGGCCCCGGGCCGGTTACAAGTTCGCCGGCACCGAGTATCTGGAATCGGCGGCGCTGGCTGGTGCGCTTGGCAGCCACTGGAACGAGGGCGTCAAGAATCTTGCGCGTGGCTATGTGCTGCGCTGGGTGGAAGAGCAGGTGGGGGATGAGGAGCTAGCCAGCGTGCTGCAAGACATAGCAGATGACGATGGCCTGGATGCGGAACAGCGCTTGTCCGCGGCGTTGCTCGCACTGGACCCCGCGCTGCCGCTTATCTGGCGCGGGCAGGTGGTGGATGCCGCCTGGCTTGCGGCGCATGCAACAATTCCTCGCCCGGCCACGAACGGCACTCCCCCTCCCATTCACCCCGACGATGCGCCGCTGCTTCGCCTCACCAAGGAGGCCATCCGTGAGGAAGGTGCGGCGACATTGGTGGCGATTGAACGCCGTCTGGATGTCAGCGTGGGGCGTGCCCGCCGGCTGCTGGACGCCCTCGAAAGCCGGGGCAACCTGGGGCCGGATCGAGGCAGCCGGCCGCGCGAAATTCGTTTCGATTTGCACGGCGGCAGCCCCGAACTCGCCTCGGTGGCGGCGTTGCTGCTGCAGAGTTCGCTGCCCGCCTGGCTGGCGCGGCTGCGCGGTCAGGACTGGCTCGCACAGGCCGTCAACCGGCGACGCGAGGCGTGGCGCTACATGCTCGTCAATCGCCTGCCGGTCATCGCCGAACTGGCCGATCAGCTTTTGCTCAGCCCGCACGAGGGCGTGGTGTGGACGCTGGTGGAGGAGCGTCGTCGCCAGTTTGCCCGCAGCACGGATGAGACTCTGAATGAGCTGCTCAATCGGACCGATGCACTCTCGTTCGCCGAGGCGGTGGCGCTGTCGGCGGCCGAGCCGGGCTACTTCATCAGCCAGGAGCGAGAACTGCTCACCGAATGCATTGACTGGCTCAACCGACTGCACTTCCGCTACGACCGCGCGCTGGCGGAGAAGCTCATCCTCGCGCGCGACTGGGATCTGGTCGGCGGGCACTGGAACGCGCGGCATGAAGAGTTTGGCGGGGCGGTGCCCAGCGCCTTGCAGGCGATTTTCGAATTGGAAGACCCGGAGTATCTGGACGCGGTCGCGGTCGCGGTCGCCGAGCGCGGCCTGTTCATCAGCCGGGAGAAGAAGGTGCGCAATGATGCGCTTGCGTCCTTCGATCAGCTTCACTTCCGCTACGACCGTGAACTGGCCGCGCAGCTCGCGCAGGCACAGGACTGGAGCGTCGTTTACGACCGCTGGGCGGAGCGACGCAGCAACTACGTGGACGCCTGGCCGCCTTTTTTGCGCGACGTGCTGCTGTGCGAGAAGCCCGAGTATCTCGAAGTGGTCGCGCTGGTCGCGGCGGACCGGCTGCACTTTCGGACGGAAGAGCAATGCGAGGCGGCGGAACGCTTGCGCGCGCGTTTTCCGGGCGTCGGACGGGTCGCTGGCTGGGGCGCGGCGCAGGCGAACCACGGCCTGACCGAAGTGCCGCCGGTGTGCGGTCCGGCAGTCGTCGCTATTGCGGCCGGCGCTTATCACAGCCTGGCCTTGCGTGACGATGGCGTAGTGGTGGCTTGGGGAACGAATGCGCCACATCATGGAGCAACGGCTGGGCAGGCCGGCGTGCCGGCGGGCTTGGGCGGGGTCATCGCCATCGCGGCTGGCAACGAGCACAGCCTCGCCTTGCGCGCCAATGGCACCGTCGTCGCGTGGGGTGCCAATGCGCACGGCCAGTGCACTGTGCCTGCCGGCCTGCGCGAGGTGGTCGCCATTGCCGCTGGCGGGCACCACAGTCTCGCACTGCGCAGTGATGGCCGGGTGGTGGCCTGGGGCGAACGGGCGCAGAATCAATGTGCGATCCCCAAGAATTTACCGCCCATCGCCGCGCTCGCGGGAGGCGGCACGCACTCGCTGGCTTTGGCGCAGGACGGCCACGTCTTTGCGTGGGGCGGAGACGAGTGCGGGCAATGTTCTATCCCGTGGCTGTTGAGCGGCGTGGTGGCCATCGCCGCTGGCGCTCAGCACAGCCTTGCGCTCGACGACCGCGGCCGGATGCATGCCTGGGGTGCGGGCGGCAAGAACGAAGGCAGGCCACCGCACCTCGGCCAGACCGTGCTGCCGGCGGGGCTGGGTGGCGTGACGTCCATCGCGGCCGGGGCGTATCACAGTCTGGCGGTGACTGGCGGCAAAGCGGTGGGCTGGGGTGACCGCCGGGCAGGACAGGCCGCTGCACCCTTCTTCGCCGGGCACGTTCTCGCGGTGGCGGGCGGGGCGAATCACAGCCTCGCCTTGATCGCCGCGACGGAGGAAGCGACCACTGACGCGTGAAAATCTTGCTGAACAAAGTTCACTTCCCGATCACCACGCTCGGCTACGGGCGGCGGGTGGGCATCTGGACGCAGGGCTGTTCCATCCACTGCCCGGGCTGCATCAGCCGCGACACTTGGGCACCGGACGAGGGTCGTGCGGTGGAAGTCGCCGAACTGGTGGAGACCCTTGCGCCGTGGCTCGCGCAGGCGGACGGCGTGACCATCTCGGGCGGCGAGCCGTTTGATCAGCCAGTGGCGCTGGCGGAACTCATTGCCGCGCTGCGCCGTCACAATCACGGCGACGTGCTGGTGTTCTCCGGCTATCCGCATGAGAAGCTCTTCGCCGGACATCCCGTATTGACCGGGGCCATTGACGTGCTGATCAGTGAGCCGTTCGTGGCCGGGGCGGGGCAGACGCTCGCCTTGCGCGGCTCGGACAACCAGAGGGTGTTTCTGCTCACTGACCTCGCCCGGGCGCGCTACCCAGCGGACATGGATCGGAGTCCCTGGCCCGCCAAACGGCGGCTGGACGTGGTGGTGGAAGGCGATGCGGTCTGGATGGCGGGCATTCCGCACACCGGCGAGATGGCACGCTTGCGGCAGGAACTCGCGCGGCGCGGCTTCGGCTGCAAGACCTCCGACCAGCCTGAACCCATGGTGCGCGCATGAACGGAATCACCGCCATCGGCTCTTTCCTCACGCATCCGGGGGCTGTGCGCCAGCGGAACGAAGACGCCTGCTGCTTCGGCCAGCCGAGCGCATCCATGGCGATGCTGGCACCAGAGACCCGCGTGTGCGTGCCTGACCGTCCCTGGGTCATCGCGGTGGCGGATGGCCTGGGCGGTCAGAACTCCGGTGCGCGGGCGAGCCAGGAAGTCGTCGAGGCCTTGCGTGATTGCCTGGACCACACGCCGGACGGCATCCGGCATTTGCTCTGTGAACTGAACGAACGCCTGCTGGGTCAAGCCCGGGAAAACGCTCATTTGAGCGGAATGGGAGCGACGGTCGCGGGGCTGTGCCATGGGCCGGAAGGCCTGTTCGCTTTCAACGTTGGAGACGCGCGGGTTTACCGCCAGCAGGATGCCTTCCTTGCGCAGGTCACGCAGGACGACTCCGTGGCGCAGGTGCTGGTGGAGGCGGGCCAGCTCGAGCCCGGAGCCACGCCGGTCCGCCGTCAGCGTGCGTTGACGCAATGCCTCGGGGGGCGGAGTGAGCCGGCGGCTGTCGAACCACACATCCAGCCGCTACGGCTCACTCGTCCCAGCCGCTTGCTGCTGTGCACGGACGGACTCACCGACATGCTGGCCTTGGAAACCATCGAGCAGACCGTCTGCCATCAGGAGTGTGCGGCGGCGGCGGCAGGATTGTTCAAGCAGACCATGGCCGCGGGAGGGCGCGACAATGTAACGATCGTTGTGCTGAATTTGGTGCCAGCTCCTTGAAGGCGAACCGGCGCGTGATCCTGCCGTGGGGACGGCGAGTGGCTTATGGTGCAGGCGGGGCCAGCAGATTGTCCACCACGAGGAACAGTTCGTCCGCGGAGAAGGGCTTGCCCAGCGTCCGGTGAGCGCCCAGCTTCTGGGCCATGCCGAGAAAAGAGCTGCCCGTTTTGGGCGATCCGCCAGACATGGCAATGATCTTCACTTCGGGATAGAGCCGTCGGATCTCCATGATCGTTTCGATGCCTTCCTTCCCGGGCATGAATAAATCAACAATCGCGAGCTGCGCAGGATAGGTGCGGAGACAGGCGATGGCCGCGTCTCCGTCGGTGACCTCGCGGACTTCGTGCCCGGCGACGGCGAGCATCCGCCGCAGGATGAAGCGGAGCCCGTCTTCGTCGTCAGCGATCAGAATCTGTGCCATTTCTTTTGCGCAAGCCCCGGGCCACTGCCAGACTATCGGAGCACTGCGAACACACTTGAGCGTATTCCAGATGATTTGCCCAGCACTTACTCAAGCATCTAATTTCCGTGCCGATGTGGTTGTGATGACGCGTTCTGCATGAGCCACGACCAGCCCGTTCAGCCTGCCCGTCCGCCCGAGGGCGGCAGCTTCGCCATGCCGCCGGAAAATGGTCCAGGCGGCGTGCGCTTCCGTTCCACCGAGGCATTCTACCATGTGCTGGTGGACAACCTGCCGCACTTCGTCTTCCGCAAGGACCCGCAGGGCCGGTTTACCTACGCGAACCAGTTGCTGTGTGAAAACCTGGGCCGCGATCTGGAAGAACTGCTCGGGAAGACGGATGCGGATCTGTTCCCAGCCGAGCTGGCCAAAGGCTATGTGGCCGGGGATCAGCAAGTCATGATGTCCGGCCACAAGCTGGAGACGGTCGAGGAATACCGGGTGGGCGATGGTCCGCAGCGGTTCATCCAGATGGTCAAGGTGCCCTTGTTCGATCCCTATGGGCGCGTCGTCGGAGTGCAGGGAGTCTTCTGGGATGTCACCGAGCAGAAGCAGGCGGAGGAGGCCATCCGCGAGCAGGCCGAACTGCTGAATCTGGCCGGTGATGCGATCATTGTGCGCGATCCCAGCGGGCGCACGGTGTTTTGGAACCGGGGCGCTGAGCGCCTCTACGGCTGGACGGCGGTCGAAGCCAAAGGCCAGCCTACCACCAACCTCACTCATGAGGACCCGGACAAGCTCGTGGAGATCGAGCTGAGTTTGCAGACACGCAGCGAATGGAGCGGGGAACTCCGGCAGAAGGCGCGCTCCGGCACGGAAATCGTGGTGATGAGCCGCTGGACGCTGGTGCGGGACCGGCATGGACGTCCCAAATCCGCGCTGATCATCAACACGGACCTGACGGAACGTAAACGGCTGGAATCACAGTTCCTGCGCGCGCAGCGCATGGAGGGCGTAGGCACCCTGGCGAGCGGCTTGGCGCACGATCTCAACAACATCCTCGCACCGATTGTCATTTCGGTTCCAATGCTCCGCGGCAAGCTCAGCGAGACCGAGACCAACGAGGTGGTCGCCACCATCGAAAGCAGCGCCCGGCGGGGCGCGAACATCATCCGGCAGTTGCTCACCTTTGGCCGGGGCGTGGAGGTGGAGTGCATTCCGGTTCAGGTCCGCTATCTGATCCAGGACACCGTGAAGATCGCCCGCGAGACGTTTCCGCGAAACATCCGGCTCCGCACGCTCGTGCCGGACGATCTGTGGTCGGTCAGTGGGGACCCGACGCAGATTCATCAGGTGCTGCTCAACCTGGCGCTCAACGCGCGGGACGCCATGCCCAACGGCGGCGAACTTTGCTTCTCTGCCCAGAACATGGTGCTCGATGAGCAATACGCCGCGATGAACATCAAGGCCAAGCCCGTCCCCCATATTCTCGTCCGGGTGCAGGACACGGGCACCGGCATCCCGTTGGAAATCCGGGACAAGATTTTTGACCCGTTCTTCACCACGAAGGAAATTGGGAAAGGCACCGGGCTGGGACTCTCAAGCGCCGCCGGGATCATCAAGACGCACGGCGGTTTCATCGAGGTGGATACGGAACCAGGGCGGGGCACCGCCTTCACGGTTTACCTGCCGGCCACGCCGGGGTCGCGGCAAGTGCCGGGTATTATTGACCCCGTTCCCTCACCGTCCGGCAGCGGCGAAGCCATTCTCGTGGTGGACGACGAGGTGAGCGTGCGCGAGGCCACGCGGAAGATGCTGGAGCGCCATGGTTACCGGGTGCATACGGCCGGGGAAGGTTCGCAGGCGCTCGCCTTGTTCTCCAGTCGTCTTGGTGAGATCAACCTGGTCATCACGGATGTGGACATGCCGGTGATGGACGGGCTCGCGCTCGTGCGTGTATTGCGCAAGATGGCGCCGCAGCTGCAGATCATCGCCTCGACCGGCTTGAGCACGGACCAGCGGATGGAAGCGCTTAACCAACTGGGCATCGAGCACCCGCTCTTCAAGCCTTACACCGCTGCCGAGCTGCTTCAGGCCGTTCACAACGCGCTCCACAAGGACGGTCCGGTGCGGGTCGACAGCTAGAGCGGGGCAGGGGAATCACCCCAGTGCCCGCCTGACTTCGTCCACCACTCGCTGCCAGTTGCCTGGCTCTGGCTGCCGGAACAGGCGCATGCGCGGATACCAGGGGCTGTCCGTGCGGTGCAGGAGCCAGCGCCAGCAGGCGGCAAAACTCAGGAGTGTCCATGTCGGCCGGCCCAAGGCCCCCGCTAGATGCGCCACTGAAGTGTCCACCGTGATCACCAGATCCAGTTCCTGAATCGCACTGGCGGTGTGCGCAAAGTCCGTGAGCTGACCGCTCAAGTCATGCACCGGGAGGCCACTGGGCAAGGCTGACAACTCCGCCGCGCGCGGACCGCACTGCATACTGTAGAAGGTGGCGGGAGCCTGAGCGAACAGCGGGAGCCAGTCTTCGAGCTTCATGGAGCGCTGGCGGTCCGCTCCGTTCGCGGGGTTGCCGGCCCAGGCGAACCCGATGCGTCGGGCCTTGCCGGGAGCCGGCGGAGGCAGCTTTACCAGGCCGCGCTCGGCCCGCAGATAAGGCACGTTGGGTGGAACGTTCTCCAGCGTGGTGCCACACAAGCGGGGCAGGCTCAGGAGAGAGGCGTGCGTGTCATATGCGGGAAGCGTTGCGCCCTCGGTGAAGACGGCGCTGACGCCAGTCACCGTCCCCAGCAGCGACACCAAGGCGGGCTGGCACTGCACCAGCACTTTCGCGCCGCGTGCGGCCAGCAGCGCCACGTAGCGGATGAATTGCAGGGTATCGCCAAAGCCCTGCTCGGCATGCAGGAGAAGCGTGCGGCCCGCCAGATCGCCCCCGTTCCACTCGGGCTGGGTGAGCCGAGGCTTCGGGGGGAGCAGGCCTGGGACGCGCCACCGCCACTCGTAGTCCTCCCATCCGTTGGTGAGATCGCCGCGCAGCAGCCGGACCACGCCCCGATTCCAGCGCGCTTCGGGAAAGTCAGGCTGCCGGCGGAGGGCTTCTTCGTAGCACTGGGCCGCCTCGTCCAGCCGGTTCAATTCCCGCAGTGCCGCGCCGCAGTTGGTCGGCACGTCCGGCAGCCCGGGCTTGAGTGCGTCCGCCCGGACATAGGAACTCACCGCCGCTTCCGGCTGGCCGAGTTCCTTGAGCAGGTTGCCGAGGTTGAAGTGCGCGTCAGCAAAGGTCGGTGTGATTGCCAGTGAGCGCTGATAGCTCGCCATCGCTTCCGGCAACCGGCCCAGGGCCCGGAGCACGATGCCAAGGTCGTTGTGCGCGGCGGCGAGCTGAGGATCCAGTCCGAGCGCCTGCTGGATGGAGGCTGCCGCGCCCGGGCTGTCGCCGAGCTGGTGTTGCAGCAGTCCGTAAAGGTGGAGGGCAGGCGCGTGGCAGGGATCACAGCGCAGCGCTTCACGATACAAATTGATAGCTTCCGCCCATTGCCTCGCCTCGTGGGCGGCGAGCGCCGAGCGCGTCAGGGCATGGCTGTTCATCGGGTGCACATGAAGTGCTGACGGAGTATCGGCAGGGATGGGAAAAACTTAACCGGCGGCGAAAACTGCCGATGGCCCCAATGCCTCCGCTCAAGCCGAGGTGTCCAGCGCCGGCTGGCGGAACGGCCCGATGAGCGCGGCCGCCTCGTAACGCGCCCGGAGCATCGCGGGGTTGCCGAAGTCGAGAAACCGCATGAGCGTGAGTTCGCCGTTCTGCAGGTCAACCTGTCCCAGCCAGGATGTGGTTGGCGGTATCAATTGTGCGCCCAGCCGCGTGTCCTCGGCGGTCGGTCGCACTCCCGGCCGCTCCGTGCCGGGAAAGCGCAGCACGCGATAGGGCTGAACGACGTATTCCACGCCGTAAGCGATGCCCGCGCCCAAACCCCGGACGGGGGTAATGGCCGGGCCGAACCAGTAGTCCGTGAACATGCCAGCGGGACTACAAAACTTCCGGTGGGCAGGCTTGTCAAGCAGCCGGAGAACGAGCGTCCCGACGGTTTTGCCCGTGCGGACAGCGTGAACGTGCGTGTCATCCAGCCGCGAACGCTGAGAACGGAGCCCACGGAACACCCGGAAGAGACGAACGGGATTTGGCCGAATCCATTTTGGGAATTCCACGAGCGAGCAGCAGCAGGGGCGGCCAATCAGGGCTTCCAGCCCTGGGGCCTTGCGCTAGCTCGGGAGGGTGCCATCAATGACGAAGAACTGGGCGTCGGCTGCACCGGCACGGAGGGCCCTGGCGCGGCCATACTCCTCGGAATTGAAGAAGCCCTTGGCGGCCGCGAGCGTGGGGAACTCGAGGATCACGACGCGCCGGGATTCGGCTGGGCCTTCGAGGGTGGCGGACTCGCCGCCCCGGGCGATGAAGCGACCGCCATACTGGGCGATCACCGCCGGGGTGGCCTTCATGTATTCGGAGTAGCGGGTCCAATCGGTGACTTGAACGCGGCCAATGATGTAGGCGGGCATGGGATTAGTGGGAGGATGGTTTGGCGTTGGATTGCGGACAAGGGCGATGGCTCACAATACCGCCGGACGAACCGGATTTCATGGACCGATATTCCGCCGTCAACACCGTGTGTCAACCCGTTGGCTTTCGATGCCCTTTCTATGGAGCCCTGACTCATGCGTCGCTACGCGACGCGTTACTTCGGTGCGCCAGTCCGTGGGTTGAAATCCACGGCTACCCTCATGTCGTCGCTCCGCGACTTCGGAGAGGCGGCTGCGCCTGGCCGGCCTCGTGCGGCTGTGTCCGAGTGCCGCACCGGGTTGGGATCTTGCTTTGACTCCGGATTAGCGGAGTTGCTGCGACTGGTCTCCGAGACACAGCCGCGCTCCGTGGGCAGGCTGCGCCGGTCACGTCGGCGAGACGTTGGCGCGGCCGCCGCGGAGGACGTATTTCTGGATTTTGCCGGTGGCGGTCTTGGGGAGTTCGGGGATGAAGGTGAAGCCGCCGGGGACTTTGAAGTGGGCGAGGTGGTCGCGGCAGAACTGGCGGAGGTCGGCTTCGGTGGTGGTCGCGCCGGACTTGAGGACGATGAAGGCGTGCGGGGTCTCGCCCCATTTCTCGTGGGGCAGGCCGACGACGGCGGCTTCCTGCACGGCGGGGTGGCGGATGAGGGCGCCTTCGATCTCGACGGAGGAGATGTTTTCGCCGCCGCTGATGATGACGTCCTTCCAGCGGTCACGGATCTGGATGTAGCCGTCGGGATGCACCACGGCGGCGTCGCCGCTGTAGAACCAGCCGTCGCGAATGGCGGCGGCGGTGGC
>CAZOCL010000135.1:0-15449 GCA_964578245.1 uncultured Klebsiella sp. | reverse complement strand
CCTTCCCGATGCCTGCGAGGTTAGCTGACGGGCTGGGCCTGGAAAGTGGCCCCGGCGTTTCCACCGTTCGCCCCGGTCCGGTTGCCCGGACATTGGGTTCCCCGCTCGCCGCCTCAGGAAGGAGGCCGCGATTCGGCTGCTGGGCCAATGCATCTCACACTCCAGCCCGGCTGTCAAATCGCGCACGGCCCGCGTGAATCCGAATTGCCTTCATCCGCCCCGCCGACATACTCCCCGCATGAAGCACGTTTTCGCTCTCCTCGCGGCTGTCCTGCTGACTTGCGCCCCCTCCCTCCGAGGTGCGGATGACTACAAACTCGGCGCGGACTCGCAGCCCCAGGCGGGCGTGCCGCAGGGCGCGGTGGAGAAGTTCACTTTCAAGAGCAGCCAGATTTACCCCGGCACGGAGCGCGACTACTGGGTGTATGTGCCGAAGCAATACGATCCCGCCAAGCCCGCCGCGCTCATGGTCTTCCAGGACGGCGGCGGCTACCAGAGCACCAACGGCTCCTTCCACGCCACCCTCGTGCTCGACAATTTGATCGCCAAGAAGGAAGTGCCGGTGACCATTGGCGTCTTTATCAATCCAGGCAACGTGCCCGCCGCCGAGCCGGGGCAGAAGGGCCGCAGCAACCGCAGCTACGAATACGACTCCATGGGTGACGCCTACGCCCGCTTCCTGCTGGAGGAACTGCTCCCGGAGGTGGACAAGAAGTGGAAGATCACGAAGGACCCCGCGGGGCGTTGCACGGTCGGCATCAGCTCGGGTGGCATCGCGGCGTTCACGGTCGCGTGGGAGCGTCCGGATTCCTTCGGCAAGGTCATCAGCCACATCGGCAGCTTCACCAACATCCGGGGCGGCCATGTTTACCCCGCGCTGATCCGCCCGCTGGCCAAAGATCTTCCGGCCACCGCCACGGACGCGGAAAAGAAGCTGAAGGAACAACGCCGCGCGCTCCGTGTGTTCCTCCAGGACGGCTCGAACGACCTCGACAACCTGCATGGCAACTGGCCGCTCTCGAACAAGGAGATGTTCGCCGCCCTCAAGTATGCGAAGATCGATTGCGACTTCGTGCTGGGCGACGGCGGTCACAGCGGCAAGCACGGTGGCGCGCTGCTCCCGGACACGATGCGCTGGGTCTGGCGGGATTATGCGAAGTGAGCGTGGCTCACTGCACTTCCAGCAGCTCCACCTCGAAGATCAGCGTCGCGTTCGGTGGGATCGCACCGGGATAACCACCTTCGCCATACCCGAGTTCCGGCGGGATCGTCACCTTCACCTTGTCACCCACGCGCATCCGCGCCACGGCGATGTCCCAGCCGGCGATGACTTCACTCATCCCCACGGTGAAGGAGAACGGCTGCCCCCGATCCACCGAGCTGTCGAACTTCGTGCCGTTGGTCAGCCAGCCAGTGTAATGCACCACGGCGGTGTTGCCGGCGTTCGGGGTGGGCGCATCAGGAGCGTCGGCGATGTGGAGGAGTTCGACGAAGAGCTTCGGGGCGGATTCTTGTGACATCGGCGCGAGGCTAGCGAAGGGAGTGACCACGCCGCAAGCCGCGACTCCAATATCAGTGGCTGGCACTCAATCAAAAAAGCGCCGGCACAAGTGCCGGCGCTTCGAGAGTTGTGACCGGGGCAGCTTAAGCCGTAACGACCGGTGCTCCGGGCGGCGGGGGACGCAACCCGAGTTCCTCGGTGTCGATGAAGCCCTGCAACTGGCGTAGGCGCGTCGGGTGGCGCATCTTGCGGAGCGCCTTGGCCTCGATCTGACGGATGCGTTCGCGCGTGACCTTGAACTGCTTGCCCACTTCTTCCAGCGTGCGGCTGTAGCCGTCGGCCAGACCGAAGCGGAGTTCGAGCACCTTGCGTTCGCGCTCGGTGAGCGAGTCGAGCACATCGGCCAGCTTGTCCTTCAACAGGCTGTAGCTGGTCATCTCGGAGGGGTTCTCCGCGCTCTTGTCTTCGATGAAGTCGCCGAAGTTCGTGTCCTCGCTGTCGCCGACCGGGCTCTGCAGGGAGATAGGCTGCTGGGCCATCTTCATGATGGCGCGCACGCGCTCGACGGGCATCTGCATCTCGTCGGCGATCTCCTCAGGTGTCGCCTCACGGCCGAAGTCCTGCACGAGCTGCTTCTGCACGCGCATCAGCTTGTTGATCGTCTCGATCATGTGCACCGGGATGCGGATGGTGCGGGCCTGATCGGCGATGGAACGCGTGATGGCCTGGCGAATCCACCAGGTGGCGTAGGTGGAGAACTTGTAGCCGCGGCGATACTCGAACTTCTCGACCGCCTTCATCAGGCCCATGTTGCCCTCCTGAATCAGGTCGAGGAACGACAGGCCGCGGTTCGTGTATTTCTTGGCGATGGAGATGACGAGGCGGAGGTTGGCCTCGACCATTTCCGTCTTCGCCTGAAGCGCCTTCGCGGAGAAGTGCAGGAGCTGCTTGTAGGCGTTGAGGTAGTCCTCGTAGGGCATGCGGACGAATTCCTCGAGCGCCTTGATCTTCTTGCGCTCGCCGTCGGCGATGGCCTGGGTCTGGGTGGACTTCCGGTGCGTCTCGATCTCCTCGACGGCGCGCAGGCTGGCTTGAATCTTGTCGTGGATGTTCTCCGCGACGAGCGCCATTTCCTCGATGACCTTCTGCTTGTAGTAAAACTTGGGGAACGAGCGCTGGAGCTTCTCGTCCGACTTCTGAAAGGCGGCGTGCTCCTTGTCTTTCTTCGCCTTGTTCGGCGCATTCTGCCAGCCGGCGTAGTGCTCGTCCACGGTCTGGTCCTGTCCGCGGACTTCCTTGACGAGCTTGCGGAGCGACTTGAGGTGGTTGTCCCGGCTCTCGATCTTCTTGTCGATGATGACGCGGTCGAAGCGCTCCTTCGGCGGCTCGGAAATGAGCTTCTCGGCCAGGGCGATGTGCTCCTTGCCCGCGAAGCCAAAGCTGTAAATGATCCGCTTGACCTCGTTCTCGGCGTCCTCGATGCGCTTGGAGATCTCGACCTCCTGTTCGCGGGTGAGGAGCTGAACCTGTCCCATTTGCTTCAGATACATCCGGACGGGGTCGTCCAGAATGTCGAGGCGGTTCTTGTCTTCCTGCTCTTCTTCCGGCTCTGGCTGCTTGACGCGGTCCACCTCGGCCTGGTCCACAATCTCGATTTCGAGGTTGCGCAGCTTGCTGTAGATTTCGTCCAGGTCTTCGGGAGTGACGATGCTGTCGGGCAGCGCGTCATTGATGTCGCCGTAAGTCAGGTAGCCCTGCTCCTGCGCGAGACGGACGAGTTCCTTGACCTTCTCGGTCAGATCCACACCGGCCGAGGTCTTGATCGCCTCGGTGATGACCGGTCCACCGGTGGCGGGATCGGCCGCCTGGATTCCTGCCGGGACTGCGGCCATCGCAGCGGCCAGCACAGCAGCTTCGGAGGGCGACAGGGGCTCGGGCTTGGCGACGGGAGCGCCGTTTTCGGGCTTGGCGGACTTGCGCGGAGCGGGAGAGGACTTGGCGGCGGGTTTCATCGGGCCGCTTTTAGCGGCAGGTTTCGGGGCCTTAATCTTTGCCATATGGTCGGTCGGGTGCGCTCCGGCTTTCCGCGCCGGAAAAGAGCCGCCGAATATGGTTACACACACCTTTAGAGTCAAGGGGAGAGATACGGAAAAGGCAGAGGCACAACGAATTGGCGCAAAAGGGCCGTTTTTCGGGGTCAGCCCGGAGTGGCCCCCTGCCCCGCCCGCAGGTCCGCGACGCACTCGACATGCTGAGTTTGGGGAAACATGTCGTGGGGGGTGACCTTCACCAATCGGTAGGCTCCGTCAGCACAAAGAATCTGCAAATCCCGCGCCAGAGTGGCCGGGTGGCAGGAAACGTAAATCACCTGTTGCGGACGCGCCCGGCGGATGCGCTGCAAGGCTTGCGGAGGGACTCCAGTGCGTGGCGGGTCAATGACGAGCGTCGTCGGCGCGCCGGGATGCCGCTGCAGCAGGCCGCCGAGGTAATCCTCCGCCGGGCCATTCACGAACTGACCGTTTGTCACTTTGCGCAAGGCCATGTTGGCCTTCGCCGCCTTGATGGCCATGCCGTCGTATTCCACTCCAACGAAGGAATCCACGAGATCGGCCAGTTCCAACGCGAAGAAGCCGACGCCGCAATAGGCATCAATCAGGTGACGCGACCCGGCGTCCCGCAGGCGCTCCCGCACCGTTTCGACCAGCTTGGGGAGCAGGAAGAAGTTGTTCTGGAAGAAGGAATCGCGCGGCACTTCCCAGCCCTCCGGCATCACCCGCAAGGTGACCTTCAGCCCGCCGCGCGGCGGCGGCTTGGCCCGCACGTCCTTAAGTTGTTCATTCAGCACCGGCTCTGCGAGGAGGCATTCGTTGATGTCCACGACGAACTCGTTGTCGAAGCCGAGGAAGCCGAGTTCGAGCCGCTGCTGTCGTTTGTTCCACTGGGTGCGCACCATGATGCGATTCCGGTAGCCATAGGGCTCCGGGCACGGCGCCACCGGATCAATCACCGCCCCACTAAAGCCACCGATGCGCTGAAAGAGGTCGCTGATCTGCTTGTGCTTGAGGCGGAGCTGGGCCGGGTAGGCGATGTGCTGATACTGGCAGCCGCCGCACTGGCCGAAGTAACGGCAAGGTGCCGCGACGCGGTCAGGTGAGCCCTGCACCACCCGGAGCAGGCGCGCGCGCAGGAACTTCTTCTTCACCTCGCTCACCTCGGCCTCGACGACTTCGCCGGGAATCACGAAGGGCACGAACACCACCATCTCCCCCACCCGGCCAACGCCTTCGCCGCCAAAAGCGAGGTCGTGAATCGGGACTGTAATCTGCTGGCCCACCGCAGGCGGGGGCGTGTCAATTGCCATGGGCCAAGCATCGTGCAGGGCGGGTTGTGGAATCAATCTTCCTCCCGCTGGCAGGGGCCAAAATGTGTCTCAAAGTCTGCTTCCGAGGCTAAAAATGCTCGTGCCTATCGTTACCGCTGCAAATTTACTTGCGCACTTGTCGGGGCGGGCGTAGCTAACGTTTGTCTTGTCGGCGGCACGTTTCTTCAGAGGGGTTCCCCACCCCCACCTCCTTGGCGTCCGCCGGCAGGACGTTTTTATTTTCCCTCCGCAAGCCAGTTCCACACGCGTCAACCTTCACTGCGAAAGCTCGCTCGTTTCTCATCCAGAGGAAGGTGGTTTTCGAGCCGCCGCCAGAACTCCTCGATGCTGAAACTGTCGTATTCGGTCGTGTGGACCCAACGCAGTGTGCCCATGCGTCGCAAGGCTTCGAGCCCGCGGGTATCCGGCGTGAAGGTGAAACCAAAGCGTTCCAGGTTTAAGCCGCTCAGAAACGACAGATCCTCAGCCTCGCAGTAGAGCATCAGCAAGGTGTTCAGCGGGAGGCCCACAAGCGGGGAGAAATCGCGAACGCGGGTCGCGCCGATCTGGAGAAAGCTTAGCGGCATCGTTTCGATGCCGCGCAGGGAAGCGACCGGAGTCTGGTAGAGTTCCAACGAGGTCAACGGCTTGCCGGTGAGGACAGAAAGGTCGGCGAAGGAAGTCCCGCCGAGATCGAGCATGCGGAAGTCCAGCCGGGCCAGCTCGGAAAAATCCGCGACCGCAGTGCCGTAGAGACCGAGATGGTGCAGCGGAATGCCGCGCAGCGGGCGCAAGTCAGTCAGCGGGGAGTAACTGAAGTCCACCGACACCCGACCCGCTTCGAGATAGAGATGTTTGATCTCCCGGCGGTATCTAAATTTGATGCGGGCAAAAGAGAACAGTTGGCGCAAGTTCATCGCAACGATGATCGTTATCAGGCCGGGAGCGGCAGTGAGGACAGGCTAGCGGCATGCGAAATCCTGTGTCAACGGCGCCAAGGCACCGGCCTTTCAGCTTGCTTGAGCGACGCTCGTTGGTAGCGTCGCGCCACCCTGCGGACGGTCGGTTGCGCAGTGGCAATGATGCAGATTCCGCCCCGAGAGACTGCCGAGCCAACTGCCCCGCCGCGCTTGCCCAAGCGCGGGGCTGCTGCCCGGGGAGGGAACGCCGCCGGCCCCTCGGCGCGATGGGCGGCTGTTTGGATGGTGTTCGGCGCAGTCATCACCGCTTACGCCCAAACTTCGTTTTCCATCCCGCCTCCGGCTCCCGAACGGGCTCGGCCCGCAGGCCAGCAAGGGTTTGAAACACCGGAGTCCGCCCGGCTCCGGGCCGAGGCGCTCGCACGACGCGGGCAAGTGGGCGAGGCGCTGGCCATCATCCGGCGTTTGCTTCAGGCCGACCCAGGCAATGTCCCGTTCCGCTTGGCGGAGGCGCAATACCTGGGCTGGCTGGGCCGCGCGGCCAGTGCGGGAGAGCGCTACCGGAGGCTGACGCAGGAGAATCCCGGGGATGCCACCGCGCAGGAGGGCTACGGCAACACCCATCTCTGGCGGGGCAACTGGCGCGAGGCCCAGTCTGGCTACGCCAACGCGATCGCGACCACGGGGGCCAACAATGTCACCGCGCAGGTCGGCTTCCTCCGCGCCCTGCTGGCAGCGGGACGCGCGTCGCCCGCCTACCGCCAGGCGATAGACCTCGATCAACGCACCGGGCGGCAGGACGCCGAGGTCGGTCTGTTCCTCGCCTCGATCCATGCCGCCGTGGATGACGACGAGACGGCCTTCGCCCTCTCCAGCCGTCGGACGAACGATCCAGAAATCCGTCAACGACAAGTTCTGTTTCAAGCCCAGCGCTTCGTCGCGCGGGGCCAGAAGCAGGCTGGACTGAATCTCATCGCCGCGTTTGCCGAGGCGCACGCGCAGGAATTTTCAGCACTGGTCGCAGCGGGAGAAGTCTGCATCCTGGCGCGCGAATTCCGAGAGGCGCGAGAATATTTTAACCGGGCCGCCCAGATCGCGCCTGACCGGCAGGAGGCGGTTATCGGGCTCGCGCACGCGGCACATCAGCAGGACAAGCTGCGGGGGAGCCTTGCGCTTTATGAGGAGGTGGTCACACATAACCCCGAGTCGATCTCCGGCTGGCTGGGAGTCGCCGAGGTAACCTGGCTGCGTGGCGACGTGACGCGCGCCTGGCAGGCGCTGGACTCGGCGCAACGCATCGCGCCTGGCTCCGCACTCGTCTATCGCGACCGGTTGAAGATTGCCTTTCAAGAGAAGGACACCGATGCCTTCTTTGCCGTGTTGCAGGAGTATCAGCGCGTGCAACCGGCTGATGCCTGGCCGGTGCTTTGGGCTCAAAAGTGGGCGAGCGTCCACGGTGGTGCGGTGGATGCACCCGCGCTCGAAGCCATCCTGGACCCGCTCGATCCCGAACTCAGCGGCGAAGCGCTCGGCCTGCTGCGCAAGCAGACGCACGAAACCCTGCCCCGCACCATCGCCCGCGTGCCCGCGGCCCCGAGCGCCAACCTGCAGGATGCCGCGCAGGAGAAGCTCCGCAAGCAGATGCGCCTGGCCAATCCCACGGTCATCGGCGTGAGCACGGGCTACGAGTTCTCGTCGTTGCAGGACACCACCGGTGCAGGCGCGCGCCTGCAAGAGTGGCATGAGGGCTATCTTGCCGCGTATTGGCGGCAGCAGTTGGGCATGACGGTCTCCGGCGAGTATCGCACGTTCTCCCGCTTCGGCGCGTCGGCGAATCAAATCCTGCTCGGCTGGAACACGCACGTCACGCCGAACTGGATCATGGGCGTGGAAGCGGGCGGCGCGCTCAATGGCGGCTTCATCCCCCGCTGGCGGGCCGGCGTGCAGGCAGAGTATTTTTTTACGGACAAGGTGTCAGCGAACCTCAGTGTCAGCCACCTGCGCTTCGCGGATGAACCGGTGTTTCAGTTCGTTCCCGGGGTCACCTGGCAATGGCACCCGCACTGGACTTCTCACGCCCAGATGTATGTAACGCACACCGAGCCGAAGGGCGGCCGCGTGAACACCGGTTTCGCCGGCCTCATCAACACGACGTGGCAGTTCACTCCCCTGTCCTCCACCACGCTCACCTATGCCATCGGCGAGGAAAACCCTTCGCAGCTCATCAAGGGGCTGATCGGCGAAAAGAATTTTCAGAGCATCGGCATCGATCTGAAGTATGGTTTCAACGAGCATATCAGCCTCCAGCCGACCTATCGTTACGAAACCCACAACCTCTTCGACCTTCACGCCCTCGGCCTGAGCCTGAATTTCCGCTATTAGCCGCGCCGCTTTTGTCCCCATCGCCCCTGCCCCGCTCCATGACTTCTCAACCGCTCCGTCCCCGCTCTCCCTCGCGTCAGCCCGACGAACGCCGTCCCGTCGGTCCGCCGCCCGGCAGCGAGGCGTGGCCGCGTCCCTGGGTGCAGCTCAAGTATTACTCCAACCAGCCCACGATCTATCCGGCGATGATCGCCGGGGCTTCGCAGGACGCGAAGCCTGGGGACTTGGTGGCAGTCTTCGACAAAGAGGGCCGGCCCTTCGGCAGCGGGCTGTGGAATCCCAAGGCGCGCGTCCCCCTGCGGGTGCTCCACCACGGCGAGGAGCCGGTGGGCGAAGAACTTTTCGACCGCGCCCTGGAACGGGCGCTCGACCTGCGGCTCAGGCTGCTGACGTTGGACGCGAACACCGATGCCTACCGCGTCCTCAATAGCGACGGGGACTGCCTAAGCGGGCTCATGGTGGACCGGTATGGTGACACGTTGAGCGTCGAGGTGCATAGCCTGGGCATGTTTCTGCGGCTGTCCCGCCTGCTCCCGGTCATTCATGAGCGCCTGGGCACCAAGCGCCAGGTCATCGAGGTGGATGACTTCATTTCGCGGGTGGAGGGCATCCGCTTTGTGGCCGCCAACGACGTCCGCTCCGTGAAGATCCGCGAGCACGGCGTGCGCTACGAAGTCAACTTCGCGTCGGGGCACAAGACCGGCTTCTTCTGCGACCAGCGCGAGAACCGCCGCAAGCTAGCCGGGCTTGTCAAAGGTCAGCGCGTGCTGGACTGCTGCTGCTACACCGGCGGGTTTGCGCTCGCGGCGAAAGTGCTCGGCGGTGCGGATGAAGTGACCGGCGTGGACCTGGACGAAAAGGCCATCGAGCAAGCGAAGCGCAATGCGAACCTCAATCAGGCACGCATCGAATGGGTCCACTGCGACGCCTTCTCATTCGCGCGACAGATGCAGCGCAACAACACGCGCTGGCCGGTCGTGATTCTCGATCCGCCCAAGTTCCTGCTGAGCCGCGAGGACGAACTCGAAGGACGCCGCAAATACGAGGACTTGAACGGCATGGGCATGAATGTGCTGGAGCCGGGCGGTCTGCTCGTGACGTGCTCATGCTCTGGACTGATCGATATGGAGGGCTTCGAGCAGCTCGTGACGCGCGCCGCCTACCGGCTGGGCAAACGACTCCAGTTCCTCGACCGCACCGGGGCCGGGGCGGACCATCCGGTGATGGCGAACTGCCCGGAGAGCCGATACCTGAAAGTGATCTGGGCGCGGGTCTGGTGAAGATTCATCTGGGACGCTCCTAGTATCCTCAACGCCAAGGTGCCGAGTGTCGGAATGGCTCGACGCCTGCCCGGCACAGCGGCGCGGATGCGTCCGCATAAACTTCCGTGCAGATTTTTCGATTGTTTTCCCGGCGCGCTCGTCTTGACTCTCCGCATGACACTATCTGCCGTTCTTCGTCGCGCCGCTTTGCTGGCCGCACTCTGCTCCCTCGGGCTTTCCCTTCAGGCCCACCCGGCGGCGGATGCCATGACGGATGCCGCGAAGAAGTTCCTCGCCACGCTGAACGCCGAGCAAAAGACCAAGGCGCACTATCCCGACATCAAGTCCGATGCCCGTCAGGCCTGGCACTTCATCCCCACGGAGATGGTTTCCTTCGGCCGCAAGGGCCTGCCCATGACCCAGATGACCGAGGATCAGCGCAAGCTGGCCATGGCGCTGCTGAAGTCCGCGATGAGCGAACCCGGCTACACCAAGGCCACGAGCATCATCAGCCTCGAAGCCGTGCTCAAGGAGATGGAAAAGAACGGCAAGGTGGATCGCAACCCCGTCTTCTACTTCGTCAGCGTCTACGGCACGCCCGATGCAAAGGGCACCTGGGCTTGGCGCTTTGAAGGGCACCACCTTTCTCTGAGCTTCACGATTGTGGATGGCAAGGAAGTCGCCGCCGTCCCGACCTTCATGGGCACGAACCCGGCGGAAGTCCGCGAGGGACCGAAGAAGGGCCTGCGCGTCCTGGGCAAGGAAGAGGACCTCGGTCGTGAACTGGTGAAGTCCCTCAGCGCTGACCTGCGCAAGATTGCGATCTACGCCGAGAAGGCACCGGCCGACATCATCACGGCCAGTGGCCCCGGCCTGAAAGGCCCGCCGGCCAAGATCACCCCGCTCTCTCCGGAAGGCGTCAGCTACGGCAAGCTGAACGGTGCCCAGCAGGAACTGATCAAAAAGATCGTCGCCGAGTATGCCAACCGTGTCCGGGCAGACATTGCCTCGGAAGACCTGGCGAAGATCGCCAAGGCTGGCTGGGACAAGGTCACGTTCGCGTGGGCGGGCGGACTGGAACTGGGTGAAGGCCACTACTACCGCGTGCAGGGGCCGACCTTCCTGCTCGAATACGACAACACCCAGAACAACGCGAACCACGTCCACGCCGTCTGGCGGGACTTCGCGAACGATTTTGGCGAGGACATGCTCAAGCGGCACTACGAGCAGGCCCACAAGAAATGACTCTTCACCGCGGGAGTTTTCAAGAAACTCCCGCGTTTCTCCAATGCCCACCCTGGGAAGCCCTCTCCCCTTTGCGGGGGAGAGGGCCGGAGAGCCTGCCAGGCGAAGGACTTTGCACACATTTTGAGGCATAGCTCAGTGTTAGTCGGCGACCGCCACCCTTTCCTCTGAACTTCTGCCAGCGACTTGCAGCCGGTGCCGGCGAGACACCACCGAACTGCTTGCGACATCTCCCGCTCAATGGGATTCTCACTCCGTGTTGCTCGACTTCCATCAAGGCAACGACTGATGCTCCCGCACCCTGCCCAGCTCGAAAACCAGCTCTGGTTCCCAGACGCGCGGAGCGCCGTGAAGAACGGCGACTACGCCGGGCTGGTGGCCATCGGCGGCGATTTGTCCGTGCCCCGTCTGGTGCTGGCGTATCGCAGCGGGCTCTTTCCCTGGACGGCGGACCCGGTGACGTGGTGGTCACCCAATCCGCGTGGCATCTTCGAGCTGGATCAGTTTCACGTCTCCCGCAGCCTGGCACGCACGCTGCGAAAAGGGGTCTTTGAAGTCACCTTCAATCACGCTTTCGCCCAGGTCATCTCCGCCTGCGCCGAGACGCGCCGGCCCGGCGGGTGGATTTCCCCGGAGTTCATCGCCGCCTACACTGCCCTGCACGAAGCGGGACATGCTCACAGCGTTGAATGCTGGCAGGCGGGCAACCTTGTCGGCGGCGTCTATGGCGTGGCGGTGGGCGGACTGTTCGCGGGCGAGTCCATGTTCCATCGCGCTGATGACGCCTCGAAAGTCGCCCTGTTTCACTTGATGACCCGCTTGCGGGAACGCGGGTTCACCTTGTTCGACACCCAGATGGTCACGCCCGCGACGAAGCAACTGGGCGCGAAGGAGATTTCCCAGGCCGCCTATCTGCGCCGGTTGAAAGCAGCGGTGGCCGTGGCAGCCCATTTTCATCCGCCGCCGGACGCAGCCTTGTGAGTCCCCGCGCCGGCTGGCAGCCTGCGGGCATGTCAGTCGCCATGCCCGCCGAACTCGCCCGCCTCCTGGCGGAGGTGCCGGAGCTGTCCCAGGCGTTCCTCGTCGGCGGCTGCGTGCGGGATGCGCTGCTGGGCCTGCCCGTGAAGGATTACGACCTGGAGGTCTTCGGCGTCAGCTACGAGGGGCTGGCGAAGGCGCTCCGCCGTCGCGGGCGCGTGGACCTGGTGGGGCGCTCCTTCGGCGTCGTGAAGTTCTCGACCGGCAGCGGCCAGGCGTATGACTTCGCCATTCCCCGCCGGGACCGCAAAGTGGCGCTGGGCCACAAAGGGTTTGAGGTGGAGTTCGACGCGGACATCACGCCTGCGGAGGCCGCGAGCCGCCGGGACTTCACCATCAACGCCCTGATGTTCGACCCGCGTCGCAACGAGGTGCTGGATTTCTTCGGTGGCCAGGCGGACTTGCGCAATGGCGTGATGCGGCACACGAGCGGGGCGTTCGTGGAGGATCCCTTGCGCGTGCTGCGCGGGATGCAGTTCGCGTCGCGGTTCAACCTCCAAGCCGCACCAGAAACCATCGCGCTGTGCCGCAGCATCAAGGGGAGCTTCGGCGAACTCGCGGTCGAGCGCGTGGGCGAGGAGTGGTTCAAGTGGGCCGCCAAGAGCAAGGTGCCCTCCGTGGGTCTGCGCTTCCTCGCGGACACGGAATGGCTGGAGCACTTCCCGGAAATCGCCGCCTTGCGCGGCACGCCGCAGGACCCGGAGTGGCATCCGGAAGGCGATGTCTTCACGCACACGGCTCATTGCTGCGACGCGATGGCGAAGCTGCCCGAGTGGCAGGCAGCGGACGAGGAATCACGCATCGTGTGGATGCTGGCGATTCTGGCGCACGACTTCGGCAAGCCGGCGGTGACCCACGAGGCCATGCGCGATGGGCGGCTGCGCATCGTGTCGCCGGGGCACGAGGAAGGCGGTGTCGAACCGGCGTTGAAATTCCTCGAACGCATCCATGTGCCCAACGCAATCCGTGACCGCGTGCCGCCGCTGGTGGCCAATCACCTCGCGCACCTGCAGCCGGTCACCGACCGTGCCGTGCGCCGGCTGGCGAAGCGGCTCGAACCAGAAACCATCGCCGGCCTATGCATCATCGTGACCGCTGATCACAGCGGACGCCCGCCCAAGCCGCCGTGTGTGCCGGAGGGTGCGAGGGCGCTGCGAGCAAAAGCAGACGAACTCCGTCTCCAAGACAGCGCCCCGAAACCGATCTTGCAAGGCCGCCACCTGCTGGCGGCCGGGATGACGCCGGGCAAGGAATTCAAGGTGCTGCTGGACGAGGCGTTCGAGGCGCAGTTGGAAGGGCAGTTCGGGGATCTGGAAGGGGCGGAAGCGTGGTTGAGAAACAAATTGCACCACTAACCTGAAGGGGGCCGAAAGGAAACCAGTTGGTTGTCCGCTGCACGTTGCCGTTTCGCGATTTCTTCTGACAACTGGGTCAGGACTTCCTCGAGCCGCTCAATTCGCTTGTTTACGCGGCGTTCAGACTCCGCGTGGAAACCCAGCATGACAATGACGGCTCCAATGTAGGCGACAAACGAGCCTCCGGGCATTTCCATTCGCCACAGAATCACCCCGAATACGACACCGAATATGATGAAATAGGAATCTGACCAGTGCGGCCATCGAACACTCTCGCGCTCGGTCCGCAGCTTGACGGCCAGTTGGGTGAGTCTATCCAATTGATGGACATCTTGCGGAGGCGCGAAGGGAGAATCCATGTCGGTTTATTACCGCATGAAGCCACTGTCGTCCAGCGCAGGGTTACGATGCTCGCCGCGCTTGCACCGAGTAGGCGGCGGTAGGGGTTCGACAGAGTCTCACCCTACCGGGGAATCAGGCGAACAATTCGTCGATCGGCGTGCCGTGCGGGAGGATCGGGTTCGGGCGGCCTTGGAGATCGTCGTAGTTCTTCGTGATGTCGATGCCGAAGTGACGATACATCGTGGCGAGCACGTCCTGGGCCTTCTTGGGATTGTCCGCCGGATAGGCACCCTGCTTGTCGGACGAACCGATGACACGCCCCCCCTTGATGCCACCACCGGCAACAGCGGCACTGAAGACATTCGGATAGTGGTCACGACCACCCGTGGAGTTCACGCGCGGCGTGCGGCCGAACTCGCCCCAGGCGATGACCATCGTGGTGTCGAGCATTCCCCGCTGGTCCAGGTCATCAATCAAGGCAGTGTAGGCCCGGTCCCAGCGCGGGAGGAACCCATCGCGCATGGTCTCGTAGCCCTTCACATGCGTGTCCCACCAGCGGAGATCCACGGTGACGAGGCGCACACCGGCCTCGACGAGACGGCGGGCCAGCAACATGCGCTGGCTCCAGGCCGGAACGCCACAGCGGTCCGGCGTTGGCGCGACATACTCCGGCATGAACCCGTAGCGCTCGCGCAGCTTCATGGGCTCGGCGTCCAGGTCAAAGGCGGCCCGTGCGTCCGGACCACCGACGATGTCCCACGCCTGCTGCTGAAAGCTATCCATGGCGCTCATCGCCCCGGTGGCGTCCACTTCGCGGCGAATCTGGTCGAAGCTGCCGAGTAGTTTGCGGCGTTCGTCGAGCCGATCAAAGGAGATGCCTTCCACGGGAGTGAAATTCGGAATAGAGAACGGGCCGTCCTTGGCGGGGTCGGCTTCCGTGGCAAACGCAGCGTATTTCTTTCCCAGATAGGCCGGGCCGGAGCCCGGCATATTGCGCGGGATGACGACGTAGGCAGGCAGCTTCGGATTTTGATCGCCGAGTTCCTTCGCGACGATCGACCCGCAACTGGGATAGATATTAAGCTCCAAGTTCTGCGCGGGCGTCGGCGGATAGCCCGTGAACATGATTTGGTCGCCGGCGGAATGGCCTGCGTCCGTGTGATGCAGACTGCGGATGATAGAATACTTGTGCTGAATCTTCGCCGACATCGGCAGCAGGTCGCAGATCTGAATGCCCGGGACGCTGGTGCTCATGGCACCAAAGGCACCACGGTAATCCTGCGGCGCATCGGGCTTCGGGTCCCAGGTCTCGTGCTGGCTGGGGCCGCCGCGCATCCAGAGGATGATGACGGACTTGTCGCGCGAGGTCTTGCCCCCGGCGGCCTTGGCCTGCGCCTCCATGCGGAGCAGATTGGACAACGAGAGGCCCGCGAAGCCGAGGAAACCCGAGCGCAGGAAGCCGCGCCGGTTGGCGCGCAGCAGACGGCGGAACTCCGGGCAGCCGATTTGTTCAGGACGGAGGTTCATGCGTTATGTGCTAAAAGTCTGATGTCCGGGCATGCGTGGTCATTCAACCGTCTTTGCCCTTTCCGCAACCAACCGAAGCCCCGACCGTCCCTCAGTGGTTGAACAGGAACTCTTTGCTGCTCACCAGCGCCCAGACGATGTCCTCATAGGCTTCGCGACGAGCCTTCTTCTGGGCATCGGCATCGCCAGCCTTCGCGACCTTCTTCTCGACGTGTTCTTTCGCCGTGGTCACTTCGGTGGACTCGGCCTGACGGCTGAAGGCCCACAGGTAGAGTTCGTTGACCTTGGCCTCGTCCTTGCGCTTGTCATCGGCGGCAAGCAGGGCGGCACGGCCCTTCTCAGCGGTGAGCTTGGCCTGGATGTCCTTTGAGTTCAGCAGGTGCAGGCTCTGCGCGAGGCTGGCGTCCTGCGAGCGTTCACAAGCGCAGGCACTCGCGGAATCCGGCCGGCCGAAGACCTGCAGGAAGTAGCTGCTGCTGTTGTAGCTGTTGTCCGGGAGCTGCACGGCGCGGGTGC
>CAZOCL010000134.1:0-15644 GCA_964578245.1 uncultured Klebsiella sp. | reverse complement strand
CAGCGGTGGACCATGAGCTTGCTGGGGCCGTCGTTGAACTGCTCGGCGAGGCGGGCGAAGACGGCACGGGCCTCGGCGAATTTCCCCGCAGTGTAGTCGGCGAAGGCGGCATCCCAGTCCTTCACCAGGTCGGCGTAGTTGGGCGGCGTGCGCGGGTTCTCGAGTTCGAACAATTCCACGGGCGTGCTCTTGCCCTTGACGATGACGCGGTCCAGCAGGCGATGCCGGCCGGGCGACGTGAGCAAGGCGAAGATCTCACGCGAGACGAGCAGCGTGACGCCGTAATACTTGGTCATCGCCTCGATGCGCGCGGCTTCGTTGATGGTGTCGCCGACGAGGCCGAAGTCGAGGCGCTTGGCGGAGCCCTTGTTGCCAAAGAGCACGGAGCCGCGATGCAGCGCCACGCCGTAGCCGAACAGCGCCTTGACCTCCGGAGATTGCGCGGCCTTCACCGACTCCATGCCGGTGATGAGTTCCATCGCGGCGCGCAGGGCTTGATTGGCACCGTCGGGCTGCGGGAGTGGCGCACCCCAGTAGGTGAGGAACTGGTCACCGAGGAAGTGTTCCAGCGAACCGTCCTGCCCCATCACGGCATTGGTCTCCACCTCGAAGACCGAGTTGAGCAGCTTGAACATGCCGCCGGGGCCGAGCTTCTCGGCGAGCGGAGTGGAGTTGCGCAGGTCGGTGAGCAGCAAGGTGACCTCGGCGGAGCGGGCCTCCATGGAGCCGGGATTGGCGAGCACGTAGGCGCTGACCTTCGGGGAGAAGTAGAGGTCCATGGTGGCGCGGAGTTTCATCCGGCCGATCCGCTCAACGATGAACTCGTAACCTAATGCGCCGATGCCAGTCAGGTTGAGCACAACCAACGGTGTCACGACGCCTACTAGCAAATCGCGGTGGTCAAAGAGCCACTGGGAAATTCCGAAGAAGTAGAGCCCGGACAGGAGCCAGACCACGAGCAAGCGGCGCGTAGGTGAGCGCAACCCCAAGCACAGGCCAAGGGACACCAAGCCAGCGAATCCCACCATGATGAGATCCGTTCGGCGCGAGGTTTCCTGAATGTAGGCACGGTGGAGAGCGGCATTGATCAGGTTCAAGTGAATCTCGGGCCCCATCATCACGGACGGCTGAAACGGCGTGGCATGCTTGTCCTGAAAAATGTTTGCGGTAGGACCAACCAGAACAATCTTGTCCTTGAAAGCCGCCCCATTTTGGAAGTTGTTTTGCCAGTGCAGCGGAATGAACAGGTCGCGCAGGGAGATTTGTTGGAAACCTCGCTTGAACGCGTCACCCGGTGGCCCAGTGTAGCGGAATAAGGGGAACTCACCGCTCCCTGGCAATTTATCCGCCTCGCCCGCGAGGCGAAGTGTGCGAGCCGAAAGCGATTCGACAGGCTGGTCCGCGCCGGCTTCCACCAACTGCCCCTTCACTTTGCTATACACATCGGACATGGACATCCGGTAATACCCTCGCCGCACAGTCGAATCCGGCTCCGGCCAGATGGCCACAAATCCGACGCGCGGGTCGGACTTTCCGTCAGGAGTAGGGATGAGCGCCCGGTTCGGAAAGACCATGGTGAACTGGCCTTCATCATCCAATGCATTCCAACCCAGAACCACATTGTTCGTGTAACGCGCCAGCACTTCGGCGAAATGTGGATCACCTACGCCTTCTGACGCAAAAACGATGTCCAGCACCACCACCTTGGCTCCGGCTTGAACCAATTTTTCGATCAATGCAGCCCATACTTCGCGGGTCCAGGGAAAACCGCCCCGCATCAGTTTTAGCACCGGTTGGCTCTCGGCCTCCGCCTCGGTGATGTCATCGCGGTAGGTGGGTTTATCAATGCCGACGAAGACCAGACGGGGGTCGCGCGGCACGAACTTTCCTCGCCGGGTCCGCAGGTCCTGCGTATAGGTTTCAGCTTGAGTGAAAAGATCGAACCGCCCCTCCAATGCGAGCACGATGACCGTGACGACCATGCAGATAGCCCCGAGGATCAACCGACGAGCGAGTGGACTGTCTGCCTTCATTTGATTACTGCGAGCTTTGAGCTTGTCGGGGAGGCTAATCTGCGCCACATTTCACGCAACATTTCGCTCCCGGGTCAAGGGAAAGGATAGTTAGTTATGATGAAACGTCTCTGGCCACTGTGGGTGCTCCTGATTGCCACGCCGCTCGGTGCGGTCGACCTGCGTCAGGCCACGTTCACGCAAGTCATCAAGGATGTCACCGTCGTCTCCTCTGGCACCAACAAGTCCACCGCCAAGGCGAAGCTGAATGACATGTTCATCAACCCGGACATCGTCCAGACCGGGCCGGACTCGCTGGCGGAACTGATTGCCGAGGACAAAACCGTGACCCGCATCGGGGCGAACACGATCTTCTCTTTCGGCGCCAAGGGGCGCGAAGTGAATTTAGTGGAAGGCAGCGTCCTCTTTCACTCCCCGAAAGGCAAAGGCGGCGGCACCATCAAGACCAAAGCCGCTTCCGCATCCGTGCTCGGCACCACCATCGTCGTCACCGCCACGGTGGGCGGCGGGTTCAAAGCCATCGTGCTCGAAGGCAAGGGCCAGATCACGTTGCCGAACGGGGATTTCCGTATCCTCACCGCCGGCCAGGTGACGTTCGTTCTGCCCGGCTCGCGGGCCTTCGGTCCGCAGTTGAACATCAATCTTCAAAAGCTGGTGGAGAGTTCCCGGCTGGTGCAGGGCTTCGAACAGGAGCTGCCGTCCAAGCCCATCATCCAGAACGCCATCGACCTCCAGCAGGTGCTGATCCGAAATGGCGTGGCCGAAGACACCAAAATCCTGGTGGCCAACCAGGCCACCGAAAATACCGTCACCACGGTAGATTCCACCGTGCTGGAGCAAGCGGTGGAGCCGCCAAGGGACCGGCTCACCCTCGCCAAGGCTGCGGACCTAACCATCAACACCTCGGATCTGACGGAGAGCGCCTACGCTCCGAACTCGTTCTCCGATCCCGTTTCCTTCGGCATTCCCATTCTCGGTCCCAACAGCGCCCGCGGCATCGTGGGCAAAAACATCACCATCACCACCACGGCCATTAATTTCTGGCCCTTCCGCAACCAGATCGAATTCGTCATTGGTGCGACTGAAAAACTGCTGATCGACACGCCGTCGCTGACCCTAACGCTTGTGCCGCCCATGACGCCTCAGGATCTGACCCCTCAGAGCGTGTCTTCGCTGTTGCAGGAAGTCATCCTTGCGGCCAAGCTGGGCATCGACATTCGCCCGGGTGCCTGCATTACGGCCAACGCCATCGGCGGGCTGCACTTCTTCACGGACGGCAAGATGGATCTCCAGGCTGTCATCATCCAGAATTATGACGGCGGAGTCGCTCTGAACGCCGGCGATGGTTTGACGATGCATGGGGGAGGGGTGAACGCGCCGTTTGTGTCGCTCCAAGGGCCCACGGTTAACCTGACCGGCAATGCCAGCTTCATCTCCAGCAGCGGACTAGTGGCATCGAGCGCCTACGGCACCGACTTGACTGTGGATGGGGCCGCCATAAGCGCCCTGGTGGCAAACTTGTCCGCCAACCGCGATGCCTTCCTGGACAGCCTTGCCGCCGACAGCTTCATCTCGCTGGATGTGAACGCGCAGCGAAATCTGACGGTAACGGGAGGATCATTAACGGGCCGGCAAGGCGGACAGGCTAGCGCCGCGGTCCAGCTTACTGCCGGGGATACCCTCACTCTCAACCACCCGTTGTTCACTGATGTCGCCAGCATCTCCTTAAGCGCCGGCACGGTAAGCCTGAACGATGTGGTTTTTCCAACCACCGCCGGCGTCACCGTCCTTGCAACCCACCAGGTGAATCTTGGTTCCCAACTGGATACCATGGTGACCACCGGTGCTTACACCGTGTCCGGGGCCGGCGGCAGCGTGCAGGCAAGCGCTCCCCGCGACCTCTTCACCAGCAGCGGCGTCGGCCTGACGGCCACCGCAATCCAGTTGTCGGCCACACGTTCAGCAACCTTGACCGGCTTGAGCGCGACCGGTGATGCATCCGTAGGCGCAACCGCCGGCCAGGACTTGACAGTGAGCGGCGGCTCCTTGAACGCCTCGGCAGCGAACGGCAGCGTGCAACTCACCGCAGGCCAGAGCCTGAGTCTTTCCGGGGCAACCTTGGGCGGACACACCATTCAGACCGCAGGAAACTCGATCGATCTGGACAACCTCACCACCACCGCCACCGCCTCGGCCACCGCCACTGCGGTGCAAGACCTCCACGTCAACGGCGGCTCACTGGCCGTGTCTGGCCTCACCGGAACCGCTCAACTGACCGCCGGACGCGATTTCACCGCCGTGGGGGGAGCCCAGATTGAGGCGAGCACGATTCAAGTGACGGCCGCCAACAACGCGACCTTGAACAACGTGCAGGCGCGCGGCTTCAACACGTTGAACGTCTCTGCGATCGCAAATCTTAATGTTTCCGGAGGTTCGTTCACTGGCACGGCCTTAGCCCAATCCGCCACCGCCACACTTACCGCGGGAGACACTTTGACGGTCAACGGCCCCACCCTGGCCAACGTCACGAGCATCTCCTTGTTCGCACGCACGGTGAACCTGTCGAACATAAACTTCCCCAACGGGAGCATGGTCAATCTCCAATCGCAGCACGGCCAGCTCGCCCCCAACCCAAACACCGGGGCCGCCTCTGTCCCCGGCTACGTCAATTTTATCGTCAACGTCAATTACAACGGCAATCCCGCCCAGTCTTATATCGGCGGCCCGATCACCATCTCGCAGCTGCCCACCCGTTGAGGTTTTTGACGGTCAGCTTTTCCTTACATGAACCGCCCTTCCCTTCCGTTGCTCGTCGGCGCCGCCTGTCTGGCTGGTGTTTCACTGGCCTCCGCCCAGACCCCGCCGCGCGTGGACCAGGCTGACACCATCAAACGCCAGCAGGAGCTGGAGAAGAAGCTCCGCGACGCCTCCAAGCCCGGCGGATCGGAAATGGACGCGCCGGAACTCTTCCAAGGCGAGCTGAAGGACGTCGGGCCGCAGTCCATCCTCAAGATGAAGCAGCGGCGCACGAACTTCGAGGCGTCGTTCGACAGCCAGTTCTTCTACACCTCCAACCAGAATCTCGCGGAGGACGCCACCGGCACGACGCTCTTCGTCAACACCGCGCAAATCGCCTACGCCCCGCCGGTGATCCAGACGGGCCGCGGGCCGGTCGCGGCGAAGGCCGGGGTGCGGCAGCAGTGGTTCAACTACGGCCTCGGAGACCGCCCGGCCACCAAGGGTGATCTGGACTTTGATTTGCAGGCCGTCTTCGGCGAGGCCCGGTGGGCCTTCCGCCAGGACTGGACCCTCGAGGGCGGCGTGGAATTGTCGCGCCTCGTGAATCACCTGCCCACCTACACGACTTACCGGCAGTTCTACAGCGAGTGGGTGCCGCGCATCGGCGTCACGCGCAACGTGCCTTTCAGCGAGACAAAATCCCTCACCTTTGCCTGGCAGGTGAACTACCACGTCACGGACTCGCCGGACGCCCTCGCCTCCGTCCCGCCCGCCCCGCGCAATACCAACGACCGGATGGACAACTCCTTCCTCGCCGCCTACACGCACGTCTTCGGTCCCAAGCTGGCGGTGCAGCCCTACTACCGGCTCCTGCTGACCCGCTACGGCGGCCAGTCCGCGCGGTTTGATTATCTGCACAGCGTCGGCCTCTCCGCCTACGTCACGCTGCACGAGAACGTCAGCCTGCGCGGGTTCCTGTCCTACGAAATCAAGGACTCCGACGCGCCGATCGTGCCGGACTACCAGAAGTTCGACATCGGGGCGGGACTGAATCTGACGGTGCGGTTCTGAGTGCGGGCGACGCCTACTCCACCGCGCACGCAGTGGCCGGCGAGGACGTCGGCGGCACGGCAGGCCGGAGGCTTGCGCTACGCTGGCTTCGGCTGCCACTCGTTCAAGCCACGCTCCCCTGCAGCGGCATCCAGACCCAGCCGCTCCATCGCCTCGCCAATGAGATAGAGCGAGCCCGCCACGACCACCAGCGGTTCTCCCGCATGTTCCAGCAACGCACCGGTCAGTGATTCGTGCGCCGTCACCGCTGCCAATGGATTCGCCCGGCGGCAATACTCCGCCAGCACCGCTGGTTCCAAAGACCGGCTGCTGCTCACCCGGACCGCCGCGATGCGACCCGCCAACGGAGCCAGTTCCCGGCACATGAGTTCACAGTCCTTGTCCGCCAGCATCCCAAGCACGAGGGCAATGGGCCGTCCAGCGAACTCGGTTCGCAAGGCGGCCACGAGCGCATGAACACCGTCCAGGTTGTGCGCGCCATCCAGCACGAACTCCTGGCCGTGCACCTTCGCCACCTGCAAACGCCCCGCCCAGCGGACCGTCTCCAGGCCGTGTCGCAACGCCTCCTCACCCACCGGCAACGTGCCCTGCAACGCCCGCACCACCGCCACCGCCAGCGCAGCGTTCCGCCGTTGATGCGCCCCGCGCAAGGGCAACGCCACCGGAGCGCCGGTCTCCGACCCGGCGTTCAGCCCATCGGTGATCAGCGTGAAGGGAGCAGCCTTTCGCTGCGCTTCTGACTGGATCACCACTACCGCCTCCAGCGCATCCGCTGTGGTCAGCACGGGCACGCCCGGCTTGATGATACCCGCCTTCTCCGTCGCGATCTTCGCCAGCGTGTCACCGAGCCATTGCTGGTGATCGAACGCGATGTTGGTGATCACGCTGGCGAGCGGCGTGACGATGTTCGTGGCGTCCAGCCGCCCGCCCAGGCCGGTTTCCCAGATCACCACGTCGCACTTCTGTTCCGCGAAGTAACGCAGCGCTATGGCGGTCACGAACTCGAAGAAAGTGGGAGGGGAGGCTGAGAAGTAATTAGTAATTAGTGGGGGAGTGCTTGGCAGGGCCGGAGCCTCACTGCTCTCACCGAGCACTAAACACTGAGCACTAATTACTTCTTCCACCAATCGCGCCACGTCCGCTTCACTGATCAACTGCCGGTTCACCTGCATCCGCTCGCGAAACGAAACCAGATGCGGCGAGGTGAACAAACCCACCCGAAAGCCCGCCGCCCGGTAAATGCTCTCCAACATCGCACATGTGGAACCTTTGCCGTTGGTTCCTGCCACGTGGACGAACCGCAGTTGTGTCTGAGGATTGCCCAGCGCCGCCGCCAGCCGCTGCGTGGTCTCCAGGCCGAACCGCGCGCCGAAGACGGCGAGTCCGTGCAGGTAATCCAGCGCTGCCGCGTAAGTCATCGGGTGAAAAAGTGCCTTCCACTCGCGTCCCCGCAAAGCTCAAACCAGCGCTGGCATTGGCCGCATCCCAAGCAAAGCGGTGGAGGGCCACCGCACTCCAAGACGCTGCCGCGCCCTCACACCCGCTCCAGCAGCACGAGAAACTCCTTGTTCCCGGCCGGTCCAAGCAGGGGCGACTCCGTCACCCCACGCCAAGCCATGCCCGGAAGTTCCGACCCGACGAACGCCTCTAGCTCCGCGAGCACCCGCGCGTGGACAACCGGGTCCGTAATGACGCCCTCGCCCTTGTCCGCCTCCTCCTTGCCCGCCTCAAACTGGGGCTTTACCAGTGCGACGATGCGTCCGGCGGGTGCGAGCAGCTTCACAGCCGCCGGGAGAATCTTGCGCAAGGAGATGAACGAACAATCGGCGACGATGAGCGGGACAGCCAGTGATGCTGGATGCTGGATGCTGGATGCTGGATGGGACGCCGCCAGCCGCTCGATCGTCAACTCGCGTGCGTTTGTTTTCTCCAGCACGACCACGCGTGGGTCGTTGCGGAGCTTCCAGGCGAGTTGGCCCTGCCCCACGTCCACCGCGAAGACCCGCGCCGCGCCGCGTTGCAGCAGGCAGTCCGTGAAACCGCCCGTGGACGCACCGAGGTCCACTGCGATCAGCTCGCGCACGTCGAGGGCGAAATGCTCCAGCGCATGCTCCAGCTTGTGTCCGCCCCGGCTCACGAACTTCTCCGTCGCGTCCAGCGTGAGCGCGTCCGGCTCGCGGACGGTGTCGCTGGCCTTGCGCGCGACCTGGCCGTTCACGCGGACCAGCCCCGCCATCACGGCGCGCTTGGCCTTCTCACGGCTGTCACAAAGCCCGCGCGCCACCAATGCCTGGTCCAGTCGACTGTTCACGCCGCAAGCTTGCCGCGAAGGCGCTTCCCGACAAAGCTCAAAGCCGTGCATGCAACCGACCGCGCAGGAGACGACGTAAGGAGTCTCACTTTACCCCGAGTTCCAAAGCGGTGCCCGCTAAACACGCAAAATGTCGCGAAAAGGCCACCAGTTCATCCTACCGCCGCCAAACAGTTTCGTCTCCTGCTGGCGGCCTGCTTCGCCTGCATCCTCACCGCCTGCACCACTCCGGCCCCGCCGAGTGCCCGCAAACTCACCAACCTCGAATACTCCCGCGCGCCCGGCCGGCCGCTACGCCTCGACCTCTATCTCCCAGACCACGCCACGAACAAGCTGCCCGTGCTGGTCTGGATTCACGGTGGCGCGTGGAAGATGGGCAGCAAGAACTGGTGTCCCATCGCTCCTCTCGTGACCAACGGCATCGCCGTGGTGAGCATCGAATATCGCCTCAGCCGGGAGGCGAAGTTCCCCGCGCAAATCATGGATTGCCGTGCCGCCATTCGCTGGGTCCGGGCCAACGCCGCGGACCACGGCCTCGACCCCGATCACATCTGCGCCTTCGGAGCCTCCGCCGGCGGGCACCTCGCCGCGCTGCTGGGCACGGCGGCCAGCATGACCGAGTGGGACGCGGGCATGAACCCCGACCAGTCGCCCCGTGTGCAGGGTGTCATCGCCTTCTACCCGCCGACCGATCTCGATGAACTCACGGTCGGCGGGTTCTGGCGCAAGGTCTCCTTCAGCGACGTCGGCCGGCTCATCGGTGGACCGGTCGAGCAAAACCGCGACCGCGTGGCCCGCGCCAACCCGGTGAACTACATCTCGAAAGACACGCCGCCCTTCTACCTCCTCCACGGTGACCGTGACACGCTCGTCCCCATCCACCAGAGCGAGCTGCTGCACGCGGCCCTCCAACGCGCGGGCATTCCCGTCCATTTTGAAATCGTCCCCGGCAAAGGCCACGCCATCGGCCCGCCACCGGAAGCCATGCCGAAGCTGAACCACTTCCTGCGGCAGCATCTCGGGCTGCCGAGAATTGGTGAGGCGGTCACACCCGGCCGATAGGGCGCAAGCTCGCACCGGCCAAGCAGCCGAGCCGGCGCTGACGCCGACGATCCGCAGCCACGCTACCGGAGCGCGGGCGTCCTCGCCCGCTTTGCGCGTCCGACCACCGCAACGACACGGACCGCCACTGCCGCACGACCTGCAAAGTGGCCCGGTGGGCCGCGCTCCGTAGCGACGGCCTCCGGCCGGTCGTGCCTTCCCTTTTCGCTTTCCGGGTTCGTTGAGTATTCCAAACCGTGCGCACACGCCCAGCCCGCCTCGATTCTGGGTTGGCGTCGCCGGTGGGTTGGGCCTATCGTCCCGCCCGCTTATGAAGACGAAAGTTGCCTTTTTGCTGCTGGCTGCGGCGTTTCTCGGGTTGAGCGCGAGCAGGGTCCGCGGCGCGGATGAGGAGCCGGCTGTCGGCAAGGTGGAGAAGCCCATCGTGTTCCTGGACAAGAGCCCGGTCATCGTCAAATACCAGCTTGGCCGGCTCTCGAATGAGCAGCTCCTGCTGGCCGATCGCGAGACGACGCATCCCAAGTTCATCCCGCTCTGGGAAGCCATTCTAGGCCGGCCCGGGATGGCGGCGAAGTTCCGTCTGGAGGCGGCCGAGGGGCTCGCCAAGCTGAACAAATCCGATGTGCCGACCGAGCTGCTGGCCAGCATCAAGCGCGCCCCCGCCACACAACCCACCGTCCTCGCCGACTTGTCCAAACTGCTCGTCACGCAGAAGCCGGAGGACTTGAAGAAGAATCAGGCCGCGCTCGAAGCACTGGCCGGAGGAGAAGGCCCGGAGGCTGCCCGGCAAGCCGCCTTCGCCGCACTCATTGGCATCTCGCCCGCCGACGCCGTCTGGACCCTGGCGCAGGCCAAGCCCGGTGCGTCGGCGCAACTGATCGCGGGCATCCTGCTCGTGCCGGACGGAGCGAAGCGGGCGGCGTTCGCCAGCAAAGTGCTCCCCTTGCTGGTGCCCGCCACCGAGGCCGCCACGCGCAAGGCGGCCATCGCCGTGGCGGCGAAGCTGCCGGGCAGCGAGGCAGCGGCCTTCACCGCACTGGCGAAGCTCGTTGCTTCAGGCACCGAGGTGCCGTCCGTCGCCCGCGCGCTGCTTGCCCTGCCTCGCGAGGCGTGGCCGGCGGACGCGGTCAAACCCCTCGCCGATGCATTGCTCGTTCAGGCCAGGCTGGTCCCCGTGCCCAAGCGCACGGAAAACGACTTCCTCGACGTGCAACAGCTCGGCTTCCAGCTCGCCGCGAAACTGCCCAAGGATGCGGCGCTGCCAGTGCGCAAATCCTTCTCCACCCTCGGCGTGAACGTCCTGCGCCTCGGCACGCTGCACGAGCAGATGTTCTTCGACAAAATCCAGCTCGTGGCCGAAGCCGGCAAACCGGTGGAACTGGTCTTCTCGAATTCCGACGCCATGCAGCACAACTGGGTGCTGACCACGCCGGACGGGGCGGACGAAATCGGTCTGGCTGCGGAAAAGCTGACCCCGCAGGCCGATGCGCAGGGACGGATGTTCATCCCCGTTTCGCCCAAAGTCCTGCAAGGCACCAAGCTGCTGAACCCAAATGACACGCTGCGCCTGCGCTTCGATGCGCCGAAGGAGCCGGGTGATTACCCCTATCTCTGCACCTACCCGGGCCACTGGCAGCGTATGCGCGGCACGCTCAAGGTCGTGAAGGACCTCGATGAATACCTCGCGCAAGGCCACACCGAGCCCGCCGCCCCGGTCATCACCGAGTGGAAACTTGCCGACCTGGAGGGCGAACTGCCCCACCTCGCCAAGGGCCGTGACTTCGCCAAGGGCAAGGGGCTCTTCACCACCGTCGGCTGCATCGCCTGCCACAAGGTAGGGGCGGAGGGCCCGCTCTGGGGGCCGGAACTGACCGGCGTCTTCACGAAATACAAAGGCGACGCGAAGCTGGTGCTCGGGGAAATCCTCGAACCCTCCAAGACCATTGAGCCACGTTTCCGGGCCTATGAGTTCACGGTCGGCAACGACGACCCGTTCACCGGTTTCCTGCTGAAAGAGGAAGGCGACACACTCACCATCCAGACCGGCCCGGGCGAGTCGATGATCAAGAAGTTCTCCAAGAAAGACATCAAGAGCCGTGCGCAGGCCAATTCCATCATGCCGCCCGGATTGCTCAACCTGCTGAACAAGGAGCAAATCCTCGACCTGCTCGCCTTTGTGCAAGCCGGCGGAGATGCCAAGCACGCGGCGTTCAGCAAGTAGGGCGGACCGGAGCGCGGTGTTTACGCCGCAGAAAGCTCCAACGGGACCAGTGCGTTTGGACCACTCAGGCCTGCTGCACGATTCTGCGGCCTGAAGGCCGCGCTCCGGGTTCAGCCGGTGATGCCGCCGGAGCTGGTGAAGATGCCTTCCAGCCACATCTTGAGCTGCTGCGGGTTCGAGGCCTTTTCCATCGCGCGCTCCTCGGTGATGATCCCCTGCTGGAGCAGGTTGTAGATGCACTGGTTGAAGCTCATCATGCCTTCGCCCTGATCTTCCCACAGCGGAACGCCATCCGTCTCGACGATCTTGCGGCTGCCCTCGATGATGGGCAGGAGCTTGCCGAGCTGGTTTTCCTCGATGGCCTTCTTGATGGAGATCGTGTTGATCATGATCTCCAAGGCCGGACGCATCCCGCCATCCGCCGTCGGCACCATGCGCTGGCAGCAGACGGAGCGCAGCGTGCCGGCAAGCTGGCGCCGGATGGTGTCGCGCTCGTCCTGCTTGAAGTATTCCAAGATGCGGCCCACGGAGCTGTTTGCGCTCGTGGTGTGCATGGTGGAAATGACCGTATGGCCGGTGTCCGCCGCGCTGATGGAGGTCTGGAAGCTGATGGCGTCGCGCATTTCACCGACCATGATGACGTCCGGGTCTTCGCGCAGGGCGCTCTTCATCGCGCGGTGAAAGCTCATCGTGTCGAGGTTCAACTCGCGCTGCTCGATGAGGCACTGGTTCTCCTCGAAGACGAACTCGATGGGGTCCTCCAGCGTGACGATGTGCCGGCGGAAGTTGTTGTTCAGATGCTCCAGCATCGCCGCGAGCGTGGTGGATTTGCCGGAGCCGGTGGTGCCGGCCATCAGCACAATGCCGCGCGGCGACTCCGCCACGGTTTTCAAGATTTCCGGGAGGCCGAGCTTCTCGAAGGTCGGGACGGTGCTCTTGATGTAGCGCATCACGATGCACCAGCGGCCCAGGGACTGAAACACGTTCGTGCGGAAGCGGCCGACGCCCGGCGCGGAGTAGGAGAAGTCCGTCTCGCGGTCCGCCTCCAGCCCGGCCTTCATGTGCTTGGGGCAGATGCCGTCAATCACGCTCTGCATCCAGACCTGCGTGGGGACGAAATCAATGGAGTGAAACGCCCGGCTGATGCGGAAGGACGCCGGCGTGCCGACCTTGATGTGGACATCCGAGCAGCCAGCATCCACGCCAGCTTTCAGAATCTGGTTGAAAAAGGCTACGTCTTCGTTGGCGGGCTCAGTAACTGGGACAGACATGGCGCGGAATTTATCCAGCGCCAAGCTTCATGCCAAGTTGGAATATGCCATCAGGCTCAGACGGGCCTGGGCCTGGGGAGTCAATTCCATGAACACCATCGAAACCGAGTAGCCTTGATGCCGGTCACCCCGGCAGTCCACCACCACGCCCGTCGCGCTGACCTCGTGACCATCCTCGGGATCGCGGAGCGCCACCGTCATCTCGGTCCAGGGCGCGATGGGGCTCAGGGAACGAAATTCGATGCCGTTCTTGCGGATGCGGGTGGTTTCGGCGGCCAGGCTCAGTTGCGTGGTGCTGTTGGCTGCGGCGGTGAAGGTGGCGGAATCAGCTTTACGAGTAGCCATAGGATAACGGGAAAACTAGCAGCGAACGGGGAATCGTCAATGGCAGGGGCAAGATTATTTTGGGCCCCACCAAGGCGCGGTGGAGTGATGGCGGCGGACGGAGCGCGGCGTTTACGCCGCAGAAGGCTGCAATTGGAATAGTGCGCTCGAACCACCCATGGCGTGCTCCAGTGTCTGCGGCCTGAAGGCCGCGCTCCTCCGCATCGGCGCTCCGCACGCAGGCTGAACGCCTACCACTCGATCACCGCGGCACCCCACGTCAGCCCCGCACCGAAGACCACGAGCAGCACGAGGTCGCCCCGCTGGATCTTTCCGGTGCTGACCGCCTCGTCGAGCGCAATGGCCACGCTGGCGGCCGAGGTGTTCCCATATTTGTCCAGGTTCACAAACATCTGCTCGGGCGTCCCCCCAAGGCGCTCAGCCACCGCATCAATGATGCGCTGGTTTGCCTGGTGCGGGATGATGCACTTGATCTGGCTGATGTTCAGATCGCAGCGGGCGAGGGCCTCGCGCGCGGCGGTGCACATCGCGTTGACGGCACTCTTGAACACTTCCTTCCCGTCCATCTTCAGGAAGTGCAGCCGCTGGTCCACGCTCTCGTGGGTGGCCGGGAAACGGCAGCCGCCGCCCGGCTGCGAGAGCAGGCCGCCCTTGCCACCATCCGCGCCCATGCAGGCGGTGAGCAGGCCATGCGACTCTGGCCGGTGCTGCAGGACCGCCGCCCCTGCCCCGTCGCCAAAAAGCACGCAGGTGGTCCGGTCCTTCCAGTCAATGATCGAGGAAAGCTTCTCCGCCCCAATGACCAGCACGCACTCGCTAGTGCGTGACATGATGAACTGCTGGCCAACTTCCAGCGCGTAGATGAAGCCGGAGCAGGCCGCTTCCAGGTCAAAGGCCGCCGCACGTTTGGCCCCGATCTTATGCTGCACCAGGCACGCCGTGGACGGGAACGGCATGTCCGGCGTGATGGTGGCCACGATGATGAGATCAATCTGATCGGCGGTGACGCCAGCCTGCGCCATGGCCCGCTCGGCGGCCTTGGCCGCCAGGTCGGAGCAGAACTCATTGTCCGCCGCAATACGCCGGGCCTTGATGCCGGTGCGGCTGGTGATCCATTCGTCGGTGGTCTCGACGAACTTCTCCAGGTCCGCGTTGGTCACCACGCGCTCGGGGACGTAGGCCCCCACGCCGGTCACCGAGCAGGTGCGCCCTTGGAAACCGTGTTTCGCGCGGGGGTTGGTAAAGTCGCGGGCGGGTAGTGAACTCATTGCCGTGTCACGCGATTGCAATTTTCTCGTGACGAAAAGTCAATTGGCAATTGGGGTCGTCGCGCTGGCCCGCGCTTCGTCCAGCACGGCAGCCGCCTTGGCCGCCTCCCGGGCGATGGCCTGGTTCACGCTGAACTCCAGTGTCTCCGTCGCCACGCGGATGGCGTTGAGGATGGAACGCTCTTTCGCCGAGGCGTGCGCCTTGAAGACGACGCCGTTCAAGCCCAGCAATGGCGCGCCGCCGTAGTTCTCCGAGTCCGTGCGGCGCTTGATCGTGCGAAAGGCGTTCTTGGCCAGCAACGCGCCGAGCTTGCGCTTGGGGTTCGCGGTCAATTCGCGCTTGAGCATGGCAAACATGCCGCGCGCAAGGCTCTCGCAGGTCTTCAGCACAATGTTCCCCACGAAGCCGTCGCAGACCACCACGTCCACATGGTTGCTGAACAGATCGTGCCCCTCCACGTAGCCGATGAAGTTGAGATCCAGCTTCTTGCAGAGCTGAAGCGCGGCCTGTGTGAGTTCGTTGCCCTTCATCTCCTCGGTGCCGTTGGAGAGCACCCCGACACGCGGGCTGGCCTTGCGCAGGATTTCCCGCGCATAGATGCTGCCCATGATGGCGAATTCCGCGAGGTGCCAGGGCTTGCACTCCGTGTTCGCCCCGGCGTCGAGCAGGATGAACTCGTTGTCCGGCTCCGGCATCACGGTCGCAATCGCCGCGCGGCTGATGCCGGGCAGCGTGCGCAGGCGGATGGTTCCGGCCGCGAGGAGGCCACCGGTGTTGCCCGGGGAAACGACCGCGTCCGCCTTCCCATCGCGCACCAGCTCGACCGCCCGGAGGACGGAAGAATCCTTCTTGGTCCGCACCGCCGTCGGCTTGTCCTCCATGGTGAGGACCTGCGAGGCGTGGACGATGTGGACACGCGTGTCGGCGTGAAGGCCAATCTTGCGGAGGTGGGCGGAGATTTCCTCCTGGTTGCCCACCAGATGCAGCTCGGTCAGCCGGCGGTTCTCCGCCAGCGCCAGCTTGATCCCGTCAATGATGACGCCACACCCATGGTCGCCACCCATGACATCCACAGCGATGCGCATAAACGAAAAGGGCGCGCCGGAAACCCGCCGCGCCCTTCCCCGAAAATTACATCCCCGCCGTGATCGTCAGGATCTGCTTGCCCTTGTAGAAACCGCAGGCGGGGCAGACCCGGTGCGGCAGCGCCGGCGCGGCGCATTGGGGGCAGGTGGAAAGTTGGGGGAGCTTGAGCACGCTGTTGTAGGCGCGACGCATGCGTTGACGGCTGTGAGAAGGTTTGCGCTTCGGGACGCCCATAG
>CAZOCL010000133.1:0-15737 GCA_964578245.1 uncultured Klebsiella sp. | reverse complement strand
GTGAGATACATGCCCTCGGCCTTCACGAGCACCCAGTGGATGCCGGAGATGGCGATGCCCGCACGGGCGGCTGATTCGCGGATGCGGGCGCGCTCGGTGGCGGAGATTTCGGTGACGTAGTTGGCCAGGGTGAAGGGCGCGATCTCGACCGCGTCGTAGCCCGCCTTGGCCGCGTAGGCGAAGGTGTCGTCAATTTTCCAGCCCTGGAAGATTTCGTTGCAGATGCCAAATTTCATGTGGGGGGAGATTAAGTCGTGGCGGGGGTGGCGAGGGCAAGAAAATCATCGGAGAAACGGGGGAAACGATTGAAACCACGGAATACACGGAATACGCGAAATGGGGAGGCTGCGTCCGATGGATGATACCAATTCTCAATGCAATTCGGCAGCGTGTCGCCAGACGACACCCCTCACCCCCAGCCCTCTCCCCTCCTCCGAGGAAGGGAGAGGGAGAAGATGTGCGTCGTGGCCCTTACTGGCCATTCCACCGATAGTCATTGGGAAACGGTATCACAGGCCATGCGTTCGATGACCAGCGCTCGGACGGTGAAGCGGCGTGAACGCCGCGCGCCGGGAGGAGCGCGACCTTTAGGTCGCTTCAGCGCACGGATGCAAGGGAGCGTTGGAAGTTTCGAGGCGTGCGGACGGGCGTGAGCTGAAGCGGCGTGAACGCCGCACGCCGGGGGCGTGGGCTTCGCGCGGGAGGCGTGGAAATGATGCGCGCCACACGAATTGTCCTACAGAAAAGGCCGGATTCAGCGGGCGGCATTGGTAATGCTCTAATGGGGTCTCACACAGGATGAAACTGGGGCTCTCAGTCCAAGGCAGTCGCGCGCTCACTTCCATTGAGGCCATGTTTGTGGTGGTTCTGCTGATGGTGCTGGCGGTGGTGACGCTGATGTGGCTCACGGCGAATCAAGGAATGAGAGGGCGGGCTGAACGTCAAAAGTGCGCGAACATCCTCAAAAGCATGTCGCTTGGCTACAAGGTTTTTGCCAATGACAACGACGACAAGTTTCCGTTTCTGGTCACGAACTCACTTGCATTCGGGAACGTGACGCAGATGTGGCATCACTTCCAAGCCATGTCGAACGAGCTGGGCAGCGCCCGGATTCTGCTCTGCCCGTCGGATCGCGAGCGGCAGCCCAACATCAGGCGCGACTTCTCCACCGGCCCTGATGGTCTCGGCTCCGCCGGCAACGCGGCAGTCAGCTACGGCGGCAGCCTCGATGCCGCGGAAGTCTTGCCGAATACGATTCTGCTGATTGACCGCAACCTCGTCACCAACGCGTGGAATCTGAGCGGCAGCGTCTTCCTCGCGGTCTCGAACCTGCCCGCGCCGGCATGGGACCGTCAGATGCACAAGCTCTGTGGGAACGCCTCGCTCGCGGACGGGAGCGTGCAGCAATTGAGCGCCGCCGGACTGGCCGCCCAGGTCCGCAAACAAGGAATCGCCACCAACCGGCTGCTCCTTCCCCTGCTGCCGTGAAGACCTAACCTCGTAAAACCATGAAACTCTCGCTCGTTTCCCGACCGACGCGCGCCTTCACGGCGACGGAGCTCGCGGTGGTGATTGTGCTGGTCCTGGTCCTGGGGGTGGTGACGATTTATTCCACCCTCCCAGCAACGAGCCGCTCGAAGCATGGTCCTGGTCGCGCTCAAATGAAATGCGTGCAAAGCCTCAAGCAAATCGGCCTCGCCTACTGGATCTTTGCCAACGACAACAACGACAAGTTCCCCGCCGCGACGACTGGCTCGCTGGCTTATGACAACGTGACCCAGGCTTGGGAGCATTTTCAAACCATGTCGAATGAATTGGGCAGTGCCCGGATTCTGCTGTGCCTGCTGGACCGTGAACGGTTGAACGATCAGGCGACGGATTTTCAGGCCGATGTGCGGGCGACCGCGACAAGCCTCCCGACCAAAGGCAACCGAGCCGTCAGCTATACGGCATCGCTGGATGCGGCAGAAGTGCTGCCCAACATGATCCTCTCCAGTGATCGTCATCTCGCCACCAATCGCTGGAACCGGGATGGACGGCTCTTCCTGGCAATGTTCGATGGCCCGGCCGTCACTTGGATGGACAAGCAGCACGGCGGCTTGATGGGCAATGTGCTGCTTGCCGACGGCAGTGTGCCGCAATCGAATGGCCCGAGTCTGGACCAGCAAGTTCGGAGGCAGGGCATCGCGACCAACCGGCTGCTGCTGCCGTTGCTGCCGTGAGAACCTAACCCTTAACACCATGAAACTCTCGCTCGTTTCCCGACCGACCCGCGCCTTCACGGCGACGGAACTCGCGGTGGTGATCGTGCTGCTGCTGTTTTTGGCGGTGGGGGTGATGTATCTCTTCGCGCTCACTCCGCGAAGGCATCAGCACTATGGCCGCATCAAGTGCGCGAATAACCTGAAACAGATCGGCCTCTCCTACAAAGTGTGGGCCAATGACAACGACGACAAGTTTCCCTTCCTGGTCACGAACTCGCTGGCGTTCGGCAACGTGACGCAGGCGTGGCAGCACTTCCAAGCCATGTCGAATGAAATGGGCAGCGCCAAGATTCTGATGTGCCCATGGGATCGTGAGCGGTATAACGACATGACTAGGGACTTTCTGGCAGGGCCGACGGCCACGGCGGAGAGTCTCTCCAGCAAAAGTAACCGGGCCGTGAGCGTATTCGCTTCACTGGATGCGGACGAGACGTTGCCGAATACCATCCTGACCGGTGACCGTCACCTGGTCACCAACCGCTTCAATCTGGAGGGACGGTTGTTCCTTGCCACGACGAACCGGACGTCTGCCGCTTGGACGACCAACGAGCACGACGGGAGGTGGAACATCGCGCTGGCCGATGGCAGCGTGCAGCAGGTGACCTCGTCTGGGCTAGCCAGCCAAATACGTTCCCAAGGCATAGCGACGAACCGGCTGCTGTTGCCGCTGCTGCCGTAGGCCTGAGGGCGGCGGGGATGGGACGGATGGGACGCAGGGGACGAATGGCTGGCGACACTCGCACGGTCTGGGTGGTGCATTTGCGCCACGCAATTGAGAGAGGGGGAGGTGGGATTAGGGTGGTGGGGAAGACGGGAAACCACGAATGAATGAACACGAAGGGACACCAATGGGGCAGAAATTGAGGCTGGCACCAGAGAGGCTGGACGGGCGCAGAGGGAGGGTTGGATTCTGCGAAACGAAGCCAAATTGGCGGCCAAACTGGGAGCTGTTTCAACGGGCCAACTGGTTGGTTATCAATGGGATGGACGCAAGGTCCTGTGGCACGCGGCATTTTACAAAACGAAGCCAATTCAGATGCGAGGAGGAACCACGAATGAACACAAAGGGACACGAATGAAGCAGGAACCGGAGAGGAACCCAAAGATTCAGGGAACACAACGATTTTAGATGCCGAAGTCTGGATTCCCGGAATCTTCGGAGAGTGTGTGTATGGGAGAGGTTTGGGAATCGGAGATTTCAGATGGCCGATGGCCGATTTTGGGGCAAAGGGATTTTACCGAACGAAGCCATTGGGAAGGCCGGGCGGGTTCGGAGCGGGGTAGCAGGTGCACCGTTTCGGTGGCCGGACGTGCAAAGCGGGCGAGGACGCCCGCGCTCTGGACTCGGGATTTCATTCGCAACCTGAAGGTTGCGACTACCGGGAGGGTGACGGGCAACATTTTGGTTCGTCATCCCGGCTGGTTTCCTCTATTAAAGGAACGATTGCAGACGCCTGATGCCAAATCTGCCGGTCCCTCGGCCCTCGCGGTCGAGTGTCAGCATCTCACGCGGCGCTTTGGCAAGGTCGAAGCGCTGGCGGGAATCACGCTGAATGTGCGGCGCGGGGAGTTTCTTTCCCTGCTGGGGCCCTCGGGGTGCGGGAAGACGACGCTGCTGCGCATCATCGCGGGGTTGGATTTGCCGGACAGTGGCGGGCTGCGAATCGGGGGGGTGGAGGCGCTGCGGCTACCGGCGTGGAAGCGACCGGTGAACACGGTGTTTCAATCCTACGCCCTGTTCCCGCATCTGAGCGTGGCGGAGAACATCGCGTTCGGCCTGCGCATGAAGAAGATGTCGTCGCACGACATCGCCCGGCGCACCTCGGCGGCGATGGAACTGACGCACATCACCCCACTTGCCGGACGCCATCCGAGCGAACTCTCAGGCGGCCAGAAGCAGCGCGTGGCATTATCGCGCGCGCTGGTGAACGAGCCGGAGGTGCTGGTGCTGGATGAGCCATTGGGTGCGCTGGACTTGAAGCTTCGCAAGGAACTGCAGATCGAACTGCGGCTGCTACAACAAAGGCTCGGCACGACCTTCATCCATGTGACGCACGACCAGGACGAGGCGCTCTCGATCAGCGACCGGGTGGCGTTGATGAACGCGGGCCGGATCGAGCAGCTGGGGACGCCGGAGGAGCTTTACGAGCACCCGAAGACGCGCTACGTGGCGGAGTTCATCGGCGCGTGCAACTGGTTCGGTGGCAGCTTCGTTTCCCGCACGGGCACGCTGCTGGAGGCGGAATCCCCGCTGGGCCGGCTGCATGTGGAACTGCCCTCCAGCGCGATTGACCTCGCGGAACAGGGCAAGCTGAACCTGGGCATCCGCCCCGAACGCATCTCCCTCGACGGCGGCGCGCCAACCGACAACCGCTTCCTCGCCCAGGTGATGTCGGTCATTTCCAACGGGCCGGAGACGCACGTCGAGGTGCGGATCGGCAACAGCCTGCTGCGGGTGGTGGAGATGAACACGGGGCGGCGCAACGTCGGCCTGTTCGTGGGCGACTCGGTGGAGGTCTTCGTGCCGCCGGGCAACATTTTCCTGCTGGAGGGCTGAATGGCCGAACCTACCGGCAACACCACGGTCAAACGCCGCCGCCGCTTACGACGCACGGTCCACTTCGGCGAGCCGATGCCGCCGGGCGCGCAGACGTTCCGGGCGCTGTGGTTGTGCGGACCGGCGCTGGCGTGGGTGACGGTCTTCCTGCTCATTCCGCTGGGGTTCGTCATCGCGCTGAGCTTTGCGCAACGCGGTGATGCGGGGGAGATCGTCTGGAACTTCACCTGGGAGAACTATTCGCGCCTCGCGGGGAATGGGGCACTGGGCTTCGACCCGGTGCAGCCGCTCATCCTCGCGCGGAGCATCGGCGTGGGGCTGGTGACGGCGTCGCTTTGCCTGCTCGTCGGGCTGCCGGTGGCGTTCTTCATCGCGGGGCTGCCGCGCCGATGGAAGACAGTGGCGTTGACGCTCGTGGTCATTCCCTTCTGGACGAACCTGCTCATCCGCACCTATGCGTGGCAATTGATCCTGGCCCCGGAAGGCTGGCTGGCGGAGACGCTCATCACGGCGGGCTTTCTTCCGCCGGGCACCGAGCTCTACCCAGGGTGGACCGCCGTGATGGTGGCGATGGTGTGCGACTACCTGCCTTTCATGGTGCTGCCGCTCTACGCGAGCGTGGAGAAGCTCGACTGGACGCTCACCGAGGCGGCGGCGGATCTCGGGGCGTCGCCGGTGCGGGTGTTCTGGCACGCGATGCTGCCGCAGATCCGGCCCGGCATGATCGCCGGCTGTGTGCTGGTGGCGCTGCCGGCCACGGGACAGTTCGTCATTCCAGACTTGCTGGGCGGGGCGAAGGTGGCGCTGCTGGGGAACGCGGTGCAGCAGCAGTTTGGCGTGAGCCGCGACTGGCCGTTTGGGTCGGCCATCGCGGTGGTGGCGCTGCTGGTGATGTGCTTCGGGCTAGGGCTGCACACGTGGGTGACGAAGGGGCGGAGGGAGGTGGCGTTGCCATGAACCGCGTGATGCCTCAGGCCATGGATTCCCAAAGATTGGGGACGGACAAGGATGGAATTGCCCGGGCCGAATGGGACGGGAACCGAGGGGTCAGAAAGATGGGGTCAGAAAGATGGGAACGGGGCAGTGGCGATAACTGCGTTCGGAGTCCCGGCTTTAGCCGGTGGAACGAGCGTGCTGGCCGGGCGCTGCGCGGGGAGGCCACGGGCGGTTGGGTGCCTGGCCGCCTAAAGGTGGGTGGTTTGCAACGGGCCGAAGCACCCCTCACCCCGGCCCTCTCCCCGTTGAGGGGAGAGGGAGGAGAAGTCGCCGTGCGATCGGAGTCGTGGGTGGCATCAACTTTGAGGAGGGAGCGGCCATGAAGCGCCGTTCACCGCTTACGGCGCTGGCTGCGCTGATGGTGTTCGTCTTTCTCTACGCGCCGCTGGCGGCGGTGATCGTGTATTCCTTCAATGCGGCGGGGTCGGGCGTGGAATGGCAGGGCTTCACGCTCGACTGGTATGGGCGGCTGATGAACAACGACCCGGCGATTGCCGCCGCGCTAAACACCATCGAACTGGCGTGCACGAGCACGTTCTTCTCCGTGCTGCTCGGCTCCGTGCTGGGGTATGGGATGAGCCGTTACGAGTTTCCGTTCAAGCGCCTCTTCCACCATGTCCTGCATGTGCCGGTGTTCATTCCGGACATCGTGATGGCGGTGGCGCTGCTACTCTTCTTCTCCGTGCTGCGCAAGTGGCTCGCCGGGTTTGAACTCGGGATGACCACGATGACGCTGGCGCACATCACGTTTCAAATTCCCTTCATTGCCATCGTGGTGCGGGCGCGCATGGCGGACTGCGATCCCCAACTGGAGGAGGCTGCCGCGGATCTGGGTGCGGGACCGTGGCTGACCTTCCGGCATGTGACGCTGCCCTTGATGGTGCCCGGGATTGTCTCGGGCGGGCTGCTGGCCTTTACGCTGAGCCTGGATGATTTTGTGGTGAGTTTCTTTACCAGCGGGCCCGGCTCCACGACGCTGCCCATCCTGATTTACTCGTCAGTGAAACGCGGGTTCACGCCGGACATCAACGCGCTCGCCAGCCTCATCGTCCTGGTGTCCGCGATGTCGGTGGTGACTGTGGCGTGGCTGCGGGGACGCACCGAAGTGAAGACCTAACGCGCCCGTAACGGCTGGCCCGCTTCCGGCCAGAGGAAGGATTTCGTCACATTTTTCCATGTGCAAATCGAAAGGGCGTTGGCGTATGCTCCGCGCCCGGTCATGGGATTACCGACACAATTGCACGCCGATTTCATCGCGGACTTCAAACGCGAGCCGAACATCGTTGTGCGTGCGCTGTGCGACATCACCGGCGAAGAGGGCCTGACCTGGCTCGCGTGTGACGGAACGATGCTCGTGTGCTATTCGCGTCCGGCGGGCGGTGAGTTTTCCCGCCTCGACTATCATCTGGCGGAAGCCACGGGACTCGAGGTGCGGGAAGATGGTTCGCACGCCTACTTGAAAGCGCGGCTGCCGGAGGCGGAGTTTGAGCTGAAGTTCCCGCCGGGCGAAGTGCCCAACCTGGCCAAGCTGGCCACCATGCAGCCCGCGTCCGAAGCCGTGGATGTCACGCGCGCACCGGCGTCGCTCACCCCGAACTTGATCTGCGGCGCGGCAGTCTATGCGATGGCGCAAGCGGATGGTCAGCATGCCAAGGAGGAACTCGACTGGGTGGTCGCCCGGTTTGGGAGCTTGAACAGTTTCCGGCGGGGTGGCGCGTGGGTGGTGAAGCACGGCTTTGCGAAGCTGCTCACGGAAGCCCCGCAACGGCTCACCGCCGCGCAAACGGAGAGCGTGCTCGTGAACCTGATTGACCTCGGATTTTCCGACAACAAGCTGTCGCACGAGGAGATCACGATGCTGGAGGAATGGCGGCAGGCCGCCGGGCTTTCGGAGGAGCAGTATAAGCGCTGTTATGACGCGCTGCTGGCAGTAGCCTCGCTGGGAACGCTCGTGAACGAGAGCCCATCCGGGCCCGACTGGACCCCGGTGAATCTGCTCTGTGCCGCCGTCCTGGGCGTGATCCAGCACCGGCCGGAAACGCGGGAGCGGCGTATCAAGGCACTGGAGCGACGCATCCAGTCCACGGATGCCATCAACGCCGGGCAAACTTATCTGGACCAGCTTGGGCCGGAAGGATTGGCGACTGTGCTCGGCGAAATGCTGCTCCCCGCCCAGCGCCGGTGCGTGATGGCCAACGTCCTGCGTGAGGCGTTCAAGGATGGCGAACCGTCGCCCGAGGTGGTGGACTATCTCCGGCTGCTGCAAGAAGGGATGCTGGTCAGCCCGGCTGATTTCGCCGCGGAAGTGCGGGTGTTTCGCAGCCTGGGCAACGCGGTCCTGTTTCATGAGGCGGAGCAGTTGCCGCATTGAGCGGATAAGGGCAGGAAACGCGCGCCCGAACGGGGCTGGTTCATCGCTTGACGGCTTTTCGCGCCTCCCTAAACTGCCGCGTCTCTCCGGCATGGCCGGAAGGACGGTTCCCAACTGACATCAGACAACGCACAACTGACACACACCATGACCCAGATCGCTGAAATCCAGGCCCGCGAAATCCTCGACTCGCGCGGCAACCCCACTGTCGAAGTGGACGTCACGCTCTCCTCGGGCATCCTCGGCCGTGCCGCCGTGCCCTCCGGCGCGAGCACCGGCGAGCACGAAGCGCTCGAACTCCGTGACGGTGACAAGAAGCGTTATCTGGGCAAGGGCACCAGCAAGGCCGTCAAGAATGTGATCGAGAAGATCACGCCGGTCCTGCTCGGCCTCGACTCCACCGACCAGCTCTCCGTGGACGCCGCGATGCTCGAGCTGGACGGCACTGGCTTCAAGAAGTCCAAGCTCGGGGCCAACGCGATCCTGGCCGTCTCGCTCGCGAATGCCAAGGCCGCGTCGGCCGCGCTCGGCCAGCCGCTCTTCAAATACCTCGGCGGGCCCAACGCCAAGGTGCTCCCCGTGCCGATGGCGAATGTCATCAACGGCGGCGCGCACTCGGACGCCCCGATTGATTTCCAGGAGTTCATGATCATGCCGCATGGCTTCCCGACGTTCAGCCTGGGATTGCAGGCGATCACCGAGATCTTCCACGCCCTCAAGAGCGTGCTGAAGAAGAAGGGCCTTTCCACCACCGTCGGTGACGAAGGCGGCTTCGCCCCGAAGCTGGAAAGCGCGGATGCCGCGCTGGACGCCATCGCGCTCGCCGTGAAGGACGCCGGCTACAAGCTGGGCAAGGACATCTTCCTCGCGCTGGATGTGGCCGCCTCGGAGTTCTACACGGGCAACGAGACCTATGTGTTCAAGAAGAGCAGCGGTCAGAAGCTTACCGGCGATGAGATGGTCGAGTTCTATGCGCGACTCTGTGCCAAGTATCCGATCGTCAGCATCGAGGACGGCTGCGCCGAGGGCGACTGGGTGACGTGGAAGAAGCTCACCGACAAGCTGGGAGCCACGACCCAGCTCGTGGGTGATGACCTGTTCGTCACCAACGTGCAGTTCCTGCGCAAGGGCATTGATACGGGCACTGCGAATGCCATCCTGGTGAAGGTGAACCAGATCGGCTCCCTCACCGAGACGCTTGATGCCGTGGAACTCGCGCACAAGAACGCCTACCGCGCCGTGCTCTCCCATCGCTCCGGTGAGACCGAGGATGCCACCATCGCGGACATCGCCGTGGCGACCAACTGCGGCCAGATCAAGACCGGCTCACTGAGCCGCACCGATCGCACCGCGAAATACAACCAGCTCCTGCGCATTGAGCAGTTGCTGGGGAAGAACGCGGTCTATGCCGGCCGCAGCGCGCTGCCGAAAGCACGCCGCTAATCTGCGCAGCTGGCGCAGACTGATTCCGCAACAGGGCGGCCAAATGGCCGCCCTGTTTTGTTTTCATGGCGGCAAAATGAGCGCGCATCCAGATGCCGCCGAAAATACCCTGCGAATTGGTTAGGTGATCGCGGTAAAGGGGCCCATGATGCACTGCTTGCCTCAGTCAGGGGCAGGCACGCAGCAGCAAGCCATATACATCCAAACGTCGCGGATTCGCGACATAAACGCAGAACACCATGAAAGTCACCTCCACCCGCAAAGCCGGTTTCACCCTCGTCGAAATCATGATCGTGGTCGCGATCATCGGCCTCCTGGCCGCCATCGCGATCCCGAACTTCGTGAAGGCACGCGCCACCGCCCAGAAGAACGCCTGCATCGCCAACCTCAAGCAGATCGACGGCGCCGTGCAGCAGTGGGCTTTGGAAAACAAGAAGGCCGCCACCGACACCTACGCGCTCACCGACACCACCCTGCTGGCCTATTTGAAGGGCTCGCTCCTCCCCGCCTGCCCTGGCGGCGGAGCCTACAGCGCTGGTGCGAGCGTCTCGTCCTCCCCGACGTGCTCGCTTTCGGGCAGCGGCCACACGCTCTGAGAACTGAGCACCGCCTCCTGACCGGCTTGAGCTGAGTTCGAGGAAGCAACTTACATGACCCGGCAACTGCTTGCAGTTGCCGGGTTTTGCATTTGGAACGCGGCCGACGAATCCGAACACACGCCCCCTGGGCACCGGATGGCATCAAGGTGGACCCAAAATACTTGGCGATTTAGCTATTATTCCCAGAGGAATGCGACGACAGTGCACTGCCATTGTAAAATGGCCTCGGTCAGCAGTAATCAAACATAAATCCAAACGTCGCGGATTCGCGACATAAACGCAGAACACCATGAAAGTCACCTCCACCCGCAAAGCCGGTTTCACCCTCGTCGAAATCATGATCGTGGTCGCGATCATCGGCCTCCTGGCCGCCATCGCGATCCCGAACTTCGTGAAGGCACGCGCCACCGCCCAGAAGAACGCCTGCATCGCCAACCTCAAGCAGATCGACGGCGCCGTGCAGCAGTGGGCTTTGGAAAACAAGAAGGCCGCCACCGACACCTACGCGCTCACCGACACCACCCTGCTGGCTTACTTGAAGGGCTCGCTCCTCCCCGTCTGCCCTGGCGGCGGAGCCTACAGCGCTGGTGCGACCGTCTCGTCCTCCCCGACCTGCTCGCTCTCGGGCAGCGGTCATACGCTCTGAGGCCTGAGCCTCAACCTCCCACAGCCTTGGGCTGAAAGAGGGATTTACATCGGATTGCGAAAAACCCGGAAGCTGTTCGCAGCTTTCGGGTTTTTGCTTGGTTGCGGGATGAAAAGTGGCGGTTGGGTTGGCCACGAAGGGGAGCCGAGGACACAAAGAAGGTCATCTGCGGCAGCTACTTTGGCCGAGCACTTACCACCTGCTGCATGAAGCAGGCAGCAGAGCCGGCGAACTTTGTGCTCGAGTTGACGGCGCGCTGGTCACCGAAGGTGAATTGTCCGGGTGCCTCTGTGTTCCCAGCGTCTCCGCCCTAAAGCAAAAGTGGCGCGGCTGAAAGCGCAAGGCTCGCAGGCTGAAAACTCTGCGCCAGGTGCTGCTTAATCCTGTCCTGGGGTTGTCAGCCCACCAGCAGCGGCACTCCCAGAAAGACTGGGAGGTAACGGCGCTCAGCGCGGGCGGGGCGGTCGGGACGCGGAGCCTTCGGCGCACCTTCTGGCTTCGGTGCCGGAGCGGGCTTGGGCTGGGGGCGCTTGGCGGTTTCGATCAGACCGTTGGCGAACTCGATGACGTGGCCCTGATGAATGAGCCAGTGCAGGTCGCTGTTGATGGCGGACTGCTCAGCCGTCGGCTCGGCGGGAGCAGGAGCGGCGGCGGGCTGGCCTTCCACCGGAGCCGGGATCGCGATGACCGTCGGTGCCGGAGCCAGAGCTTCGAGCAGCTTGCGCCGCGTGCACTTGGGCGTGGCATCGATGAACTCGATCAGCCGCCTAAGGTTCGGCGAGACCGGCGTGGCATCCATGTCCAGATAGGTCGGCCGGGCCACGGAGACGTGCGTGATCGTCTTGTTGACCTTGAAGAACTGCAGGCCGAGCCGGCTGAACTGGGTGCAGAGCGTGTTCACCAGCTTCAACGGGAACCGCACCTGATCCTCGACGACCAAGCTGAAGATGCGGCGGATGACCGGCGAGGACTGGCCCACGTTCGCCCCGACCAAGGTGTGGGACGGGACGGACTTGTAGAGGTTCGGCAGATGCGTGGCCTTGAAGTGCGCTTCCACTTCCTCGCGCTTGTTGAACTTCATCGCCTCCGGGACGTTCAACGCGGTGAACTCCGTCTTGACGCTGGATTCCTCGACCCACTGCTTCACGACGGCCTCGTCGCGGACGATCTTGACGCGCGCCTTGAACGCATCGAACGGCATCCGGCTGAACCGCTCGTTGTGGAGCTTGTGCAGCTTGGTCTGGTAGTCGTGGTAGTTCGGCGGGCCGAGGATGATGCCGCTCATCCCGCACTGGGCGACGAACGTGTAGGTGCCCTTCGGGGCCTCGCCAGCGATCTTCTCCGTGGAGTAGAAGGTGTTGAAGTGGCGGCTCAGCAGATGCGCCGTGACCTCGGCCTCGGAGAGCCAGAGGGTGTCATCCAGGCTGCACAGGAAGAGCGGGGCCGCGACGGTGTCACCGGTCTTGATCACGCGGAAGGTGATGGTGAAGCGGTCAGGCTTCTTGAGAATGAGATGCGCGATGTCGAAGATCGGATAGGCGCGACCGGTCAGCTTGATCTGGCGGGCGAGCCCTTCGACACCCTTTTCCTCGGGCATGAGGTCTACGTCGAAGTCCGGCAGCGGAGCGGGAGCCTCGCGGCGGGGTTCATCCCGACGGTCATCACGGCCACCTCGGAAGGGGCCGGAACGGGGACCCCCAGGACCAGAGCGCGGCCCGCCACCAGGGCCGTCACGACGCGGGCCACTGTCACGGCGGGGACCACCAGGACCACCGGGTCCATCACGACGCGGTCCTCCCGGGCCATCCCGGCGCGGTGGGCGGTCGCCGAAGGGGCGGTCGCCGCGCCCACGGCGCGCGCCGCCACCGGCTTCTTCATCGCCACGGTAGTTGGCAAAGCGGTTTGTGTCGGTGCTCTGCTTCGCCCACGCGGGGAGAAGCTGCAATTCCAAATCCAGTTCGGTCTCGGGCTGTTGGCTCATTAGCAAATCGGCATTCTTTGAACGCCGCGTGAAAAGCGTCGGGGACATTGGGCCGCTGCGGGGAAGAATGCAAGCGCCGCGCGTCATGAATTGGAACAGCGCAAACTTTCGTTTGACGGCGAGGACGGCGGGGATTGAACTGGCCGCAGCCAGCTACTCATCGTTTCTCCATCATGAAGACCGCTCTTTCCCGTCGTTCCGCCCTCACCTCCGTGGCCGCGTTGACCACCACCGTCGCGCTGGCGCAACGCCTGTCCGCAGCCGATGCCGCCGCCAAGACTCGCGTCAACCACTCCGTCTGCAAGTGGTGCTATCCCAAGATCGCCCTCGAGGACCTGTGCAAGTCCGCCAAGGACATCGGCCTCTCCTCCATCGAACTGCTCGACCCGCCGGACTTCCCCACCATCAAGAAATACGGGCTGCACTGCGCCATGGTCAGCTTCCCGCAGAAGGACGGCATCGGCCGCATCGAGAAGGCGTTCAACCGGCTGGAACACCACGATACGCTGGTCGAGATCTACACCGAGCGCATCAAACAGTGCGCCGACGCCGGCTTCAAGAAGCTCATCTGCTTCTCCGGCAACCGCGCCGGCCAGGATGACGAGACTGGTCTGAAGAACTGCGCCGTTGGCCTCAAGCGCATCCTCCCGCTCGCCGAAAAGAACGGCGTCACACTCGTCATGGAACTGCTCAACAGCCGCGTGAACCACAAGGACTACCAGTGCGACAAGTCCGCGTGGGGCGTCGCTCTCTGCAAGGCCATTGGCTCCGAGCACTTCAAGCTGCTCTATGACATCTACCACATGCAGATCATGGAGGGCGACGTCATCACGACCATCAAGCGTGACCATCCATACTTCGCTCACTACCACACCGGCGGCGTGCCTGGTCGGAACGAGATCGACGACACCCAGGAGCTGAATTACCCGGCCATCATCCGCACGATCCAGGCGACCGGCTACACTGGCTACGTGGGCCAGGAGTTCATCCCCAAGCGCGAGGACAAGCTCGCCTCCCTCAAGCAAGGTGTGAAGATTTGCGACGTGTGATATCGTGTCTCCATGTCAACGCTGACCATCGAAGTGGCGGATGAAGTCGTGAAGGCCTCGGGCAAATCTCCGCAGGCCTTGCAAAACGGCCTGAAGCTCATGCTGGCGATTGACCTCTTTGCCGATGGCAAGTTGTCGCTGGGCAAGGCGGCTGAATCTGCGGGCATGCCGAAGATACTCTTCATGGATGAACTGGGGCGGCGCAGGATTCCTGTGATCAACTTGGCGGACGACCAGATCGCTGACGAATTACGTGATCCTTGAAACGGTCATCGTTGCCGACAGCAGCCCGCTGATCGGATTGGCGCGAATTGGACGGCTCCCCCTCCTCCCTCGCATGGCCAAGCGCATTGTCGTTGGCCACGCTGTCTGGAACGAAGTGACCGTGGCAGCTCCAGATGCCCCCGGTGCCGAGGCCATTCGCAATTGCGGTTTCATTGAACTGTTTCCTTCGGATTCAACGCTGGCTCCAAGTTTTTTGGACGAAGTGGATGAAGGGGAAGCCGAAGCTTTGGCCATCACCTTGCGTCTCCCTGGCAGCTTGCTGTTGGTGGATGATTCGGATGCCCGCCGGGTGGCCAAGCGGCTCCACCTCCGACACACCGGGACGGTTGGCCTGCTGCGTCTAGCTAAGCAGGCCGGGCTAATCACCGCACTGCGTCCGGAGCTCGAAGCACTAATTCGTGCCGGTATCTTTCTGCGGACAGAACTCATTGAACAAGCGCTCGCACAAGTCGGAGAATCCATATGAAACCAAACCCCTCCCGCCGTTCCGCCCTCAAAACCGCCGCTGCCGCCTCCGCTTTCGCCAGCGCCGCCACTGTCCTCACCCCTTCCAAGGTCCGCGCCGCTGAGGGCGGTGACTACTACGTCGCCAAGAACGGGAACATCAACCAGTCCGTGGTGACATGGAACTTCCGCCCGCTCACCATCGCCGAGTTGGCCAAGTGGTCCGCGAAGTTCGGCGTGAAGTCCGTCGAGCTGATCGGACCGGAGCACTGGCCGATGCTCAAGGAGCTTGGCCTCACCTGCGCCCTCGCCGGGAGCCACGGCTTCGCCAAGGGTTTCGCGCAGAAGGAGCAGCACGCTGAATGTCTCAAAGTGCTGGAGGACCGCATCGGCCAGTGTGCCACCCATGGCGTGCCTGCCGTCATCACCTTCTCCGGCTTCCGCAAAGGCCTCTCCGACGAGCAGGGATTCAAGAACATGGTCGAGGGCCTCAAGAAGATCGCCCCCCTTGCCGAGGCGAAGAAAGTGACTGTCGCGCTCGAGATGCTCAACTCCAAGGTCGCCGTCGAGATGAAGGGCCACCCGGACTACTTCTGCGACAACATGGACGTGAGCATCGACATCCTCAAAGCCGTCGGCTCGCCCTACGTGAAGGTGCTCTACGACATCTATCATGTGCAGATCATGCACGGCGACGTCATCGCCCGGTTGCGCAAATACAAGGACTACATCGCGCACTACCACACCGCTGGCAACCCGGGCCGCAACGAGATCGATGACACGCAGGAAATCAACTACCCGCCCATCATGCGTGCCATCGCTGAGACGAAATACACCGGCTTTGTGGGCCAGGAGTTCATCCCCCTGCGCGACAAGGTGAAGTCCCTCAATGAAGCGGTGAAACTCTGCGATGTGTGATGCCATCGTTTCCCTCGAACATCTGATAAGCACACCCAACCACCCCTGACCACTATGCCTGGCACCCTTATCCAACCCTATCTGTTCTTCGGCGGCCGTTGTGAAGAAGCCCTCGAATTCTACCGCACGGCCATCGGCGCGCAGGTGGACTTCCTCATGCGCTACCAGGAAAGCCCGGAACCAA